>DATEMN010000161.1:0-3448 GCA_035275565.1 Pseudonocardiaceae bacterium | reverse complement strand
AATTCCGCTACAATACCAAACGTCTCCACTCGGCGCTCGGATACCAGACCCCGCAAGAGGTCTACGAGGAGTACCTGAACCGACAGTTCGCAGCATGACATAGCAATTAAACAGCTGTCCGGAAAGAACAAGGCAGACCAGCTGCTCCCGCGGCCCGAAATACGCCATCTCGACAAGGGCATCCCCAGCCCGAGACACCGCCCGCTCCGCCGCCGCCACAAACGACCCACCGGCCGGAAACCGCGCCAACTCCGACGTATGACTCACAAACACCCGCCGAGGCCGCGACACACCACCCAGCATCCCATCCCCTCACCACGACCAGCACACCTGCGGCAGATCAACACTCGGAGAGCGGCCTTGGGTGATCGTGCTTCGTGCCTCTCGCGTGCTTGTTCGCACGGGACCACCGGAAAGCCACCGGCGGCAGCGGGCAGAATCTCACTAACTGTGCATCATGGCTGTTCTCCGGCTCATGTTTCGTTGCGCTCCGCACCTTGTGCACGGCAGGGCTTGAGGGTTCAAGGTTGCGCGCTCCGCGCCCATGTATACCCTCAACTCTACTCGCGTGTGGCGACGGAAGTATACAGGGACCGGCCGTAGTCGCACTTCTCGGTGCGATCATTGGCAGCGGTGGCACCATGCTCGGGTAGCTTGTTTCGCACTTCGGAAATAATCGACGTGAGAAACGTGAGTGTCAATACCAAGAGCACGACAGACGTACCTTCGGGCCTACCGAGCGCTACGTCTCGCCCAGCGCGTCGCCCTGCAATGTGATCCATCCGAGCTCGCACACTCCGACGCGCCCTTCAAGGTCCTCGATGAGCGTACCGCCTCCATCGAGCCACATGGGAACTCTCGAATGGACAAGACTTGACGCTAGCCATCCCTCTTATGGTTGATGTGCGATGATTTAGCGTTGCCTAAAGACTGGACAGGCGCTGGAAATCGGTTCGTGTCAGACTGCGTGGATGATGCTGCATCGGTTTCGCTGTGTGCCAGTCGGTCCCGGCCGGGACCGACTGGCCAGGACGGTAAAGGCGGACGAGACTTACATCGACGGCGATGAGGCCGGATTGCGCGGTGGGCGGTTCTGTGGAAAGTAAGACCGGCATCGCTGTCGAAGTTCGCAAACCGAAGGGGCTCGGCCGGTGTCGGATGGCGCCGTTGACCGATCACGTCGCGCCAGGCGCGAGGGTGATCACTGACGGCTGGCAGGGCTACCGCAGCCTGGACACACTCGGCTACCTCCACGATCGACGCAGTCAGCGCGCCGCTCACGTCCGCGGAGAGGATCTCGGGCAGAGCCAGGTCAGCTTCCAGCCCCGCGGTGCGACGTGATCAAGTTTTCCGACCAGCCACCCAGAGTGGTGCAGGCATGCCCGTAGTTCCTGAATCAGCCCAGCACCCCACAAGTGGGGGCCGTGATCCACGTTCGGGCTGACCCGTCTCAAGCCCGCTTCGCGCACCCATCCGCCGGCCCGTCCGCAGACGATCCGTCTGGCAGTGATCGTCACCTGGCGCACGTCGCTTACCCGGGAGTGAACAGGTTTGACTCATGGGCGTTCACGCAGATATGCGGACGTTGGTCGGGGTCACGTCGATGTGGAACTCCAAACCGAGTCGCTGAGCGAGTCGCGCCAACGTGGCTAGCGTGGGCGACCGATCACCGCTCTCCAACCGCGCGACGTAGGGCTGCGACACCCCCAGCTTGGCGCCTAGCTCTGACTGCGAGAGGCCGTGCTCAACTCGGTAGCGCACCACGCGGCTCGCAACTTCCCGGGCCACGGCCGTACGGTCCCATTCCGCCCGTACCGCAGGATTGCTGAGCACCTCAGTCTTCACCTCATCAGCGCTGGTCAGGTCGGAAAGCTTCATGTCTAGTCCTCCTCAATCAGGTCGAGCCGAGCCTGCGCCGCGGCAACCGCTCGTCCAAAGCCCCGCCTGTCCACCTGTGCCTCTGGTCCGATCGCCGCTATGACGAAGACTTCTCCCACCCGCCGGTAGAGAGCCCGCCAGGCGCTCCGTCCCGCACGCAGGCGCAGCTCGCGGAGACGATCGGCACCTTGCACCGCGCTGGAGTGCGGATAGGGAAGGGCCGGTCCCTCCGCTGCGAGCTTGTCGAGTGCGTGGATCATGGCTGATTGCTCCCGTGCGGGAAGCTGGTTGAACTCCTGTCGGGCTTCGTCGGTGAAGACCACCTGCCAGTGCATCGTGATCTTATAACAGAACAGTTATAACGGCCAGGGGTCGGGTCCGACGGGGTGGCGATACTGGCCCGTGCACAGCAGGCCGGGACGCTCAGGTGGGTCACCACCGACAATATCTACGGCCAGAACCGAACTTTTCGGGGCACTTACATGATTACAAGCAGACCTGCGGCCCGCCAGCCGAACCTGTGTATGCGGCGTGCCCAGCAGCGAGTCTTCAGGCGAGGCCCGCCCCCGCTCAGGGTCTCATTCGCTCAGGATCATGGACGTTCACGGAAGACCGAACCGAGTCCGTGACCTGCTGAAACACACCAGGCGATCTGGGCTGAAGGGCCGATCGCAGACCTCGAAAGCGCGTGAGGGTTCACGCCCTCCGTGGGTTCATTCCCACCGCTACCAGCATCCACTCCGCTCCCTTGGTCGACCTGTGGCGGGTTGGCCGGTGACTTCCAGAGCAGCCCGGGTCGGATTTGACGGCGCGCACGCACGCGCCCGATCTGTTCTCGCGTTGCCTGCCCTGAGTCGTCTCTATTTCCGTCTCATTCGCGGTCGTTCGTGGGTGTTCGCCCGTTGCCGTGAAGAGGCTTCGGCGCAGGTCACGGACGGTGCCGACCGGACGCGTACTGATCACCGGAGTCCTGAAAATCGGAAGGTCGACGGTTCGACCCCGTCCCTGGCCACCACCTTAACCAGTGTAGATGCTGGTGGTTCTCGTCGCACCCATCGCGCTCCGTCTCAATGTCGGCTCAGTTGCACCCAGACGCCGCGCCAGTCCCGACCTTAAGCGTCTCCAGTAGCGGCCCCCCGGCTGATGGGACATGTGCAAGGGCGCTTCTCGGCTCAGCAGGTGGGCAGGTAGGGAATACCCGGAGCGAAGGTATTCCACTGTTCTTGGGCAAGGCCTCCTCCAGCAGCTGCACATGACCAGCTCGTGAGATGACCTGACAGCTGGAGGATTCCACGGAGATCCCATAGCCCGGCGGTGGTGTCATTGCTGGTGGTGGCGAGGGTGTGGCCGTCGGGGCTGAACGCCACCCCATTCACGTCGTGGGTGTGGCCGGTGAGGGTGGCGGTGCGGGTGGGGTGGGCTCGGTCGGTGAGGTCCCACAGCATGGTGGTGGTGTCGCTGCTGGTGGTGGCGAGGGTGTGGCCGTTGGGGCTGAATGCCAGCGAGGTCACGGAGTTGGTGTGGCCGGTGAGGGTGGCGGTCAGGGGCGTGCTGGTGAGGGTGGTAGTCA
>DATEMN010000160.1:0-7160 GCA_035275565.1 Pseudonocardiaceae bacterium | reverse complement strand
AGCTATCTACCTGGAGGTCGCCGCCGGGGTGACCATGTTCGTCCTCGCCGGCCGGTATTTCGAGAAGCGATCCAAGCGCGCTGCCGGAGCGGCACTTCGGGCGCTGCTCGAGCTCGGCGCGAAGGACGTGGCCGTGCTCATCGACGGGCGCGAGGAGCGGATTCCCATCGACCGGCTCGCCGCCGGCGACGAGTTCGTCGTGCGCCCGGGCGAGAAGATCGCCACCGACGGCGTGGTCGAAGACGGCTCGTCCGCCGTGGATACCTCGATGCTCACCGGCGAGTCGGTGCCGGTCGAGGTCGGAGTGGGCGACGCGGTCGTCGGCGCCACCGTCAACGCTGGTGGCAGGCTGGTCGTGCGCGCCACCCGGATCGGCGCCGATACGCAATTGGCCCAGATGGCCAAGCTAGTGGCAGACGCCCAGAACGGCAAGGCCACCGTGCAGCGCCTGGCCGACCGGATCTCCGGGGTGTTCGTGCCGATCGTCATCATCCTGGCGGCGGTCACCCTCGGGTTCTGGCTCGGCACGGGTGTCGGCGCCGCGGCGGCATTCACCGCGGCGGTCGCGGTGCTGATCATCGCCTGCCCATGCGCCCTGGGTCTGGCCACCCCGACCGCGCTGCTGGTCGGCACCGGCCGGGGCGCCCAGCTAGGCATCCTGATCAAGGGTCCGGAAGTGCTGGAGTCCACCCGGCGGATCGACACGGTGGTACTGGACAAGACCGGCACGGTGACCACCGGGCAGATGTCGCTCGGCGACGTCCACGTCGCCGACGGGATCGACGAGGCTGAGGTGCTGCGGCTGGCCGGAGCGCTGGAAAGCGCCTCCGAGCACCCGATCGCCGCCGCGGTCGCCCGCGGAGCGCGCGAACGGCTCGGCACGCTGCCCGACGTCGAGGATTTCGCCAATCTCGCCGGCCTCGGGGTGCACGGGGTGGTCGACGGGCACGCGGTGCTTGTCGGGCGCTCGACGCTGCTGGAGCAGTGGAACGTTCCGCTCACACCCGAGCTGACGGCGACCCAGGCAGCCGCCGAAGCAGACGGTCACACCGTGATCGCGGTGGCGTGGGACGGCGTAGCCCGCGCTGTGCTGACCGTCGCCGACACCGTCAAACCCACCTCGGCGCAGGCCGTCATGCAGCTGCGCGGTCTGGGCCTGACCCCGGTCCTGCTCACCGGCGACAACACTGCCGCCGCGCGGGCCGTCGCAACCCAGGTCGGTATCGATGAGGTGATCGCCGGGGTGCTGCCAGCCGGCAAGGTCGACGTCGTGCGACGGCTGCAGGCGCAGGGCAAGGTCGTGGCGATGGTCGGCGACGGGGTCAACGACGCCGCCGCACTCACCCAGGCCGACCTCGGGCTCGCCATGGGCACCGGCACCGACGTCGCCATCGAAGCCGGCGACATCACGCTGGTCCGCGGCGACCTCCGCGCGGTCGCGGACGCGATCCGGCTGTCCCGCCGGACGCTGAACACGATCAAGGGAAACCTGTTCTGGGCGTTCGCCTACAACGTCGCAGCCCTGCCGCTCGCCGCAGCCGGGCTGCTCAACCCGATGCTCGCCGGGGCCGCCATGGTGTTCAGCTCGGTGTTCGTAGTGGTCAACAGCCTGCGGCTGCGACACTTCGCCTCGCAGGCCGGCGTCTAGGAGATCTGGTCAGCGCGAGGTGTTGCCGGACTCCTGAAATCCTCGCTCGGACTGCCGGTCAATCTCGAACGGGCGCATCCGACCCGCCACGGTGTTGTCGATCACGGCAACACCGTTTGACGCGCCGGTGAGCTGCACCGCGCGGTCACCGGGGCCGGAGAAGTCGTTGCCACGGATGATGACGTCGGAGAAGTTCCGCAGCAAGACGGCCTGGGAACCGTTGACCTGGCAGGTATTGCCTTCGAAGGTGATCGTGGTCGGTCCCCCTGGAGCGCCACGGTCCCCGCGGTCGTCGATGGTGGCGATCAGGCACTGGACGTCGACGTTCGTGCAGATGTTGTTAGCGATGACGATGTCATAGGTGGGTGGGGCCTGGCCGTTATTATAGGTCTGGAAGCAGTCGGTGTGCGGACCCTCGTCACGGTAGCCGGACGCCTTGATGTCTTTGATCGTGTTCCCGATCAACCGGTGACCGACACCGAAGAACCGGATGCCGTCAGCGTCGTCCTGAGTGCGCAGTACCGACTCGCTCACCGTGTTGTTCCGGACCATGATCCGCTGCCCGGCGACGTAGATCCCGGTCCCGTCGGCGCGCTGCACGGTATTCGACTCGATGGTCGCTTCAGTGCAACCCTGGCAGACGAGACCGTGCTCAGCCGCGTTATAGATCACATTATCCCGAGCGACGAGTCCGCGACCGGTCATCGTCAGACCATCCCCATCTCGCAGCGTCAGGCCCTGGATGATGACGTAGTCGGCCTTGACATTCATGCTGCGGATGGTTGCGCCATCGGCAATGATCCGGATCGGCTGCTCACGCGTTCCCGAGGTCGTCACCTCCAGCTCCGCGTCAGTGAAACCGGCGCCGCTCAAGCACACAGTGCTGCCGGGGCGAGCCCGCGCCAAGGCTGCGCTGGCCTGATCGGATCCGGTGATCCGGTCGGCGCAGTCCGCCGGGAGCGGGCCGACCTCGTTGGACGGGGGCGGCGCAGCGGGAGGTGGGGGGCTGGTGGACTGGGTAGCCGTACAGCCGCTGACGATCAGCATCAGGCCGACCACTATGGCAAGCAAGCAGCGGCCCACCACGCCGGTCACCTGCTTGCCCCGGCAGCGGTAGCCCGGCGACGCCGTGCCGACGTCGGGTACTGCACGTCGACGACGTTACGCAGGAACTGGCCGGTATAACTGGTGTCGATCGCGGCGACCTGCTCAGGGGAACCCTCGGCGATCACAGTACCGCCGCCTGCACCGCCCTCTGGACCCATGTCGATCACCCAGTCCGAGGACTTGATCACATCGAGGTTATGCTCGATGACGATCACGGTATTGCCCTTGTCGGCCAGCTCGTTGATGACCCCGAGCAACTTGCGGATGTCCTCGAAGTGCAAGCCGGTGGTGGGCTCGTCGAGCACGTAGACGGTACGGCCGGTGGAGCGCTTCTGCAGCTCACTGGCCAGCTTGACCCGCTGGGCTTCACCACCGGACAGCGTCGGCGCTGGTTGCCCGAGCCGCACATAGCCCAGCCCGACATCCACCAAGGTCTTGAGGTGCCGGTGGATCGCCGAGATCGGCTCGAAGAACGCCGCCGCCTCCTCGATCGGCATGTCGAGCACCTCGGCGATGGTCTTGCCCTTGTAGTGCACCTCGAGGGTCTCCCGGTTGTACCGGGCACCCCCGCAGACCTCGCACGGCACGTAGACGTCAGGCAGGAAATTCATCTCGATCTTGATCGTGCCGTCGCCAGCGCACGCCTCGCAGCGGCCGCCCTTGACGTTGAAGGAGAACCTCCCAGGCTGGTAACCGCGGACCTTCGCCTCGGTGGTGGCGGCGAAGAGTTTGCGGATCCGATCGAACACACCGGTGTAGGTGGCCGGATTGGATCGGGGGGTCCGCCCGATTGGTGACTGGTCGACTTTGACCAGCTTGTCGACCTGGTCTAATCCGGTAACCCGGGTGTGCCGGCCGGGCACCTGCCGGGCGCCGTTGAGCCGGTTCGCCAGCACGGTCGCGAGGATGTCGTTAACCAGCGTGGATTTGCCCGAACCGGACACCCCGGTCACTGAGACCAGGCAACCGAGCGGGAAGGACACGTCGATGCCGCACAGGTTGTGCTCTCGCGCCCCGACCACGGTCAGCCGTCGCGAGCGGTCCACGGGACGCCGGACGGCCGGGACCGGGATGCTCCGCCGACCTGACAGGTAGGCGCCGGTGATCGACGTGTCGTGCTGCTCCAGTCCGTGAAACGGGCCGCTGTACACCACCCGACCGCCGTGCTCCCCCGCCCCGGGGCCGATGTCCACCACCCAGTCGGAGGCGCGGATGGTGTCCTCGTCGTGCTCGACCACGATCAGCGTGTTGCCCAGGTCACGCAGCCTGGTGAGGGTGGCCAGCAGCCGGTGGTTGTCCCGCTGGTGCAGACCGATCGACGGCTCGTCCAGCACGTAGAGCACCCCGACCAGCCCGGAGCCGATCTGGGTAGCCAGCCGGATCCGCTGCGCCTCTCCTCCGGACAGCGTGGCGGAGGCACGGTCCAGGGACAGGTAGTCCAACCCGACGTCGAGCAGGAACCGCAGCCGGGCCTGAATCTCCTTGAGCACCGCACCGGCAATCATCGCTTGCCTGGTGTCGAGCTGCAGGCCGTCGAGAAACCCCGCTGCGTCGCGGACCGACAGCGCGGAGACGTCCGCGATGGACTTCTTACCGTCCGTGGTGTGCGACAGAGTGACCGCGAGGATCTCCGGCTTGAGCCGGGTTCCGCGGCAGGCCGGGCAAGGCACCTCTCTCATGTAGCCGTCGTACTTGTCGCGCATGTACTCCGACTCGGTCTGGTTCATCCGCCGCTCGAGGAACGGGATAGTACCCTCGAAAGTGGCGTAGTAGGCGCGCTCACGGCCGTATCGGTTGCGGTACCGGACATGCACCTGCTCGTCGCTGCCGTGCAGCACCGCCTTCTGGGCGCTGGCCCGCAGCCGCCGCCATGGGGTGTCCATCCGGAAGCCGACCGTCTCGGCCAGCGCCTCGAGCAGCCGCTGGAAGTAGTCGGAGGTCTGCCCGGTGGCCCACGGCGCGATCGCCCCCTCGGCCAGCGAGAGCTCCTCGTCGGGCACCACCAGTTCGGGATCGACCTCTTTGCGCACCCCGATTCCGGTGCACTCCGGGCAGGCACCGTAGGGCGAGTTGAACGAGAACGACCTCGGTTCCAGGTCATCGACGCCGATGGGGTGGCCATTGGGGCAGGCCATCCGCTCGGAGAACCGGCGCTGCCGGTGCGGGTCATGCCCGTCGCGGTCCACGAAATCGAGCACCACCAGACCGTCGGCCAGCCGCAGCGCGGTCTCCACCGAGTCGGTGAGGCGCTGCTTGGCACTGTCCTTGACCGACAGCCGGTCAATCACCACGGAGATGTCGTGCTTGTCCTGTTTTTTCAGCTTGGGGGGGTCGGTGAGCTGGTGCACGGTGCCGTCGACGAGCACCCGGGCGTAGCCCTGGGACTGCAGCTCGGCGAACAGGTCGACGAACTCGCCCTTGCGGGTGCGCACCACCGGCGCCAGAACCTGGAACCGGGTGCCAGGCTCCAGTCCTAATACCTGGTCGACGATCTGCTGCGGGGTCTGCCGGGAGATCGGCTCACCGCACGCCGGGCAGTGCGGCTCCCCGGCCCGGGCGTAGAGCAGCCGCAGGTAGTCGTGCACCTCGGTGATGGTGCCGACGGTGGAACGGGGGTTGCGGCTGGTGGACTTCTGGTCGATCGACACCGCGGGTGACAAGCCCTCGATGAAGTCGACGTCGGGCTTGTCCATCTGTCCCAGAAACTGACGGGCATAGGCCGACAGCGACTCAACGTACCGGCGCTGGCCCTCCGCGAAGATCGTGTCGAAGGCGAGGCTGGACTTGCCGGAGCCGGATAGGCCGGTGAACACGATGAGGCTATCCCGGGGCAGGTCGAGGTCGACGCCGCGCAGGTTGTGCTCGCGAGCGCCACGGACGACGAGTCGGTCAGCCACTGTTCTCCATCGAATCGGATGCTCCCTTCGAACCCGGCGTGTCCGGGGCTGGGTTGGCTCCGCCCATGCTATGCGCCCGGTCTGACAGAACCGGTCTCGCGGTGGGGCCTTGCGGCGGTTCACAGTCGGCGACGGTGGACATCCTCAAGGACTACGACGGCGCGGGGGCCGCGCAGCGGCGGACACATCCTGCTCTACGCCGTAGTCTCCACCGACACGGATTTCGCGCGGTTCGTCGGCGAGGTCCGCTGGATCGACCCGCTCAACCAAAGGGGTCGTTAACCGTCGTGCTCGCCGGGGCGGGTTCCATGGCCACGATACGGTCAACGACTGTGGACATCCTCAAGGATTACGACGGCGCTGTGCAACCGGGCGGGCCGGCGCAACGGCGGACTCTGGACGCGCTGACCGTCACCAAGGTCTCGGTCGGGCCGATGGACAACAACGCCTATCTGCTGGTCTGCCGGACCACCGGCGAGGCATTGCTGATCGACGCGGCCAACGACGCCGAGCGGTTGATGGATCTGCTGGGCCATGGCCCAGATCGGCCCGACCTGCGAACGATCGTCACCACCCACCGGCACAGGGACCATTGGCAGGCGCTGGGGGCAGTGGCCGGAGCCACCGGAGTTCAGACCGTCGCGCATCCTGTCGACGCCCCCGCGTTGCCGGTTCCTCCGGACCTCCTCGTTGATCACGGTGACACGGTGGACGTCGGTCACGTGGCACTGGAGGTGATCCACCTGCGCGGACACACCCCCGGGTCGATCGCCCTGCTGCATCGCGACGCTGACGGCACACCGCACCTGTTCACCGGCGACTCACTATTCCCCGGCGGACCCGGCCGGGTAGGACACCCAGAGGACTTCACCTCGTTAATGAACGATCTGGAGTCTCGGGTGTTCAACCGGCTCCCCGACGAGACGTGGTTCTACCCCGGACACGGCAAGGACTCAACCCTCGGCGCGGAGCGCCCCCACCTCGCCGAATGGCGAGAACGGGGCTGGTGACCTCGGCGGGGCCGCCTGAAATATAGGCGGCCCCGCGCACCGCGACCACGGTCACGCGGGGCCTCGACCGGACGACGGAGGTCCGATCGTGAGCACTGATTCTGCCAGCGATGCAAACCGCATCAGCGATGACGCAGACATCGACCACTTCGCCAACCACCTGCCCTGCACCACCTGCACCGGTGACACCGCCTGCGACTACGCCCACGGGCTCCGCGACGCCTACGCCTGGATGGCGACCGGCACCGACGAGATGCACCGCGACGCCCACAAACTCGTCAAGCACCGCAACGACGACCTGAGCGACGACTACCTGGGCGACTACGACTGGCAGCCGGTGTACCTCGGCTCCCTCCGGGGTGGCACCACCATCGACCTCTGCACGGACTACGGCTCCGGTTTCCTGATGGCGGTGCTGGTGTGAACGCCCTCACCGATCCCCGTGTGCAGCGCGCCCTGGACAACCTGGCCACCCTCGCGCAGCGCGCCGAGACCGAC
>DATEMN010000159.1:0-2038 GCA_035275565.1 Pseudonocardiaceae bacterium | reverse complement strand
AAGAAGGGCACGTCGTATCTGGGGCTGCCGCCGGTGAAGCTGCCGCGGGCCGCCGCCGACGGCGACCGGAGCCGCACGTACGAGCCTCCCGCGCGACTGCTGTGGGCGCGCGGGCTGGTCGAACTGTGCCGGATCGTGCCGGTGTTGTGCTCGGCGGCACTCGCGGTGCTGACGGTGGCGGCGCTCGGTGTCCTCGTCCGCTCGCTGGGCGGCTGGGGGTGGCTGCTCGCGGGTGGGGTGCTGCTGGGTGCCGGGGCGGTGGCCGGGGTGGTGTCGATCCTGGCGAAGTGGCTGCTGGTGGGCCGGCACCGTACCGGTGAGCACCCCCTGTGGAGTGCTTTCGTGTGGCGCAACGAGCTCGCGGACACGTTCGTGGAGGTGCTGGCCGTGCCGTGGCTGGCGGGTTCGGTGCCCGGGACGTCGCTGATGACGCTGTGGCTGCGCGGGCTGGGCGCCCGGATCGGCCGGGGTGTGTGGGTGGAGAGTTACTGGCTGCCGGAGACCGACCTGGTGACGCTGGGCGACGGGGCCACCGTCAACCGCGGGTGCGTGCTGCAGACCCACCTCTTCCACGACCGGATCTTGCGGACGGATACTGTGGTCCTCCGTGAGGGCGCCACGTTGGGCCCTGGCGGGATCGTCCTGCCCGGCAGCACCGTCGGTGCCCGCACCACTCTGGGTCCCGCGTCGCTGGTCATGGCGGCGGAGTCCGTTCCCGACGACACCCGCTGGCTGGGCAACCCGATCGAGGCATGGCGTCCGCGGAAGTGAACGGCGCCGAGCACCGCTCACGCGGTGTGACGCGCCTCGGGCCGGGGGACGGTACACCGGCACGATGTACGAGCACACCGCAGGGAGCAGACGCAGCAGTGAGCCCTCGAACGAAGGCGGGCACCGATCCGTATTTCCCCGCCAACGGCGATCCCCGTTACCGGGTGCACCGCTACGAACTCACGCTGGACTACCGCCCGGGACCCAACCGGCTCGCCGGCACGGCACGGCTGAACGCCATAGCGGGCCGGGCCGCGCTGCCCGACTTCCTGTTGAACCTGGCCGACTTCAGGATCGGCCGGGTCCGGGTCGACGGCAAGGCGCCGCACTACACGCACCGGGGCGGGCGGCTGCGCATCCGCCCCGCCAAGCCGATCCGGGCGGGCGCCGCGTTCACGGTGGAGGTGCACTGGTCGGGCAATCCGCGGCCGGTGCGCAGCCCCTGGGGCGGGCTCGGCTGGGAGGAACTGCAGGACGGTGCGCTGGTGGCGAGCCAGCCGGTGGGTGCCCCGTCGTGGTACCCGTGCAACGACCGCCCGGCGGACAAGGCCTCGTACCAGATCTCGGTGACCACGCCGTCGGCGTACTCGGTGGTGGCGGGGGGCCGGCTGCTGACGCGTACCACGAAGGCGTCCACGACGACCTGGGTGTACGAGCAGTCGGCGCCGACGTCCAGCTATCTGGTCGGGCTGTCGATCGGCAAGTACCAGACGGTGCTGCTGGGCGATCCGGGTCCGGGCGGGGTGCCGCAGGCCGGGCACATCCCGGCGCATCTGCTGCCGGAGTTCTCCCGGGACTTCGCGCGGCAGCCCGCGATGATGGAACTGTTCCAGGAGTTGTTCGGGCCGTACCCGTTCGGTGAGTACGCGGTGGTCGTCGCCGACGAGGAGCTCGATGTCCCCGTGGAGGCACAGGGGTTGTCGCTGTTCGGCGTCAACCACGTGGACGGGGTGCGGGGTTCGGAACGGCTGGTGGCGCACGAGCTGGCGCACCAGTGGTTCGGCAACAGCGTCAGCATCGCGGACTGGCGGCACATCTGGCTGAACGAGGGCTTCGCCAAGTACGCGGAGTGGCTGTGGTCGGAACGCTCGGGCGGGCGCGGCGCGCAGGAGCTGGCCGCCGTCGCGCACCGCAGGCTGGCCGGGCTGCCGCAGGACCTGCGCCTGGGCGACCCGGGCCGCAAGCTGATGTTCGACGACCGGCTCTACGAACGCGGTGGCCTCACCCTGCACGCGGTGCGCTGTGCACTGGGCGACGAGGCGTTCTT
>DATEMN010000158.1:0-3723 GCA_035275565.1 Pseudonocardiaceae bacterium | reverse complement strand
CGATGGCGGCGGCGGCGAAGTCGTGCCCGTCGATCCGCTCGCCGGGCACCGCGACGAACAACCCGCCCGGCCCGACCCGACGGGAGTCGAACTCGACGCTGCCGGTGACCACTCCGGTGCCGTCACCACCGTGCACGGCGCCGCCTACCGCATCGGCCACCTCGGCCAGGGTCAACGGGATCACCGGTCGCTCCGGTCTGCTAGTGCCCCGGCGAGAACCTCGGTATCGGAGAATGGGTGCGTGCTGCCGCCCACCTGCTGGCCGGTCTCGTGACCCTTGCCTGCGACGACCACCGCGTCCCCGGGGCCGGCCCGGGCTACGGCGTACCCGATCGCCTCGGCCCGGTCGGCGATCTCCACGACGTCCGCGGACCCGTCACGGGCACCGACGAGCATCGCGGCGCGGATCACCGCGGGATCCTCACTGCGTGGGTTGTCGTCGGTGACCACCAGCAGGTCCGCGCGACGGGCCGCCTCGGCACCCATCAGTGGCCGCTTGCCGGTGTCCCGATCCCCACCACAACCCAGCACTACCAGCAGCCGTCCGGTGATCTGGGCACGCACCGCGTCGAGCAGGGCGGCGACCGCGGCCGGCTTGTGGGCGTAGTCAACCACCGCGAGGAAACCCTGGCCGGCGTCGATCCGCTGCATCCGGCCGGGCACCTCGGCGGTGGCGATGCCCGGCAAGACCAGCTGGGGGTCAGCGCCCGCTGCGTGCGCGACCGCGAGCGCGATCAACGCGTTGGTGACGTTGAACGTGCCCGGCAACCGCACCGTGGCCCGCTGATCGAAGCCGTCCGGACCCAGGACGCGGAACGCCTGGCTGCCTGACCGTTGAGCCACGAGGTCAGCCGCGTACCAGGTCGCCCGGCCGGTCAGGGACACCGTCGTCGTCGCACTGGTGACCAGCCGCTGCCCCCAGGCATCGTCGATGCACACTACTTCGGCGCCGGCCCGCCCGTCGAACAGCGTCGCCTTGGCGGCGAAGTAGTCCTCGAGGTCGGCGTGAAAATCAAGATGGTCCTGGGACAGGTTGGTGAACGCGCCGACCGCGAAGGTGGTACCTGCCACCCGGCCCAGCGCCAGCGCATGGCTGGAAACCTCAATGGGCACGTGGGTGACCCCGCGCTCGACCATCAGCGCCAGCAACGCCTGCAGATCCGGCGCCTCCGGGGTGGTGCACGCGCTGGGTAGCGGCGCATCGCCGATGCGCGTCTCGACGGTGCCGAGCAGGCCGGTGGTCACCCCGACTGCCCGCAACCCCGCCTCGAGCAGATAGGCCGTGGTGGTCTTGCCGGAGGTTCCGGTGATCCCGAGCACCGCCAACCGAGTGGAGGGATCACCGAAGATCCGGGCAGACAGCGTGCCCAACACCGACCGGGGGTCCGGGTGCACCAGTACCGGGACGGTGGCACCGGCCAGCGCCGGGCGACGTGCACCGGCGGGGTCGGTGAGCACTGCGACGGCCCCAGCCGCCAGCGCGGTGCCGGCAAAGTCGGCGCCATGCGGATGGCCGGGAGTCAGGCTGGGCAGCGCCGCGAAAAGGTCGCCGGGGAGCACCCGCTGGGCACGCAGCGCGATACCGGTGACCAGGGTCTGATCTCGGGTCCGAGGTGCGGCCCCGAGGACGGTCGCGCCAGCCAGCGCGGCGAGCGCAGGCACCGGGATCGGGGCGGTGTGCGACGGCCGCAGCGGTGTCTCGATCAACGAGGAAGTCACAGGTGCAGTCAGGGTCATGGAGTCGGGTGGGGTCGTGCGAGGCCCAGGCGGTGGGCGACGGTGGGTCGGCCTCGCCGGGCACGCTAGTCCAGGGTGAGGGTGGCGATGGGACTGGGGCCGGGGGACAGCGGGATCTGGTAGCGCCCCGCCAGGTACGAGGCGATGTCGTGGAACAACGGAGCGGCGTTGCCGACGGCCGGGTCATCGAGCGTGATCCCGATCACGAAGCGCGGTGCGTCGGCGGGCAGAATCCCCGCGAAGTTGATCCAGTAGCTGGAGTTGCTGTAGCACCCGCAGGCGGGGTTGACCTGCTGCGCGGTGCCGGTCTTGGCGGCGATCTGGTAACCGTCCAGCGCCGCCTGCGGGCTGGTCCCCTGCTGCCCGGGCGCGTCCTGGACGACGGCGCGCAGCATGTCCCGCACGGTACGCGCGGTCTCCGGGCTGACCACCCGCACGCCCTCGGGCCGTGGGGTCGCGATGCGGGTGCCGTCCGGGGCGATCTCGGCGCTGACGATGCGTGGGGGGATACGCAGGCCGTCGTTGGCGATCGCCTGGTACATACCGGCCATCTGCAGCACGGTCATCGACAGCCCTTGACCGATCGGCAGGTTGGCGAACGTACTGCCCGACCACTGGTCACGGGGCGGCACCCGGCCGGCACTCTCCCCGGGCAACCCCAGGTCGGTGCGCTGGCCCAGACCCATCCGGGCCAGCATGTCCATAAAGCGGTCCTCGCCGACCCGCTGTGCCGTGAGCAGCGTGCCGACGTTGGACGAGCGGGCCAGCACCCCGGTGAACGTGAGGCTCAGGATGCCGTGTCGCCACGCATCGGAGACCGTCCGGTCGGCGATGCGGAGTTCGCCGGGGACACGCAGCAGAGTGTCTGGCCGGACGACACCGCTCTCGATCGCCGCGGCGGCGGTGACCACTTTGTTCACCGAGCCCGGTTCGAAGGGTGTCGACACCGCCGGGTTGGCCAACAGCTCAGGAGTCGCCGCCGCGAGATTGTTCGGATCGAAGGTGACATCGTTGGCCATCGCGTAGACCTCGGCGGTACGAGCGTCGAGCACCACCACGCTGGCCCCCTTGGCGCGGTGTTTCCGCGCGAAGTCGCCGAGCATCTGCGCCACAGTGAACTGCAGGTCGGAGTCCAGAGTGAGCTCTAGCCCCGAACCGGGTACCGGGGGCCGGACGGCACGCTCGCTGCCCGGAATGATCGCGTCCGAGCCCTCTGCGGTGTCCACCACCCGGCGACCGTCCCGGCCGGCCAGCAGGGTGTCGGCGTAGTTCTCCAGACCGACCAGTCCCCGCACTTTGCGCTCGTCAGCCCGCCAGTTCGCCACCCCTAGGATATTGGCTGCGAGCTCACCCCCGGGGTACTGCCGGATCTCCCGGTGCTCCGCGCTGATCTCCGGGAAGTCCTGCTGGATCGCTCTGGCCTGGGCGGGCTGCACGAAGGGCGCGAGCAGCACCGTGGTGCGGTCACTCCGCAACCGGCTGAGGATCTCCTGTTCAGACACTGGCGGCCCGAGCACCTGCGCGACCCGGCGAGCCATCGCCTGCTTGTGCAGGTCCGGATCGGCCCGGACCGCGCGCTGCTCGGCAACGATCCGGTTGGGTTGGGCGTACAGGGCCTGAGCAGCCACGCTGAACGACAGTGGTGTGCCGTTACGGTCGGTGATCCGGCCGCGTTCAGCAGGCAGCGTCTGGACGGTGGTGCGCTGATCGGTGGCGCGCGCCGAGAGCTCCGCCGCCTGCAATCCCTGCACCTGGACTAGCTTGAGTCCAGCGGCCGACAACGCGAGGACGAGCACCATGCGCCCCAGCACCAGCCGGCTGCGCACACTACGTTTCGATAACCCCGGTCGGCGCCGGGGGCGAGATGTGCCCATCAGGTGCCGCCGGGCGGCGTCGGTACCGGTGGCTGCCCGGGCGCCGGCTCCTGAGCTGGTACCGGCGTCTCGGCCGGGGCCGGTGCCGCTACCGGGGCGGGCGCGGTGGCTC
>DATEMN010000157.1:0-7602 GCA_035275565.1 Pseudonocardiaceae bacterium | reverse complement strand
GCTATGGAGATCTTGCGGATAGATCATGGTCCCGAACCCGGGCTCAATGGCGTGTTCGTTGGGCTCCCGCAACTTCACCGGCACGAGCAGCAACCCGGTGGCCTTGATCTGCCCCCGCACCACCTCGCCTAGTTCGGGCTGGCCGAGCCAGGAGTTGCTGAGCGCGACAATCGCCAACTCACCATCCGCTACCGCCTCCCGGAACTGCTGGGCAGCGTCATCGCCAGCCAACACGTCCCGATCGGGTCGCCACACCGCGAACCGCGACTGGTCGCAGTCCAGGGCCTGCGTCAGCAGGTCCCACAACCGGCCGGCCAACCTGGCGTCCCGCGGAGCGTGACACAGCACGATCTTTCGGGGCCCGAGCAACGTCGCCTGCCGGTCCTCGATGAGCGCGTCCCGGACCGCCTCGTGCTCACGCAACGGGTCACCGGCCGGCTCAACACAGTCGGCTGAGAACCCGAGCAGGCGGCCCCGGGCACCCAACTTCTTGGCACCGCGGACCTCCAATTGCAGGTCGACGCCATCCTCGGCGGCAGCGGTGTTGACCAGCTTGACCAAGCGCTCCACCGCCTTGGTCGCCGCCGCCGGTGTCCGCCCGGCGAACAGCACCTGCTGCGCCCGCTCCACCGGCAACTCGACCCGCTCACCCAGCTCCTCCAGCAGCGCACCCAGCACCTCATGGTCGGGCTGGCTCAACCGCACCCACCGCAACCGGGCCCGCGCCGTGCTCGGCGAGATCCTCTCCACTGTGGTTACCGTGCCCCGGCTACCGAGCCGGTGTAGCGGGCCAGTACCTGGTGGAGCTGGTCGACCAGATCGTTCACCCACACCTCCTGCCCGGCTAACCCACGCACCGCACCGAACGGCCGCTGGTAGCCATAGATCTGCTTGCCCTCCAATCCCTGCAGGTCGGCATGCCGGCTCGTCCGCCGCACTGACACCGGAATCGCGCGCTTACCAAGAACGTCGACCAGTGCGGGCAGCTCCACGCCGGTGATGTAAGCGCTGCCCAGGAAGGCGTTACTCACCGCGAGCAAGCCCAACTCACTCACCGCCAACGCCTCCCGGACCTGGGCATCCCAGTCCTCGCCCACCAGGATCGCCTCGTCGAATCGCCACAGCTCAAACCGGTACCCCCGGTCCACCCCGGTCGCCTGAGCCAACAACTCCCACAACCGCCCGACGATCGCAGCGTCCCGCTTCGCGAAGCTCAGGAACATCCGTACCAGCGGCTTGTCCGACACCGCCGTCGTCGTCAGGCGCACGGTCGGCTCAACCACACCACCCATCACACGCTCCTCACGCAGCCGACCGCTTGTCGCAATATGTCGTAACAAAGAGCGTACAACACCCCACGGGTCACTTGCATCGCCCTTGCGGCGGCGATGCCGTGATGATCTCTAGACACGGCCGGGAGAAGTCCCCGCGAGATTGATCTTGCGCAGGCCGCAGTCCGGGCGAGCCGGCCGCTGCGGGCGGCGTCAGCGACGCCAGCGGCGCGGAGGGCACCGATGCCTCCTATGGATGTCAAGTAGCTGACGGCTGCGTTTCGCTGGGGATATGATGATCCGGATTTCGCGGGTGATGGAGACGCCACCGGGAACGCTCACATCGGTCACTTCCTTTTCTCTTTCAATCCGTGTTTTCCTGGCCGCCAGCGGAGTCAAGTTGCAGCCGCGCGCACGCATCACACGGCCGACTGTCGATCTCGTCGAGCAACGTGGTCACCCTGAGCAGCTCGTGGCCGCACTCGGCCACGAGCGCGCCACCGGGGTGGCAGCCGTGGTCCTGGACGGCGTGGTACCGCCAGTCCACGATCGACAGGCCCCATCTCACGGGCGGGCTCATCCGGGCCACTCCGTGAGGATGTTGCGCAGCTCGGTGGCCGCCGCCTCGTCGAGGACGATCACGCACCCACCCACCGCGTGCGGGTCCAGCTCGATCCGCCCATGGCCGATCTTGCGGAGCACGAGGTTCGTGAAGCCCGGCGTACCGCCGTGCTGGGAGCAGTGCGACGGGATGACGCGCCGGTTCGGGTACCGGACGTTGGGTATGCCTGGCTCAGTCATCACGCATCTCCTCGCCCGGCTCGGCGGCGGGCCCGTTGGGGTGCCGCTCACCCAGCGACGGGAGAGATCCGGGTGAGCGGCGGGCGCCAGCCCTACCCTGGCACCACGACGTGAAGGTAGCATCGTGGAATCACGATGGCGAGTCCGTAGGGATGTTTCCAGATCCGGGATCCCCGCTAAGCTCATCGCCATGGCAGGACCGACAGTCAGACGTGTTCAACTTGGCCGCGAGCTGCGACGGCTGCGCGAAGCAGCGGGTATGGAGCGGCCGCAGGTCGCGGCGGCTATCAAGACCTCAAAATCGCGGCTCGCGGCAATAGAGCTCGGTCGCAACGTCGTCTCATACTCGGAGCTCATCGTGTTGTTGCGTGATCACTACAACGCTCCTGGAGAGCTTGCAGCACTGGAGCAGATGCGAGAGGAAGCCGCTCAGCGCGGCTGGTGGTCCACCTATGGACTCTCGGAGCGACAAGCTGGCTACATCGGCCTAGAGGACGACGCGCTGGAGGTTCGCACGGCCGAAGTCGAGAACATCCCCGGACTACTTCAGACTGAGAGTTACATGCGTCGGCTGTGCGAGGTCGATGTTCGTCTCTCTGGCAACGAGGTCGAGAAGCGGGTTGCAGTGAGATTGCAGCGCCAAGCTCGGCTGACCGGGCCGAATCCGCTGCAGCTCAGAGCCGTGGTCTCCGAAGCCGCCCTGATGCGTTGCTCCCGCGACCAGGCAGTTAGTAATCAACTGCCTCATTTGATCGAGGCCGCGCAGTGGTTCAATGTGGAACTACGGGTACTGCCGTTCGATCTCGGGCTCCATGTCGGCATGGCTGGATCGTTCAGTCTGCTGAGTTTTCCCGCACAGACGCTCCCTGACGTCGGGTACCAGGAGTACGTCGTTGGCGGCCATGTCATCGATGACGAGGACGTCGTGCCGGAGCTAGCTAGGCTGTTCAGCGAGCTACGCGGCCAGGCTCTCGGCCCCACCGAGAGCCTCGCAATGATCGCGCAGCTCGCCAAACACCCGTGACTGATTGGCTAGGAGCAGCCACATGAAACATGACCAAACTCCCGCACTGTGGCGGAAGTCTACCTTTAGCAACAGCCAGGCCGCCTGCGTCGAGGTGGCCGGCCTACCTTGCGGCCACGCCGTGCGGGACTCCAAGGACCCGGACGGACCGTCCCTGAGCTTCCCTGCGGCCGCTTGGTCCGCGTTCACTGCCGGCGTGCGGGCCGACGAGTTCCACTAGTCAGAGATAGCAGCGGCCCCCCACCCGTACATCGGGTAGGGGGCCGCTTTCGTTTGGGGTCAACTCGGGAAGCGGTTCACGCTGGCGACGGTGCAGTTGGCAGCGCCTTCCGTGGCGCCGCCTACCAGCTCTGCGGTCGCGGACTGCCCCGGGGCCACGGAGTTGCTGGCCCCGTTGGCCTCGCTGAGACGGTTTCCGGTGGCGTCGTTGACGCTAACCGTGATCAGATAGGACTGCACCCGGTCAGTGTTGTTCGTGACCCGCACTGTGACCTTGGCGAGGCCGAACCGGTCGGAACCGTTGCACTGGCTCACCGTCACGTCCCGCATGGCCACATCGGCAGTGACACCGACCGGTGCCGGCAGAGACCCCACCGAGGTCGTAGATGAGCCGACGACGGCGTTCATGCCCGCGACCATCAAGATCGCGAACAGGACACCCACCACGCCGAGCCCGACACCGAACATGGACGCGATGGGGTTGTCCGCTACCCGCCAGGCGCCGCGAGTGCGGGTCCAGCCGATCGCCCCGAGTATCACCGCGAGTGGGCCGACGAGGAAGGACACCAAACCGAGGAAGGGAATCAGCCCGATTGCCGCGGCGATGATGCCGAGCACCATGCCTGCGGTGCCGAGCCCGTTGCGGGGTTGCGTGATGGTGGTTGACTGATTCATGGGTCCACTCCTGTCGAAGTCAGGCTGTTGGATCAAGGCCCCGGTCCGGCCCTCACGCCGGGCCGGGGCCGCTTTCGCCCGGGGTATCGGGCAGTATGCAGACCCCGTTACCCGGAGTCACACGGTAGAGCAAAATCCATGCATGCTTTATCCATGGTTTATAGCCGGTATCTGTTCTCCGATAACCGCCGCAAGCGATCCCGGAATGGCTGGTAGATCCCGGTGTCGCCAATAGGCGCTAATTACCGGAACGCTCGAGCTGCTAACACTTAGATTCTGGGTTTGGCCCCCAGGTGGCCCCCCATGGCGGCCTTACTCGCACTCTGACCCGCGAGGGCGGTGGCAAGAAGCCGCCGAGGTTAGTTTCGGGTGACCTCCTCTGGTGCGTCTTGGGCGGTTGTGAGGATCTGTGGCGTCTTGGTGCCGTTTAATTTTGTCTTGTGGCCATTCGGGATCGCCGATGAGGTCGAGGAATCGGTCTTCCTGGCGGTCGAGTTCGGTGAGTTGTTCGCGCAGGAGGCACGGAGCTTGGTTGTCGTCTGTTTCGAGTCGTTTGCTGCGGATAGGGCAAGGTTTTCGAGTGTCGCACAGTGTCGTTGAAAAATGCTGATTTGACTGTAGTGGTCGGTGGCGGCGTGTTCGACTTTGTGGAGGGGCAGCGCGGGTAGGTCGCAGTCGGCTTCTTGGACTCCGCGGCAGATGTAGTAGAAGTAGCGTCGGCCGGTTTTGCTGGTATTGGGTCGGAGGATGAGTCGGCGGCATCAGGCGCACCAGATGGTGCCTTGAGGCGCGCGGTCGTACGGGGCGGGTGGTGCGATCAACGACGTTTAGCAGGCCAGCGGCGGGTGGACCTGTATGACCTGCGGCACTCCGCGCTCACCCACGCCAGAGGACGGGATGCCCACCCCCATGCTGATGACACCCAGAGTCGGCACGGCTCCGGTTTGTTTCGCTTTCACCTTCCGGCCACGTCGGCCGGACCGCGGGCCTGCACGCTGTTAGAGGGAGGTGATGGGCTGGGGTTGTACCCAGCGGCGTTCGATGTCTGCCGTGCGAACGGCGTCGAAGATCGCCTGCACACGCAGCCCCTCCTCCAGCGATGGCTCGGGCGCGGCTCCTTTCCGGACTGTCGCCCAGAAGTTGCGGGCCACCCGCTTGAATGCCTCGGTCGAGCTTTCCTCAAGCGGGCCTTCACTCTGGAGCGCCTCACCAGCGCGGCCCCACCAGACCCGCCGGTCGCTGTGGAGCCGCACCGTCCCCTCGTCGCCGTGGATCTCGATGACGTCGCTGCGCCCGTGTCGTGCGGTGGCCACAAGGGTCACCACCCCCAGGCCACCGCCGCGGAATCGCAGGAGCAACGCGTAGGCATCCTCGGCCGTCACACGCTGCTCCCCGTCATCCGCCCTGCGGACTGGCACGCCGACATCAGTGGTGGCGGCCACGGCCTCAACATCAGGGAATATCTCCAGCAAAAGATCGAGGTCGTGCACCCCGTATCCTTGAAGCCGTCCTCCCCCGAGCCGCGAGTCGTGTACCCAGGTGTAGGGACGCGAGTCAGGGTCGGCGTGGTCGGACTGGACCAGCGAGATCGACGCCATTCGCGGGCGTCCCACGACCTCGCGTGCACGCTCGATGACCCGCTGGCGGGTCTGTTTCATCCGCAGCTCGTAGTCGACCAGACCCACCACTCCAGCCGACCGAATAGCCGCCACGATGCGGCGAGCACCCTCAAGGTTGTCGGCCAGGGGCTTCTCACACAGGACGTGCAGGCCCCGCTCGGCAGCGGCGACAACAAAAGAGACATGCGTCGCGACGGGGGTGGCGACATGGACCGCCTCTAGCCCCGGCACCGACAGCAACTCGTCGAAATCGGCGGTTCCCAGCCCCACTCCGGCCTCCTCGGCCAGCTCCTGTGCCCGCTCCGGCCGCCGCGACCACACGGCCACAGGCTCGAACTCCTCCAATTCGACGTAGACGGGCAAGGCTACCTTCCGCCCGTAGCCGCTGCCAGCAATGGCGATCTTGATTGGTTTCTCCATGACGGACCCCTCCGCCCACGGAACCTACCGCAAATCCGAACCTACTGACCCACCTTGCCCAAACTCGCCTCCACCGTTCTCTGCCCCTCCTCCACCCGCCGCCATTCGAAGCAGAATGGCGGTTTTGAACGCCCCGCCGAGTGCCATTCGGAGCCGGATCGCGGTCGACAGAAGGCGACGAAACCGGCATAACGGGCGAGACGGAGATCAGATGCGTTCAGCTGGGACCGGAGGACATCTTCGACCAGTGCAGGGACGACCGGTTCACCATCACCGGCGCTGACCGGTAGCAGTTTCTGGGAGGCGCTAGATCGGTCGCCGGCTTACCGGGAGTACGAAGAGGCACGCCGGTGACAATCGACTCGCAGAGTGGTCAGGCGGTGGGACGAGGGCGGGTGGCGCGGAAGCGGAATGAGCGGGCGCCCAGGCTGGTGTGCGCGTTGGTCAGGCTGGCGGCGTGCAGCCGGTTGGGTAGCGTTGCCGGGTCGACCACGACCATCGTGTCGCGCACGTGCAACAGCCGGAGCCGCAGGCTCAGCCGACTGTCCGAGCCGGCAAATGTCCCGCCCGGGCGGAGCACCCGCGCCGCCTCACTGAAAAGCTGGTTCTGCTGCTCGGGCGAGGGCACGTGGTGCAGCATCGTGAAGCAGACGACGGCGTCAAACGCAGCATCGGCGAACGGTAGCTCGGCACCGTCGCCCGTGTGGATGTCAGCTCGTTCGCCGAACTCGCTGCGGAGGTCTGCGGCGAGGCAGGGGTCAACCTCGACGGCGGTCAGTCTGGCGCTGCGCTCCAGCAGCCAGCGAGTCGTCACGCCGTAGCCAGGCCCGATCTCCAGCACGTCGCCGTCAAGCCGGATACCCTCGCAGGCCCACGGTAATGCCTTCGAGTGCATCCGATCGGCCCACTTGTCGGACCTACAGAGCCGCCGGTGCATCAGGTTCATCGACACGGTAACCATACTAAATCGCGACGTTGCCGGGTCTGATTCGCTTCGCCGCGGTGAACTCGATGATGGCACTCAAATTCTTGATATCGTCCAGCTCTCCCGCGGGTATGGGTGGTCATCCTCAGCGGAAGCAGCGTCGACACGTCAGACGTGCTCTCGGCGTGCTGTTTGTTGGGTTCGAGTCGCCAGAGATCGTTCATGCAAGCCGCCTCGACGGCTGACCGTCCGTCCGGCTGCCCGGGTGGAGCTAACCTAGCGCTGGCGGCGGCGAGGACTCCGTCCGCGGAATGCGTCCTTGACCTTCTCGCCAGCCTGCTTCACATTGCCCATCACCTCATCGACCCCACCCTCGGCCTGAAGACGCCTGTTACCGGTGACCTCGCCGGTGTTCCGCTTGATGCGGCCCCGCAGCTCCTGCGCCTTATTCCTGAACTTGTCCGTCAAGCTCACAACAGCCTCCTTCACGTAGCGGGCGGCCCCGATCCCTGCTGGGGACACCGTCGTCCTGATCTGAAGTACCCGATAAGTACCCGGCCGAAACCCGGATGGCCAGACATGACGAAACACAGATCCTTGACCTGCCCCGGCGTGCCCGTGCTCGAAGTCCTCCACACCAGCCTCAAC
>DATEMN010000156.1:0-2704 GCA_035275565.1 Pseudonocardiaceae bacterium | reverse complement strand
CTGCCCGGCCTGCCTCGGCTGGCCGCTGTGCCGCACCTGCCCCGGCCCGACGCGCAAGCGAGCCCACCCCGACAGCGACGGCCGCTGCACGACATGCGCCTCCGTCTGACCCACCAACCGGAAGGAAACAGCCCGTGACCGACACCCTCCGCACCCCACCGCCGACCGCGGCCGCGCACCACCGGCACCCCTTCACCCTCGACCCCCGCCGGTGGGAGGCGGAACGCGCCCGCGCCCTGCGGAGCGGCCACATCCGCGACCACACATGCACAGCCGAGTGCGAACCCGTACTCGTCTACGAGCGCACCCGATGGGGCTGGCTCGCCTGGACCGTCCCCGGCGACGGATCCCGACCCGAACTCCCCCACCAGATCGGGGTCCTCACCCCATCGGCAACGCGTACACAGCGCCTGGCCCTGCGCTGGCTGACCAGGCGACCCGCCCTGCGCATCGGACTGGTGGCCCCCACCTTCCCCGGCTCCTTACGCTTCTCCACCCTCACAGTTGCCGCCATCAGCGTGTTCGCCGGCCTGCTCGCCATGACCCACGGCGTCCCCGCCGACGTCGCGCTGCCCGCGATGGCACTCGCGCCGCTGCTCGCCGAACACCTGCCGGGCACGGTGGACGCCCGGGCCCGCGAACACGTCCGCAGCGTCGAAGGCGCCAGCGCCTGCCGCTACCTCCACCGCCTCGCCACCCTGCACACCTACTTCGTCCAGGCCGCCGCCGTCAGCGACCGCTACGAGCTGCGCCGGTCGGCCGAGATCGGCCAGCACCTGCTGTGGGACGCCGCCGACCTGCTCCAGACCCAGGACACCCGCTCGGCCTCCTGCGAACTCATCGCCCGCGAACGGCTGATGCTCCAGCTCGCCCACCAGGTCGCCCAGATCCTCAAGCACCCAATCGCCCAGTCAGCGCTGGCCGACGCCGGCCAGGCCCGCAAGCCGGAGCCGCCGCCACGCCCGGACCGGCAAGCACCTCAGCACACGCCCGGCACCTCACCGCCGAAGGGAACACCCGTCATGCCCCAGCCCAACCCTGCTGCCCGCACCTCAGACATCTACCTGCTCTTCGCGCACGAGCCCTACTACCCCGGACCCGGAACCCAGGAGATCAACACCACCGTGGTCGCCGCCGACACCCTGCTCCACCCGCGGATCCTCCAGCCCGACGGCACCCGGATCCACGACCTCCTCACCCAAGGACGGCAGCCACGCGAGATCATCCCGCTGGCCACCCTCACCCACGAACTGAACGGAGGCGCCGACTGGCCGACGGTCGGCGACTGGGAACGTGTCACCGCCGACCTGGTGCACCTCGTGCAGACACAGAGGTGCGACGCCCTCAGCCTCGGCCTTCCCGAAGTCGCCCGGGCCCTGATCTGCACCGGCCCCGACAGCCGGGTGCGGGCCTTCGACGCCGCGGCAGGGGGGTTCACCGTCTACGGACCGGACGACCGAGCAAAAGTCCTGACCGAGGTCGGCATGTTCCTCACCGGTATCGCGACCGAGCAGCCCTTCTGGCCGGGCGACGGACTCCTGCCGCCGCTGTGCCAGAACGCCTGAGTGCCCAAGATGCGCCTCGATCGTGTGTGCCGACGTGAGCACCCACGCGATGGTGGGATCTACAGTCGTCTGTGGGGGGCAGGGTTGGGGCCTGCCCCCCTTCACCGGGGGGAGGCCAATGAGCCGGGTCTGGGGCTATGTCGCCAGCGCACTGGTCGCGGTGACCGGCGAGGTCGCGGTCAGTGTCATCGCCAACTCGATCACGGTGCCCACGAAGTACTACCTGGCACCGTTCATCCTCTTCACGGGGCTCTGTCTGCTCATGGCAGCAGCTGACTTGCTCCAGGAGCGCGGACGGCGCCGGAACGCCCCGCCGCCTCGTCCAGGACTCGCAGGCACACCCGGGCCGCGGATCGTGCTGCGCCGGGACTGGCGCGATGAGCCCCGGCTGATCGTACTAATTCTCCTGTTCGTGGTCCTCGTGCTGTTGAACGTCGCCGTGTTCTTCGGCAGCCACCCGGGCATCCACATGACGGTGGGACAGCATCATGCGGTGGAGATCGCCAGCGTGGGGTACACGGCGGTCTTCGGCACGATGGCTGCCTGGCTACTCGTCAGCCGCCGGCCCGGCATCATCATGTCCACGGAAGAGGTGGTGGTGCTCGACCAGCGCGGAACCCGCTTCGTCTTGTCGTGGTCCGAGGTCACTGACCTCTTCACCGAGTCCTCGCGGGCCGGAGCCTGGCTGCTGGCTGTGGTACCGCCCAACTCCCCGGCCATGTACCAGTCGCCCACAGCGAAGCTCTACGACACCAAGCGCGGTGTCCTCAAGATCTGCGACCTCCGTCGCATCGGCCTCACCCAGCACCAGGTTGACAGCGCACTCAACGCTATCCGCCCGTGAAGCCTGCGTCTTGAAGTCGATACGTCGCGGGCGGTCGCGAGGCGCGGAACGCGATCAACGGGATTTCAAAGACAGGTTCTGAACCCCCGGGAGCGCGTGTGCTCGGTACCCTGGAATCCTGCGGGCCCTGGGCCAAGTTCACCGTGGTGAATTGGAGAACGATCAAGCTCGCGACCACCTGGTAGCCCCGCGGTGACACTGACGACGGTCAGTGCCGACGGCGTTCGTAGCGTCTTGCGCTCGCGCCCCGCCAGCTACAGGAGTTGCCGTTCGGGGAACGGTCACAGTGACCGTT
>DATEMN010000155.1:0-4946 GCA_035275565.1 Pseudonocardiaceae bacterium | reverse complement strand
CGTCACGCTACCCAGTTCCCCCGACAACCGCAGCGTTACTTACGCTTTACGTTGTCTACCCTCGAGGAGTTCAGGCGGCGTGCTCAGCGAACTGGGTGCGATACAGCTGCGCGTAACGCCCGTGGGCAGCGAGCAGCTCGTCATGCGTGCCGCGCTCGACCACCAGGCCGTCCTCGATCACCAAGATCTGGTCCGCGGTGCGGATGGTGGACAGCCGGTGCGCGATGACCAGTGCGGTGCGCCCATGCAGCGCCTCAGCCAGGGCAGCCTGCACTGCCACCTCGGATTCGGAGTCTAGATGCGCAGTGGCCTCATCGAGAATCACCACTCGGGGTCGGGCCAGCAGCAGCCTGGCGATGGTCAGCCGCTGCCGCTCACCACCGGACAGCCGGTATCCGCGGTCCCCCACCACGGTGTCCAGTCCATCCGGCAGGGACCGCACCAGCTGCTCCAGCCGGGCCCGCCGCAGCACTTCCCACAACTGTTCGTCTTGTGCCTCCGGCGCCGCGAAGCGGAGGTTACCGGCGATGGTGTCGTGGAACAGGTGCCCGTCCTGGGTCACCACGCCTACGGTGTCTCGCAGCGCGGCGAAGGACACGTCGCGGACGTCTACCCCGTTGAGCCGCACCGCCCCCGCATCGACGTCGTAGAGTCGCGGTATCAGCGACGCGATGGTGGACTTGCCCGCGCCTGAGGAGCCGACCAGCGCGACCAACTGCCCTGGCTCGGCGCAGAAGTTCACCCCGTGCAGCACCTCGGCGCTGGCGCGCGGGTCCAACGTCGCGACCTCCTCCAGCGACGCGAGTGACACCTGCTCGGCCGAGGGGTAGGAGAAGCGCACGTCATCGAACTCCACGGACACCTCGCCGGCGGGCACGGTCCGGGCATCCGATCGCTCGGTGATCATCGGGCGAACGTCGAGCACCTCGAAGACCCGTTCGAAAGCCACCAGCGCAGTCATCACGTCGACCCGGGCGTTAGCCAGCGCGGTCAGCGGCGAGTACAGCCGGGTGAGCAGCAGCGCGAGGGTCACCACGGTGCCTGGGGCGAGGTCACCGCGCAACGCAAGCCACCCGCCCAACCCGTACACCAGCGCTTGAGCTAGGGCGGAGACCAGGGTCAATGCGGTGAGGAACACCCGCGTCGCCATCGCGCTGCGCACCCCGATATCGCGCACCCGGGTGGCCCGGTAGCCGAACTCGGCGGCTTCGGCTTCGGGGCGTCCGAACAGCTTCACCAACGTGGCGCCCGGAGCGGAGAACCGCTCGGTCATCTGGGTCGTCATCGCCGCGTTGTGCGTCGATGCCTCGCGCCGCAGCTCGGCCAGCCGGACACCCATCCGGCGCGCCGGCAGCACGAAGATCGGCAGCAGGATCAGGGCCAGCACCGTGACCTGCCAGGACAGCGCCAGCATGACGACCAGCGTGAGCGCCAACTGGATCACATTGGTGACCACTCCGGACAGCGTGGAAGTCAGTGCGGTCTGCGCGCCGATCACGTCGTTGTTGAGCCTGCTGACCAGCGCCCCGGTACGAGTGCGAGTGAAAAAAGCCACCGGCATCCGCTGCACGTGCTCGAACACAGCGCGGCGCAGGTCGAGAATCAGCCCCTCCCCGATCCGGGAGGACTGCCAGCGCGACGCCAGCCCGATCCCGGCGTCGCTCACCGCCAGAACGGCGATGAGCGTGGCCAACCCGACGACCAGGGTCCCTCCCGAGCGCCCGACGATGGCGTCGACGACCCGGCCGGCCAGCACCGGGGTGGCGACAGTGAGAAATGCCGATACCGTGCTCAACGCGAGGAAGACCAGCAGCGACGTCTTGTGCGGTCGGGCGAACCCGACGATTCGGCGCAGGGTGCCCGGTGCGAGCGCGCGGGGCATGCTGCCCTGGCGCATCGAGCTGCTCAACAGGCTCCGCGGGTTGTCCATGAGGTCCCTTCGTCGCAGCACGCGCCGTCTGTCCGCTTTACGCTGCAACGTCGTAAGCAGATGGTTGTTCCCACGGCTGATCCGCGATCCCGGACGGTGGAGATCAACCCACCAAAGCAAGGTCATCCACCGAATCGTGCCCGCACTGTCCTCATTTCGTGTCCTCAACCGACACATTCAGGGCGCGAATCGCATCGAAGAGCCGATCCGGCTCCCAATCCGGCTCAACATCTTCCAGTAACCGAGCCGCCTGACCCAGGGTGAGAATAGCCATCCGAGTGCCATCAGCGATCTGGATGTAGTAATTGGTGAAAGTTGGACGCCCAGCTCCGGCAGGAACCGTCGCGGGGCTCATCTGGTCGGACTTGACCGTGGCTTTGACTCCCTGGCAGGCGCTGGCGTTGAACCGTTCCTCGATCGCGGCCGCAATCCTCCGGGCATCGTCTACAAGCATTGAATTATCCCCTTCGTCAGGTAGCTACGAACACACCATAGATACTTATCATCCCGCTGTCAGTCGACCCATACCCTGGTCGATGGCCGGTGCCGCATCCCAACACGGGAGGACCCATCATGGACCAGGACAAGAGTGCAGGCATAGCCGCGGCACGTCGGCTCACCCACGAGAGACGGCTACCGGCGGCGGTCGCCGCCCTCAAACGCACCCTCGGCGCGCCCGCCGCCTCGCTGACCGGTGCCACTCCTCCACCTACCAGGCCCGTCCCGTCGGGCCTGCTGGGCCGCCTGCGTCAGGCACTGCCGCAGGATCTGCCCAGCTTACGGCCATCCGGCCCGCCCCCCGAACCCTCGTTGCCCCGGTCAACGCCGAACGCCTCGTCGCCACCCGTCTGGCCGCTGCAGGGTCGGGTGCCCGCAGCACGCCGACGACGATCCGCCGCACCCCGAGCCCTGCAGCCAGACGGTGATCCGGGACGCTGGTGGCGCGGTCATCGCGGAGTCCTGGACTGTCCACGGAGCGGGACACGCGTGGTCCGGCGGTGATCCGGCCGGGTCCTACACGGACCCGCTCGGCCCCGACGCGTCCGCGAAAATGGTGCGCTTCTTCCTCGATCACCGTGGTGCGGGCGCTAGCGTCACCGCGCGGAGAGCAACCGGTCGCCCGCCTCGTCGTCGTAGGACGAGAAGAACGCATAAAGGTCCGCGAGCATCTGCTCGAACGAGATGGCCGCGAACAGCGTCGGCTGGTAACGCGTGATGTCGTATTTCTGAGCCGCCATGGCAGACAGATCCCACGGCCGGATCTCCGCATCGCGGAACGTGTCGATCTCACCGTAGGACGACAGCAGGCCGGCACCGTATGCCTTCACCGCGCCATCCTCGTGGACTACGCCAAACTCGAGGGTGAACCAGAAAACGCGGCTGAAGACATCAAGGGCGACGTCGGTCGTGGCGCGCCGCGATGCTCGACCGGCCACCTCGTAGAGATCGGCGAACACCGGGCTGGCCAGCATGTTGGCGTGCCCGATGATCTCGTGGACGATGTCCGGTTCTGGGGTGTAGAAGGGTACCGAGTGATGGCGGATGTACTGCGTGGACAGAAACGTCCGTTCCGCGAGAGACCCGTAGAAGGTTCGGGTCGGCACGAGGCCGGGCACCGGATTGATGTGAAAGCCAGTGAGGCCGTGCACCCGCTCGTCGACCTCCCGTAGCTGGGGGACGCGCTGGGGCGGGAGAACGAGCCGACCTGCGCCGACGAGATACTCACGACAGGCGTACTTCCGGTGTTTGCCGGCGAGCTCGGCGGACACCACCCGCCAGACCTCGTCCTCCTCGGTGCTGTAGGTGACGTCCGGGATCGGATCGCCGCGGTGGTAGGCGGCGGCGACCTCGGCGATCCGGGCCCGCCGGGCCCGGTACGCCGGGTCACTGAAGCCGGGATGATCCTCGGGCAACTCGAACCGGGAGGGCGCGATCGGCGCAGCCATAGGTATGGAGTCTGCGCTCGGTGAAACGATCGTTCAATGTGTGACGCCCAATGCCAGACGAATATCCGGAGAGTAGCCTCACTTATTGATGTCCGTCTCACCTCGCCCCCTTGACGACGTCGATCGTCGGATGCTGGGCATCCTGGTCGACGATGGCCGTATGTCGGTGAACGAGGTGGCAGCCCGAGCCGGCATCTCCCGGGCGACCGCCTACGCCCGTTACGACCGGCTGGTGACAGACGGCGTCATCAGTCGCTTCCGTGCGGACGTCGAACCGCATGCGATCGGGCTCGATGTCGCGGCCATGATCCTCATCAACGTCGAGCAGGGGTCATGGCCGACGACACGGGACAAGGTCAGCCGGTTGCCGGGTGTCGAGTACGTCGCGATGACCAGCGGCGGGTTCGACTTCGTGCTGCTGGTCCGCACGCCGGACATCGCGGCGCTCCGCGACGTCGTACTCTACCGGCTCCAGGGCATGCCCGAAGTGCGCTCGACCCAAACGATCTTCGTGCTCGACGAGGAACGCCATCCCATCGGGTCGACGCACCTCCTGGAGCCCCTCTACTCCGAGCCGCCCACCCGTCGACGAGCGCGCCGTCCCACCACTCCTTGAAGCGATCGGGGGCTCAGAGGAGATCAAGCGATGCGCCCGTGATTCCCGATTCCAGTATTATGGCTACGCCGAGGATCAGAAAAATACCCGGAACAAGCCAGTGCCCGAATCGTTCCACGACACCAACGAGCTGCTTGTGGCTGGCCAGCAAAGAGCCGATAGCGCACCATACGCCCACGAACACGGCGAAGACAGCGGCAGTCACGAGACTATCGGCCACCCCTAACGCGCGAAACAGCGGCGGGTAAACGGAGAGGTTGTCTCCGCCGTTAGCGACGATCAGTACCGTGACGGAGATGGCCCCGGAGGCGGCCACCAATGACCGGTCGTCGCTGGGCTTTGCCCGGGTGGCTTTGATCAGCCCCCGGACACCGAGAACCAGCGGAGCGAGGCCGAGCAGACCAATCCACTCGTCGGGCACGAGCAGCAGACCCACTGCGATTATCGCGGAAAC
>DATEMN010000154.1:0-7316 GCA_035275565.1 Pseudonocardiaceae bacterium | reverse complement strand
TTCATCCAGAGGTAGCGGTTGTCGAAGCTGTGGGTGAAGCCGGAGGTGGACGCGCAGGTGACAATCGTGCCGCCCTTCTTGGCGACGTAGACGCTGGCACCGAAGGTCTCCCGCCCGGGATGCTCGAACACGATGTCGGGGTCGTCTCCGCCGGTGAGTTCGCGGATTCTCGTGCCGAAGCGCTTCCACTCTTTCGGGTCCTGATTGTGGTCGTCCTTCCAAAACTGGTAGCCCTCGGCATTGCGGTCGATGACCAGGTCAGCCCCCATCCGCCGGCAGATCTCGGCCTTCTGGGGGCTGGAGACCACGCACACCGGGGTGGCGCCGCCGCCCAGCGCCATCTGGGTGGCGTAGGAGCCCAGCCCGCCCGAGGCGCCCCAGATGAGTACCGTGTCGCCCTGCTTCATGTCCGCGCCGTTACGGGACACCAGCTGCCGGTAGGCGGTGGAGTTGACCAGGCCTGGGCTTGCGGCCTCCTCCCAGGTGAGGTGCCCTGGCTTGGGCATCAGCTGGTTGGACTTGACCAGGGCGAGCTCGGCGAGGCCGCCGAAGTTCGTCTCGAATCCCCAGATGCGCTGTTCGGGGTCGAGCATCGTGTCGCTGTGTCCGTCGGGGTGCTCCAGTTCGACGGACAGGCAATGCGCCACCACCTCGTCGCCTGGACGCCAGGCGTTCACCCCGGCGCCGATGCGCAGCACCACACCGGCCAGGTCCGACCCGACCACGTGGTAGGGCAGGTCGTGCCGGGAGGCCAACGGGGAGGTGCGCCCGTAGCGCTTGAGAAACCCGAAAGTGGGCAGCGGCTCGAAGATCGACGTCCAGACGGTGTTGTAGTTGATGGCGCTGGCCATCACGGCGACCAGTGCCTCGCCCGGACCCAGTTCGGGCACCGGCACCTCGTCCAGGTGCAGCGACTGGCGCGGGTCCTTGTCCCGGCTGGGCATTCCGGCGAACATGCCGGCTTCGTCGGCTCGAACTGTGATTCCCCGGTAGCGTTCTGGCACCGGAAGTGAACCGAGGGCGCCGAGGTCGCCGGCGAGGATGGCGTCGAGAATTTTCCGCACGGTGGGCCCTTCGCTATGCCTGCGTTTCGCTGGGGAATGGCCGGCTACGCTGGAGGTTGCGATCAGTATATCAATCGCCGCAGCCTCGATCGAGCGCGAGAGACCGCTCTGTCCTCTTGGGGTATCGGCCGGGTACCGACCAAACTTCTGGCGAAACACGGACACTCATCCGGTATTCGGTCTACCTTCGGGCGCTGGCATGGGCGCCGGCTCGGCGTTGTGCATGCGCTCCGGCGTCCAGTAATCGGTGGACGGGGAGGGTTGGATCTGGCTTCCTGTCGAGCCGGTGTCTGGGGAAGACGGGGCGGTGGTCGACGCTGCCGCAGACCGGATCGCCGCGATTCCGGCAGTGGCCACGACGACGATAGCGATCACCGCGAGGGTGCGTGTGGTGGGACGTGTCACCGTCGTATATCCCTTTTCTGGGTGTGGCCCCGCCGGACCAGTTTATGACTCTGGTCCGGCGGGGCCATGGATTGCGGCTGTCAGGTCACGCTGCCCTGCGCGTCGTACATGGTCTTGACCGCGCTATCGAAATAGGAGGCACGGTTCGTGCCTGTGGTGTCGATCGTGCTCATCGCCCCGTTGACGTGCCCGAGCTCCGTGCTGTTGGTGAAGTTCATCAGCCAGCCGCCGCCGCTGGAGCCGCCGCCGATGGGGTGGTTCCGCTTGGACCGGTCCGGGCTCCGGACGGTGACGCGGCGGCTGGACCCGGAGTCCGATCGGGCGCAGGAGTGGCCCGGCGCATCCGATCAACGGTCCAGTAGTCCCGATCGACAGTTCCGATCCGGTTCAGAGTTGCATTTACCCCGTAAACACGGATTCACGAGAGATGAACACTGCATTTTAAGCCGAGCACCTTCACCAGCTGGCATAGCTCGGTGAAGCGGACGTTGCGCAGGTCGCCCCGCGCCAGCCGATCAAGAAACCGTTGCTCGTTCACGTCCTGGACGCTAACGGCGAGCAGTGACAAATCGGCTGTGCTCTGTCCGCTGAGGAGGATGAAGTACGCCTGGTTTCGATCATTCCGGAAGTGGGCCGAAACGGTGACGTCTGGAGCGCAGACGGCACCAGAGGGCAACGGCCGACAGCTTGTCCGGCCTGCCCACGCCGGCGGACCACCGCGAGAGTGATCACACCAACGCAGCCCGCCCCGTGGCCGGTCCACTGAGGACACCACGCTCGGTGCCACCCAGGAAAACTGGAGGGGAGCTAAGGAATGACACGGCAGCCGACGACGGGTGCGGTGACCGATGCCCGGCCGGTGACGTTAGTCCGCTCCCGGCCCGGCGTGGCGGGGGAGACGGCGCGGACGGTGCATCTGGTTCCACTGCCCGTCGAGAGCCCGGTCGTGACTGCATTGTGCGGAGCGTTGCTGCGCGGCGAGGACATCGAGCCTGTGGCTCCCGGCCAGGGGATGCCCTGCACGATGTGCGTCCTCAGCCACGTGGCCGACGGCCCCCCGCCGTCGCCGGTCACCACCAGCGACACCCGGGTCGACACGGACCCGCTCGTGGCGATGGCCGGCTACCGGGCAGGGGGCTGGCCGGTCACCCTGCACCGTGACCAGATCCGGCTGAATCTGGACGACGACACCGGGGCGCTGATCATCCCCGTCCTGTTGGCCGCCGAGGTGACCGCGATCCTGGTCACCCGGCGTTGCCCGGTACCCGTGCTGGCCCATCCCTATGCCCCCGAGCACCGCATCCTGTTGATGGCGGAACGCTTCGGGGTGACGTTGCCCTGGCCACCGGGCGTGCATCGGGTCACCGGAACCCTGCTGCTCCCACCCACCGTGACCCCCCGCGGCCCGATCACCTGGACACAGCTCCCCGAACCGGACGCACTACAACTCTGTCGCGAGATCGACGTCCTTGCGGCGCTGCGTACCGCGCTGAACGATCCTTCAGCGCCCCACTAACGACGGGTCCCGCAGCGGGGCTGTCGCCGCTTTCGAGGGGTTGCTCAACGACTGTCTGCGGCTGTTGGGCGCCAACCATCCGCACACCCTGACTGCCCAAAGAAACCTCGCTCACTGGCGGGGGCGGGCACATGATCAGGGAGAATTGCGCTGATCGGATCAGCGGCTCGCCGCTCTTCATCAGTGCGGATGCAGCCGCATCGCGTCGGGTCGGTTATCGGGCGCGTGTCAGGCGCTCGGAGGTGAAGGCTTCGATGACGCCGGCCAGCTTGATGGCGTCCCGGCCAGGGTCTTGGAGCGCATTCAGGGCGATGCGCACCCGCTCCACTGAGGTCACGATCCCGTGGATGCGTTGGGAAGAGGGCAGATTGAGCACTGGTGCCAGCGCTTCTGCCGCGCCATCGATCTGTCCTTGATACACCCGAGCCAATGCCAGTACTCCGCGGATGGTCGGCACGTCGGCGAAGTTGCGGTCCTGCGCCGGGGCTGTGGCGTAGGCGTCCAAGGTGTTGAGGGCGAGCCGCTCGGTGTGGTTCGCTTCGGCTCTTCCGCCCCAGGAGAAGGCAACTGCGGCATAGCCGAGCTGGCGGGGTTGGCTGAAGGAGCACAGTCCGCCGAGACTGTCCAGCTCGTCTGGCTCCGCCCGATCCCGGGCGTCGGTGCCACGAGCCAGGGCGGTGTGCGCCTCATCAAGCTGATTGACCGCAGCCAGCGCTCGAGCCTCGCTGCTGGCCAGCCAGATTCCGGCGGTGCCCCGGCTTCGAGCTGCGGCCTCTGCGCCGGACTGGGCGTAACGCACCGAGTCCTCCATCTGTCCGGAATAGTAGGTGATCAAGGATTGGATGCCGCGGGTCCAAGCGCGTAGTCCGTCGTGCCCAGCATTGTCTGCGCATGCGTACCCGGTGCGGGCTTGGGTCATCGCGTCGTGGAAAGCCCCGAGGTCGTGCGACGCATAGGCCATCAGCCCGCAGGTGATCCCGGCGAGCAAATACAGGTCTCGGGTCTGTTCCGGGCGCTGGCGTCCCTCCAGCAGTGTAAAGGCCCGATCTTGAGTGGCCACTAAATCACCGAGATAGCTCGGCAGGGGTTGCTGAGAAGTGATGACCAGACGGCGCACGTCGTCGGCCAGTTGGTCGAATGTTTCCGCTCCGACGTTGGAGGCTTCGATACGGCTGAGGAAGTCCCGAGCCCGGTCGGCGCTCATGACGATCATCTGCCCTTCCCAGTCTGTCCGCGCGCTGCCCCGCGCCGACGCAGCGCCGTTGCGGCAGCGCACTGGCCGCAGTGCCTGGATGCCGTAGGGCGGGCCGAACAGCCGGGCCACCGGCTCGCCGAACATCTTCTCTAGTGTGCCCTGTGCTGCCGGGTAGGGCAGCGTGCTCAGTTCTCCGGCGACCCACCGGTACGCCTGCCGCTCGCTGAGCACGGTCCCACCGGCGGCCCGCTGGTAATTCTTTCGGAACTCTTCCAGTGTGACGTGTTGCTGCCGCAGTAGCTGCTCCAGCCGCGTTCTGGGCGGCTCCTGCTCGATCATCATGCTCGTTCCCCTCTGATCTGGTCGGCTCACCGTAGATCCATCTGGGCTAAAACGGTGACGTTGAGAGAACAAAAGGCAACAGAAGGCATCCAGACGGCAACGGCCCCGCCCTGCCGCTGACGACGCAGCCCCGCCGAAGCTGATCACCTATCGCGGTTCCCCGATGGCGCCCAAGCAGAGGAGGTGGCCTCGGCATGATGGTCGTCTCCAACATGATCGAAAGGATGCCGCCATGATTGTGGACGCCGTGATGACCGATCACCCGTCCTGGCTGTCGGCCGGCAATGGCGCTGTCTACCGTGCGATGCGCTGCGGCACCTCGGTGTGGGCGTTGACCTGCACTCCCGCCGGCTCCGGTGGTTATGGCACCGCAGCCTGCCTGCTCTTGGGTGCCGGCGAACCACAAGTGGTGGACGTGCTGGATCCCGCGACCTTGGCCGGAGAGAACGCCGTGGTGGCGCCGCTGCAGGAAGCGGGGACGGTGGCGCGGTGGCGCAACCCGGATCTGTGGGACGCGCTGGCCACCTCGATCATCCGCCAGGTCGTCCGCGCCGGGCAGGCTCGCAAGCTCTACCGCGCGTTCTGCCAGGCTCACGGCGAGCCGGTCAGCACGCCGGTCGGCCACACATGGCTGTTCCCGACCCCGAGGTAGTGCTGGCGCTACCGGATACTGAGTTCGGGCGCCTGGGCCTGGCGTTCAAGTGCCGTCTGCTGCGTGTTGCCGCCCAGGCATACCTGGAGTTCGGTCAGAAATGGGTCGAACTCGATCCGACTGAATTGGTGCACGAGGTTCAGACGGTTCCACGAATCGGGCCGTGGACCGCTGGCGCGGCCGTTGCTGACCTCACCAATGATTACTCCTTGCACCCATTCGCCGACCTTGCCGTGCGCACTTGGGCGAAACGCCTGGCAGCTGGGCGAACCTGGTCCGAAATCGAGCCGGAGTTCGCCCGTGAATGGTCACTGTTGGCGGGCGAGCAGCTGTCCGCATGGACCCTGCTCACACTTGCTTGGGGAGTTCGACATGCCCACGGAACCGCACTGTGACCTCAGTGTTGGAAATCTAGTTATCGGAGATCTGGCTGTTGGAGAGCTGGTTGCCGGAGCCGATTCCACACATTCGCTCGACGCGCTGTTCGTCAACGCCCCGTTGCGCGACTACGCCAACGGCCACGCGTCAACGACTTCACCCTGCCCGTGCTGGGCATGGGCTACCTCGCCACTTACGCTGCCAGACACGGCTTCAACGTCGGTGTGCTGGACGCCGAAGCCCACGGACTTGGGATCGACCGCACTATCCGCACTATCCGGACTGTCAACGACTTGGCTCCCCGGTGGGTGGGATTCAACCTGCTGGCACCCACCTACGAGATCAGTGCTCGCATCGCCGCCGGTCTCGACGCCGATATTAAGATCATGCTCGGTGGGCACCAAGCCAAGGCAAGTCGAGGTCATTGTGCAGGACGGTGCTGCGCGCATCGTGCCGGCGGGACAACCACGACCCAGGGGCCAGTGCGTGGTGGAGGCGTTACTCGGCAAGGGCGATGTGGACCTCACCACCGACGAGATCATGGCGATGACCCGCGGTGACTGAGCAGCGACCGGCGACCCTGGTTGATTCGAACGTGCTGCTCGACCTGTTCACCAAGGACCCGACGTGGTCTGAATGGTCCTCGGCCCGCCTCTCCGAGGCGCTCGACCAGGGTCCCGTGGTGGTGAACCAGGTTGTCTACGGTGAGGTTGCCTATCGGTTCTCCACCATCGAGGCGCTTGACGCGGTGCTGACCTCGGACCGGTTCGTTCGTGGCAACCTGCCCTGGGCTGCTGCTTTCCTCGCTGCCACGTGCTACCGGGACTATCGGCGCCGAGGAGGCCAGCGTGTCTCGACCTTGCCCGTTTTCTTCATCGGCGCCCATGCCGCGGTGCTCGGGTTACGGCTGCTCACCCGGGACGCTGCTCGCTACCGCACCTACTTCCCGACCGTCGACCTCGTCGTTCCTGCCTGACCTTGCGCTTCCAGGTCAGCCGCGCACTCATCGAAAGGCACACCCATGGCGGACCGCTACCCCGAGATCGAGCCGTACGAGCACGGGATGCTCGACGTGGGCGACGGTCAGCGGGTGTACTGGGAAGTCTGCGGCATACCGGATCGTGCTGTTCGACCAGCGCGGCGCGGGTCGCAGCACCCCGCACGCCAGTGACCCCGCCACCGACCTGGCCGCCAACACGACCCACCACCTGATCGCCGACATCGAGCTGCTGCGTGAGCACCTCGGCATCCAGCGGTGGCTGGTGTGGGGCGGCTCGTGGGGAGCGACCCTCGCGCTTGCTTACGCGCAGCGCCACCCACAGCGGGTCAGCGAGATCGTGCTCGTCTCCGTCACCATGACGCGCCCAGCGGAGATCCAGTGGCTCTACCACGGCGTCGGCCAGTTCTTCCCTGAGGAATGGGCGAGGTTTCGCGCCGGGGTGCCCGAACCGGACCGAGATGGTGACCTGGTCGCCGTCTACTACCGGCTGCTCCACGACCCCGATCCCACGGTGCGGGAGCGGGCTGCCCGCGACTGGTGCGACTGGGAGAACGCCGTCCTGTCACTGGGGGAGGGCCGGCGCTATCCCCGCTTCGAGGACGCCCGCTTTCGGATGGCCTTCGCCCGGCTCGTGACCCACTACTTCCACCACCACGCCTGGCTTGCGGACGGCATCCTGCTGCGCGAAGCCGGCCGGCTCGCCGGCATCCCCGGCGTCTTGGTGCACGGTCGCCTCGACCTCGGCGGGCCACCCATGACGGCCT
>DATEMN010000153.1:0-13311 GCA_035275565.1 Pseudonocardiaceae bacterium | reverse complement strand
GTGGTGCTGGATCTGGAGGGTCACGGCCGCGAAGAGTTGTTCGAGGGGGTGGATCTGTCCCGCACGGTGGGGTGGTTCACCACGATCTTCCCGGTCGCCGTGGAACTCCCCGATCAGCGCGATTGGGGAGTGACGCTGAAGTCGGTCAAGGAGCAGCTGCGGGCGGTGCCGCGGCGCGGTCTCGGGTACGGGGCATTGCGATACCTCACCGAGACGACCGGGGTGGACAGCGCGGCAGCACCGCAGATCAGCTTCAACTATCTGGGTCAGTTCGACTGGCCCGCCACCGGGGACGGGCTCTACCACCGGGTGCGTGGTGGTCTGGACGCTGACGCCAGCCCGGACTCGATCCGGACCCATCTGCTTGACATCGTCGGCCGAGTCGAGCGCAAGTGTCTGGAGCTGACCTGGTACTACTCCCGGGAACTGCACGACGACGCGACCGTTGCGCGGCTGGCCGAGGCGATGATCCAGGCCCTGCACGAGGTGGTTGCGCACTGCGCCAGGCCGGGGGTGGGGGGGCGTACCCCGTCGGATTTCCCGCTGGCTCGTCTTGATCAGTCCGCGGTGGACCGCCTGGTGGGTGACGGGCGGACGGTCGAGGACATCTACCCGCTGACCCCGATGCAGGCCGGGTTGGTGTTCCACGCGCTGTCGCAGGGCGAGCAGGGGGTCTACTGCGAGCAGGCGACATTCGTGCTGGAGGGGGTGTCGGACCCGCGGGTGCTGGGTGCGGCGTGGCAGCGGGTGGTGCACCGGACCCCGGTATTGCGCAGCAGCGTGGTCTGGGACGGGGTTGACGAACCGGTGCAGGTGGTGCACCGCCGGGTCGAGGTGCCCCTCATCTACCACGACTGGCAGGGGTGGTCCGCCGCCGACCGGGAGCGCGAAGCACAGCGGTTACTCGCCGATGACCGCGTTGCGGGCTTCGACCTGACCACCGCCCCGTTGCTCCGGGTGCGGTTGGCCCAGCTGTCCGGCACCGAGGTGCAGGTGCTGTGGACCTTCCACCATGTCTTGCTCGACGGCTGGAGCGTCTTCCACGTGCTCACCGACCTGTTCGCCTGCCACGCCGGCCGGGTGCCACCCCAGCGCCGACCCTTCCGGGACTACCTGCAGTGGCTCGGTGCGCAGGATCAGGCGCAGGCCACGGAATACTGGCGGCGGGTGCTGCGGGGCTTCGAGTGCCGGACACCGCTGCCCTTCGACCAAGCGCCGGCCCGGGCGTACCGCAGCAGCTCGTCGCAGTGGCGGTCCGCCGAGCTGAGCGAGCTGGACTCGGACCGGATCACCGAGTTCGCCCAGCGCCACGGCCTGACGGTCAATGCTGTCGTGCAGGGGGCGTGGGCGTTGCTGCTGTCGCGCTACAGCGGCGAGCGAGAGGTGTGTTTCGGAGCGACGGTGTCCGACCGGCCGGCCGATCTGCCCGGGGTGGCGGACATCACCGGGATCTTCCTCAACACCCTGCCGGTACGTGCTGACGTGACCGACGACGTTGAGGTGGTCCAGTGGCTGCGGGAGTTGCAGGTCACCCAGGCCGAGTCCCGGCGGTTCGGTTTCGTGCCGCTTGCCCAGCTCCAGACCTGCAGCGCCCTGCCGAGCGGGGAGCAGCTGTTCGACAGCATCGTGGTGTTCGAGAACTATCCGATCAACGACGAGGCCGCCGCCGCGCATGGTCTCCGGATTCGCGAGCTGCGGGCCCTCGAATCCACGAGCTACCCGCTTACCGTGGTGGTGTCCCCGGGTCGGCGACTGTCCGTCGAGCTCGGCTACGACGCCAGCGCCTTCGATGCCGCTGTGATCGAGCGGATGTCGGCGCACTTCCTCCGGGTGCTGACGGCACTGGCCGCCGATCCTGGCGTTCGCCTGCGTGGCATCGACATCTTGACGCCGGCGCAGCGGTCCCAGGTGGTGGTGGAGTTCAACGACACCGATCGGGAGGTGCCGGTCGCCACGCTGGCGGAGTTGGTGCAGGCGGCGGTGGCGCGGACACCGGCTGCGCCAGCGCTGATGTTCGACGGTGGAGTATCCGACGGCGGGGTCGTCGATTTCGCGGAGTTGGAGACCCGGGCGAACCGGCTGGCGTGGCTGTTGATCGCCCACGGGGCCGGTCCGGAACAGATCGTGGCGCTGGTGTTGCCGCGGTCGGTGGACATCGTGGTGGCGCAGCTAGCGGTGGCCAAGGCGGGGTCGGCGTTCCTGCCGATCGACCCGGCCTACCCGGCGGAGCGGATCGCGTTCATGCTCGCCGATGCCGGACCGGTTGTGGTGGTGACCCTCGCCGAGCTGGCCCCCAGGCTGCCCGTCCTCGCTGGGACCACCGTGCTGGTGCTCGATGAGCCGGACACGGTGGCCGCGGTGGCGGCGCGGCCCGCTCGGGCACCGACCGATGCCGATCGCGCGACGCCGTTGTCGGTGGCGCATCCGGCGTATGTCATCTACACCTCGGGGTCGACCGGGCGCCCGAAAGGGGTGGTGGTCTCCTCCGCTGGTCTGGCCGGTTTCGCCGCTGCCGAGGCCGAGCACTTCAGGGTGGGCCCCGGGGATCGGGTGTTGCAGTTCTCCTCGCCCAGCTTCGATGCCTCGGTGTTGGAGTTGTGCATGTCGTTGCCTGCTGGGGCGGCGTTGGTGGTGCCCCCGCCGGGTCCGTTGCTGGGTGGGCAGTTGGCGGAGGTGCTCGCACGGCACCGGGTCACCCACGCCCTGATCCCCCCGGTGGCGTTGGCCACCGTGCCAGCGGAGATCGCGGCCACCGGGTTGACGGAGTTCACCACGGTGATCGTGGGTGGGGAAGCCTGCACCGCGGAGTTGGTGGGCCGGTGGGCACCGGGCCGGCGGATGATCAATGCTTATGGGCCGACGGAGTCCACGGTGGTGGCGACCTGGAGCCAGGCGTTGGCCCCGGGCGCGGCACCGCCGATCGGCGCGCCGATCCCCAACACCCGCACGTACGTGCTCGACGGGGCTTTGCGGCCGGTCCCGGTCGGTGTTCCCGGTGAGCTCTACGTCGCTGGCACCGGGCTGGCGCGGGGATACCTGCGGCGTCCGGGGTTGACCGCGGCGCGGTTCGTGGCCAACCCGTTCGGGGCTCCTGGCGCCCGGATGTACCGGACCGGGGACCGGGTGCGCTGGACCCCCGGCGGGGAGCTGGAGTTCCTGGGCCGCGCCGACGAGCAGGTCAAGATCCGTGGCTTCCGCGTCGAGCCCGGTGAGATCGAGGCCGTGCTGCGCCGCCACCCCGAGGTGGACGACGCCGTGGTGCTCGCGCACCAGGACGAGTCCGGCCGCACCCGGCTGGTCGGTTACACCGTCTCGGCGGCGGGCCGGCTCCCGGAGCCGAGTGACCTGCACGAGCTGCTCGCCGACTCGCTACCCGACTACATGCGGCCTTCCGCGGTGCTCGCGCTGGACGGGTGGCCCCTGACCCCCAACGGCAAGCTCGACCGCCACGCCCTGCCCGCGCCAGATCGGGCCGTCCCGGCCGGGGCCGGCTACACCGCACCCCGTACCGACACCGAACGGGTCCTGGCCCAGATCTGGGCGGACGCGCTCGCCGTGGACAAGGTCGGTGTCGAGGACAACTTCTTCGAGCTCGGCGGCGACTCCGTCCGCAGCCTGCTCATCATCACCCGGATCACCGCGGCGTTCGACGTCACCGTGACACCGCGAGACGTCCTGACCGCGCGCAGCGTCGCCGCGCTGGCGGAGCTGGTCGAAGACGCCGTCCTGCGCGAACTCGAACGTGTTGCCTTCGGTGACGGCAACGACGACGGAATGTGAGGGAATCGTCATGCCGTCCAGTAGAGAGAGCCGGATCGCCGCGCTGCCCGCCGGTATGCAGGAGGTGCTGCGCCGTCGCCTTGCCGGCCAAGCGACCCGGTCCGACCCGATCCCACCGGCCGACCGGACCGAGCCGTTACCGCTGTCCTTCTCCCAGCAGCGACTGTGGTTCCTCAACGAGTTCCAGCCCGGCGGTGTGGAGTACAACAGCGGGCTCGCGCTGCGCCTGCGGGGCCGCCTGCAGGTGCCCGCGTTGACGGTGGCACTGCGGGAACTGGTGGCTCGGCACGAGTCGTTGCGAACCACCTTCGACGAGATGGACGGCCGGGGGATCCAGGTCGTGCACCCGTCGGTCGAGGTGGCGGTGCCGGTGGTCGAGCTGGCCGGCGCGCCGGCCGAGGAATGGCAGGAGGTGCTCTCCGCGGAGTACAGCCGCCCCTTCGACCTGCGCCGCGGGCCGCTGTTCCGGGCGCTGCTGGTTCGTCTGGCCGGCGGCGCCGAGGGGGAGCACGTGCTGCTGCTCACCGCACACCACATCGTCACCGACGGCGCCTCAATGAGTGTGCTGGTCGAGGAGCTGGGCGCGCTGTACTCGGTCGCCAGGCAAGGGGCTACCAGCCAGGGGCGGCAGGCCGATCTGCCGGCGCTGCCGGTGCAGTACCCCGACTTCGCCAGCTGGCAACGCACCCGGCTGTCCGGGCCGGCGCTCGCCGGTGAGCTGGATTATTGGACCCGGCAGCTGTCGGGGATCTCCCGGCTGGAGCTGCCCACCGATCGGCCGCGGCCGCAGGTGCGGACCTCCGCGGGTGCGGTGGCTGAGTTCGTGGTGCCGACCGAGGTCGCCGCCCGGCTCGGCGAGCTCGCCCGCACCCAGGACACGACCCTGTTCACCGTGCTGGTGGCCGCCTGCCAGCTGCTGCTGCACCGCTGGTCCGGTCAGGATGACATCGCCGTCGGCACGGTCGTGTCCGGGCGTGGCCGGCCGGAGCTGGAACGGATGGTCGGGTTCTTCGTCAACACCCTGGTGCTGCGCACCCCGGTGGACCGGGTGCGGACCTTCACCGAGTTCCTTGGCACCGTCCGGCACACCGTGCTCGACGCTGTCGCGCACCAGGAGCTGCCCTTCGAGCGACTCGTCGACGCGGTGCAGGCCGAACGGGAGGTCAGCCGCAACCCGCTGTTCGACGTCATGGTGCTGCTGACCAGTGATCAACACCGTGCAGCGTCCTCCTTCGCCGACCTGCGGGCCGAGACCGTGGACTTCTCCGGACACACCGCCATCTTCGACCTCACCTGCGAGTTCCGGGTGCTGCCCGGCGAGCTACGAGGGGCCCTGACCTACAGCACCGATCTGTTCGATCGCGGGACCATCGAGCGGATGGTGGAGCAGCTGTCCGTGCTGCTTGCCGCGGTGGCGGCCGACCCACACCGGCCGGTGGGGCGGCTGCCGCTGCTGCCAGCGCAGGAGCGGCACCGGTTGCTGGTCGAGTGGAACCGCACGGGGCGGGCGGTGCCGGCGGCGACGCTGCCGGCGGTGTTCACCACGGCGGTGACCCGAACCCCGCAGGCCCCGGCGGTGATCTCCGAGGCCGGGGTGCTGAGCTATGCGCAGCTGGCGCAGCGGGTGAACCGCCTGGCGCGGGTGTTGATCACCCGGGGGGCGGGCCCGGAGCGGATCGTGGCGTTGGCGCTGCCCCGCTCGGTGGACCTCGTGGTGGCCCAGCTGGCCGTGGTCACCGCGGGAGCGGCGTTCGTGCCCGTCGATCCGGACTATCCCGGTGAGCGGATCGACTTCATGCTCGCCGACGCCGCGCCGGTGGTGGTGCTGACCCATGCCGGGTACGTCGGTCGGCTCCGGTGCGGGGCCGACATTCTGGTGCTGGATGATCCTGACTGCGCTGCCGAGCTGGCGGCCGCCGATGCCACCGCGGTGGGCGACGAGCACCGCACGGGGCCATTGCTGCTGTCCCACCCGGCGTATGTGATCTATACCTCGGGCTCGAGCGGGCGACCCAAGGCGGTGGTGGTGACCCATGCCGGGTTGGCCGGTTTCGCCGCCGCCCAGACCGAGCATTTCGGGGTGACACCGGGAGATCGGGTGTTGCAGTTCTCCTCCCCGAGCTTTGACGCCTCGGTGTTGGAGTTGTGCCTGGCGCTACCCGCCGGGGCAGCGCTGGTGGTGCCCCCACCGGGCCGGTTGCTGGCCGAGCGGCTGGCCGAGGTCCTCGAGGGCCAGCGCGTGACTCATGCGCTGATCCCTCCGGCGGCGCTGGCCACCCTGCCCCCGTCAGTGGCCACCGGGTTGCCGGCATTCCGATGCTTGATCGTGGGCGGGGAGGCATGTCCCGCCGAGCTGGTGGCGCGGTGGGCACCCGGCCGCACGATGGTCAACGCCTACGGCCCCACTGAGTCCACCGTGGTGGCGGCCTGGAGCCCGGCACTGGCCCCCAGCGGAGGGTCGGTGCCGATCGGGACCCCGATTGCCAACACCCAGGTCTACGTGCTCGACCGGTACCTGCAGCCGGTGCCGGTGGGGGTGGCCGGAGAGCTCTACATCGCCGGTGCCGGGTTGGCCCGCGGCTACCTGGGCCGGCCAGGACTGACCGCCGCGCGGTTCGTGGCCAATCCCTTCGGAGGCGGTCCCGGCACCCGGATGTATCGCAGTGGCGACCTGGTGCACTGGACCGCGGCCGGGCAGCTGGAGTTCCTGGGCCGGGTCGACCAGCAGGTCAAGATCCGTGGGTACCGGATCGAGCTGGGCGAGGTGGAGTCAGTCCTGCTCACCCACCCGGACATCGCCCAGGTCGTGGTGACCCTGGCGAACCATGACGGGCGCCCCTACCTGCTGGCCCACCTGGTACCAGCGGCCGGCTCGGCGGACCCCCCGACGATCGAGGTGTTGCGGGAGTTCGCCGGTCGGGTGCTGCCCGATCACATGTTGCCCTCGGCGGTGACGGTACTGCCCACGCTGCCGCTGACCCCCAGCGGCAAGATCGACCGGCGGGCCTTGCCGACCCCCGACCACCGCCCCGCCCTGACCACCGATCACGTCGCTGCGCGCACCGCCACCGAACGCCGGCTGGCCGACATCTGGGCTGACATCCTGGGCGTACTGCGAATCGGAGTGCACGACAATTTCTTCGAACTAGGTGGGGACTCCATCCTCAGCCTCCAGGTGGTCTCCCGAGCCCGGCAGGTGGGGCTGCGGCTCAGCTCCAGGGACATCTTCCGGTGCCAGACCATCGCCGCCCTGGCCCCGCTGGTCGACGCCGTGGACACGGTGCGTGACCAGTCCTCACCCGTCGACGGCCCGGCCCCGCTGACCCCCGTCCAACACTGGTTCTTCAGCACGTACGGGGCACTGCGGCACTTCACCATGTCCATGCTGGTGGAGCTGGCCGAGGACTTCGACGAGAACGCGCTGCGGACCGCCGTCGACGCGGTGGTGGCCCGTCACGACGCGCTCCGGCTGCGGTTCGGGCAGGTCGACGGCCAGTGGTGGCAGCAGGCCGGACCTGTCACGACGAGTGACGTGCTCGTGCGGCACGATCTGGCCGGGTTGACGGAGTCGCAGCAGCAGGCCGCGATGGTGACGGCCGCAGCACGATGCGACCTCGACCTGAGCTCTGGCCGGATGATCAAGGCAGTGCTGTTCCGGCGCGGCCCCCGCCCCGTGAGTGGCGATGCGAGTCATGACTCGCATCGCCACTCACGGGTTGTCCGGCCCCTGTTGTTCCTCACCGTCCACCACCTCGCCGTGGACAGCGTCTCCTGGCGCATCCTGCTCGACGACCTCGACGCGGCCTACCGCCAAGCCTGCGCCGGTTCCAAGGTGGCGCTGCCACCACCCGGCACCGCCGCTGTCACCTGGGCGCACCGGCTGGCCGAGCACGTCCGCTCCGGGGCGCTGGACGGGGCACTGGAGTACTGGACGCAGGTGTCCCGTCACGCGCAGGTCGACTTGCCGGTCGACCGGGCCGGCGTGCACACCGCCGGCTCCACCCGGCACGTCACCGTGCGTCTGGGCCGGGCGCAGACCGACGCTCTGCTGCACCAGGTGCCGGGGGTCTACCGGACCCAGATCAACGACGTGCTGCTCAGCGCGTTGGGTCGGGTGTTGTCGACCTGGACCGGGCGTGAGTGCGTGCTCATCGCCCTGGAAGGCCACGGCCGCGAGGAGATCCTCGACGGGGTGGACCTGTCCCGCACCGTCGGTTGGTTCACCACCCAGTTCCCGGTCGCGCTCACCGTGCCGGCGGGCCACGACTGGCGCGCCGTTCTGAAGTCGATCAAGGAGCAGCTGCGTGCCGTGCCGCACCGGGGCCTCAGTTACGGGGCGTTGCGGTACCTGAACCCGGAGAGCACGTTGCGGGCGGATCCGCAGCCGCAGATCTCGTTCAACTACCACGGCCAGTGGGATACCGCCGCGATGACCGGTGGCGCCACCGCGGACGGGTTGTTCCGGGCACCGGGCGGTGGTCTCGGTGCGGACCTGGCGACCGAGGCGCCGACCCCGCATCTGGTGGATGTTACGGGCTTGGTAGAGGCCGGGGAGCTGGCCCTGACCTGGCACTACTGCGAGCAGGTACACGACGAGGCCACGATCCGGCGGCTGGCCGAGGAGATGACCCAGGCGCTGTGCGAGGTTATCGAGCACTGCGCCCAACCCGGAGCCGGCGGTCGCACCCCGTCGGACTTCCCGCTGGCTGGGGTGGATCAGGCCGGGGTGGACCGCCTGGTGGGGGACGGTCGGTCGGTGGACGACATCCACCCGCTGACGCCGTCGCAGGCTGGCATCTTGTTCCACAGCCTGGTCGATCCGGCCTCGGGCGCTTACGTCGACCAGGCGCGGCTGTGGCTTTCCGGCGTGTCCGACCCGCACGCGCTGGGTGCCGCCTGGCAGCGGGTGGTGGACCGGACGCCGGCGTTGCGCAGCTCGGTGGTGTGGGACGGGGTCGACGAACCGCTGCAGCTGGTGCACCGCCGGGTCACCGTGCCGACGAGCTACCACGACTGGCGCGGGCTGTCCGATGTGGAGCGGGATCGCGAGCTGGCGCGGGTGCTGGCTGAGGATCGGGTCGCTGGTGTGGACCTGACCGTGCCGCCGTTGTTGCGGCTGATCATCGCCACCGTGACCGACGACGAGGTGCTGCTGGTCTTGACCTTCCATCACGTGGTGCTGGACGGGTGGAGCCTGGCTCAGGTGTTCACCGAGGTGCGCGAGCAGTACGCGGCGATCGTGCACGGCCGCACCCCCGGCCTGGTCACCCGGCGTCCCTTGCGGGACTACCTGCAGTGGCTGGCGGATCAGGACCAGCGCCAGGCCGAGGAGCACTGGCGGCAGGTGCTCTCGGGGTTCACCGCGCCCACCGGCCTGCCGTATGACCGCCAACCCCGCGAAGCGCACCGCACCGAGTCCGCCGAGACGGTGCGAGTCGAGCTCTCGGTCGAGGAGTCGCAGCGGCTCCAGTCGGTCGCCAAGCGCAACGGTCTGACCCTGAACACGATCGTGCAAGGCGCCTGGGCCGTGCTGCTGTCCCGCTACAGCAGGGAGCCCGAGGTGCTCTTCGGCACCACCGTGTCCGGTCGGCCCGGCGAGCTGCCGGGCGCGGAGTCGATGGTGGGCATGTTCATCAACACGGTGCCGACCCGGGTACGTGTTGACGGCGGCCAGGACGTGCTGTCGTGGCTGCGCGCGTTGCAGGCCGCGCAGATCGAGTCCCGGCGGTTCGACTTCGTTTCGCTGGCGCAGGTACGGGCATGCAGCGACCTGCTGGCCGGGGTCGCCCTGTTCGACAGCATGGTCGTGTTCGAGAACTACCCGTTCGAGACGCCGCCGGAGGGCGAGCCGGGTTTGCGGATCCGCGAGGTCGTAGCCCGGGACACCACGAACTTCCCGCTCAGCCTGCGCGCCTACCTGGACCGGCAGCTGGGCTTCGACCTGGGCTACGACCCGCGGTTGTTCGACGCGGCCACGGTGACCGCGATGGCGCAGCGGCTGCGGCTGGTGGTGTCCGGCTTCGCCGGACCCGTGAGTGGCGATGCGAGTGATCACTCGCATCGCCACTCACGGGTCGGTGACCTGCCGTGGATGTCGGTGGGGGAACGGCAGCGGGTGCTGGTGGAGTGGAACGACACCGCCGGTGACGTGCCGGCGGGCAGCGTGCTGGAGTTGTTCGAGGCGCAGGTGCGCCGTACTCCGCGGGCGACCGCAGTCCGTTGCGGCGGCGAGAGCCTGTCGTATGCGGAGTTGAATGCGCGCGCCAACCGGCTGGCCCGGGTGCTGATCGAGCGGGGCGTGGGCGCCGAAAAGTTCGTGGCGTTGCTGGTGCCGCGTTCGGTGGACATGGTGGTGGCGTTGTGGGCGGTGTGGAAGGCGGGTGCGGTGTACCTGCCGATCGACCCGGATTATCCCGCCGAGCGGATCGCGTTCCTGCTCTCCGATGCCCGCCCGGTGTTGGTGGTGACCACCTGCGACATGGAAAGCCGCTTGTCTGCGGCGGGTCAGGCGGTCGCGCGGCTTCGATTGGACCACGCGGAGGTCGCCGCGACGGTGACCGAGGGTAACACCGGCAAGATCGACGAGGCCGACGATCTGACCGATGCCGAGCGGGCGACGCCGTCGGCGGGGAACCATGCCGCGTACGTGATCTACACGTCCGGTTCGACGGGGCGACCGAAGGGAGTGGTCGTCGCGCACCGCAGCGTGGTCGATCTCGCGGTGTGGGCCGGGTCGGAATTCGGGGCGGCGGGGCTGTCCCGGGTGGTGGTCTCGACGTCGCTGAGTTTCGACGTGTCGGTCTTCGAGATCTTCTGCCCGTTGACCGTTGGCGGTTGCATCGAGGTGGTGCGTGACGTTCTCGCCCTGACCGAGTCCCGGGTCGATGCGGGTGTGCCGAGCCTGATCAGTGGCGTGCCGTCGGCCCTGTCCCCGGTGTTGTCCCAGCGCGGTGTCCCGGCGGACACGGTGGTGCTGGCCGGCGAGGCGCTGTCGGCGCGGGCGGCCCGCGAGATCGCCGCGGCGACGTCGTGCCGGCGGATCGCCAACATCTACGGGCCCACCGAGGCCACGGTCTACGCGGCGGCGTGGTATAGCGACGCGGGGGCACTCGACGGTGACCACGCTCCACCGATCGGCCGGCCGATCCGCAATACCCAGACTTATGCGCTCGACGCCGAGCTGCGCCCGGTGCCGGTCGGTGTTCCCGGCGAGCTGTACCTGGCCGGTCGTGGAGTGGCCCGTGGCTACCTGGACCGTCCCGGCTTGACCGCGCAGCGGTTCACGGCCAACCCGTTCGGTGCGCCGGGCTCACGGATGTACCGGACCGGGGACGTGGTGCGGTGGAACGCGGCCGGTGAGTTGGAGTACCTCGGGCGGGTCGATCACCAGGTGAAGATCCGGGGATTCCGGATCGAGCCGGGTGAGATCGAGGCGGTGCTGGCCACCCATCCCGGGGTGGGCGAGGTGGCTGTCACCGCCCGCGAGGACCACCCCGGCAGCACCCGGTTGGTCGCTTACCTGGTTCCCACCACAGACCCCGCACCCACTCCCGCGGACCTGCGTGACCACACCGCCCGGTTCCTGCCCGACTACCTGGTGCCCGCCGCATTCGTCCTGCTCGCAGGCTTGCCGCTGAACTCGAATGGGAAACTGGATCGGCGTGCGCTGCCCGCTCCGGAGTGGGGTGGCGGGGGTGGTGGCTCTGTGGCGCCGCGGACCGAGGCGGAGCGTGTGGTCGCGGGGATCTGGTCCGAGGTGCTGGGGGTGCCGCAGGTAGGTGCCGACGACAACTTCTTCGAGCTCGGTGGGGACTCGATCCTCAGCATCCGGGTGACCTCACGGCTGCGGGCCGTGTTCGACGTCGATATCTCGCCACGGGCCGTCTTCACGCATTCCACGGTGGCCCGACTCGCTGCCGCGATAGCGGTTGATTCCGCCACCGGGGTGTCGGTGATTCCCGTGATCCAGCGAGCCGGCGAGCTGTTGATCACCCCGCAGTCGTTCGCGCAGCAACGGTTGTGGTTTCTGCACGAGTTCGAGCCGGACAGTGCCGAGTACGCCACGCGGCTGGGGCTGCGATTGCGTGGGGAGTTGGACATCGACGCGCTGAGTGCCGCGTTCACCGGGTTGGTGGCCCGGCATGAGTCGCTGCGCACCACGTTCGAGCAGGTGGATGGGCAGGGGATGCAGGTAGTGCATCCCCCGCACCAGGTGGAATTGCCGGTGCTGGACCTGTCAGAGCTAGCCCCCACCGAGCGTGAGATCGAGCTGGACCGGGTCCTGGCCGCGGCCAGCAGCCAGCCGTTCGACCTGTGCCGGGGTCCGCTGATGCGGCCGCAACTGGTGCGGTTGGGCGCCCAGGACCACGCGCTGATCCTGGTCATGCACCACATCGTCACCGACGGGTGGTCGATGGGTGTGCTCCTTGACGAGCTGAGTGCGCGCTATCGAGCGGTCGAGGTGACGGCACCACCGGTGCAGTACGCGGACTTCGCCGCTTGGCAACGGGCGGCACTGACCGGCCCGGTGCTCGATGACGGACTGGCCTACTGGCGGCGCCGGCTTGACGGCGTGCCGCCGCTGGACCTGCCGACCGATCGGCCCCGGCCGGCGGTCCGTACCTCAGCCGGGGCCAGGCACGAGTTCGTGGTGCCGGCCGAGGTGACCGTACGGCTCAAGGAGCTGGGCGGCCGGCACGACGGCACCCTGTTCATGACCCTGGTGGCCGCCTGCCAGCTGCTGTTCAGTCGCTGGTCCGGCCAGGATGACATCGCGGTCGGCACCGTGGTCTCCGGTCGGGAGCGGACCGAGCTGGCAGGGCTGATCGGGTTCTTCGTCAACACGCTGGTGCTGCGCTCCGAGGTGGATGCGCGCCGCAGTTTCACGCAGCTCCTGAGCAGCGTTCGGGACACCGTCCTGGGCGCTCTCGCCCATCAGGACGTGCCGTTCGAACGGCTCGTGGACGAGCTCGCACCGGCCCGGGACACCAGCCGTACCCCGCTGTTCCAGGCCATGGTGATCCTGCAGAACAACCCGAACCAGGCACCTGACCTGCCCGGCCTGGACATCGAGGAGATGTCACTGCCGGCGGCCACGGCGAGCTTCGACGTCACTGTGGAGTTTCACGAGCGAGACGGCGGCCTGCTCGGTGCGTGGCAGTACAACACCGACCTGTTCGACACCGCCACCATCGAGTCGATGGCGCAGCGGCTGCTGGTGTTGTTGGGCGGGATCGCGGCGGCTCCGGATCGTCCGATGTCCGGGTTGCCGTGGATGTCGGCCGCCGAGCGGCATCGGGTGGTGGTGGAGTGGAACGGCAGTCTGGGTACCGAGCCCGGTGCCACGTTGGTGGAGTTGTTCGAGGCGCAGGTGGCTCGGGCTCCGGGGGCGGTGGCGGTCCGTTTCGGGGAGGGGGGCTCGACGTATGGCGAGTTGAATGCGTCGGCGAACCGGTTGGCCCGGCACCTGGTCGAGTGTGGTGCGGGTCCGGAGCGGTTTGTGGCGTTGGCGGTGCCGCGTTGCCTGGAGAT
>DATEMN010000152.1:0-3900 GCA_035275565.1 Pseudonocardiaceae bacterium | reverse complement strand
CGATCAGCGCGCTGAGCACTCCCAGCTCGCGCTCACGCTCCAAAAGCTCAAAACCCTCCACCAAACATCATCATCCTCCCGACAACATCCCTGGTCGAGCGAGTTGGGGTCGAACGCGCAAACGTTGGGGGTGGCAGTGGGAGCCACCGTGACGCGGGACCCCAGCGTCTGGAAGCAGCATGAGCGCAGGACCCGAAGGAGCGCCAAGCTCGCGGCAACTGTCACGTGGCATCCTCACTGATCAATCCCGCACAACCCTAAACAACTGGAAATTGTTCCCGATAGGAGCGGAAAGCATGACCGTCATGAGTTACCGAACGCAGGATGGACTCGCTGATTATGGCTTCTCAATTGAGTTTCAGCCGAGCGAGGGCTGGCGAATATATATCGTATTTGAACCTTTCCGTCCGGGTAATAAAACAGTCATAAATTGGCCTTATCAGTCCGTTGAGGACGGGCGCTGCCGCGTGGACTGGCCCTCGAAGCTCGACAGCCTCGGGGAAGCAAAAACCGTCGCGGCGCTCTGGGCCGAGCTGGCCCAACGTTACCAGCGCGTTCAAGACGAACACGCGCTCTATGTGACCAGGATCGAGCGTCAGCAGCGGACCCACGACCAAAGACGGACCACTCCAGCTGCCCCAGACCGGCTCAGCAATACAATCGACGCCGATAGGGCAGGCACCGGACACCAGAACGGTGGCTCCGTCATCCCACACCCTACCGCCGCAGCAAAGTCATCAAGTGATCTCCAGCAAAGCGAGGTGATTTTAATCAGCTAAAATGAGTTTAGTCACAGAAAGTTGGGTGCTCGACATCAGCTCCGATTCCTCTGACGTAATCCGAATCGGACGACGAGCGAGACTGAGATGGGTTAGTGCCGGACTTTCATCTCAGCGTGCTTGGCAACTCGCGTGGCGATCGGACGGCTGGTGCTCATAGCGGATCATATAGCCGGTGGCCTCGCTCGGGACACTAGCGAGCTGAGCGCCGGTCAACTCGTCGGAGGCGATGTCGATGCGCCGCCCGGCAAATTCCGCGGGTAGCTGCATGACCAACGCCACAAACGAGCAATGTCCTCACAGCAATGTACTTGGTACTTGCAGCGCCACGTCCACCGGGAGCAACATCGCTACCTGCCCTTGGCCAAACCGGTGGTGATGGGAGGCGAGGTCCATATGGGTCATGAAGGCGACCGGTCCGACGATCGTAGCCCAGCGTCGCCTGCATAGTGGCCTACCGAAGACGCTTCTGCGAACACCTGGCATGCGCTTACTCGAACCCGCGCTGACCTGCTGAAACAGGTCCTGAAAAAGGTCTGTCGGGGTGGCGGGATTTGAACCTGCGACCCCTTGACCCCAGAAGTGCGACGTGGAGCTAGGATCTCGCGGCGGAGGCGTGAGGGCGCCTGGTGGCCCCCGCGGTCTTCAACACCGACGTGATCGAGTATCTCGGTCAGGCGGGTTCGATTCCCGTCCGCCTCCGCCATCCGCTACTGACGAGCCCCGTCAGCGGGCTGGTCAAGGTCGTGCAAGAGAACTCGTAGAGTGCGGGGTATGGATCTGCGCCGGCTGGTTCCGCGCACCGACACGGTGCTAGCCGATCCAGCTGTCGCGGCTGCCGCCGAACGACTCGGGCGTCCGCAAGTGAAGCGGGCGGTGGTCGCGGCCCAGCAACGGGTACGCGAGGGTGCCCTGCCGCCTGCCGGGGTCGTCGAGGAGGTCCTGGCCTCCTTGCCGAACACCGTGACGACCCTGCGCACAGTCCTCAACGCAACCGGGGTGCTGCTGCACACCAACCTCGGCCGGGCCCCGCTGTCCCCAGCGGCGATCCAGGCCCTGACCACCGCAGCCGGCACCACCGACGTCGAGCTGAATCTCACCACCGGTGGCCGGGGACAGCGCGGGGCCGGCGCCCTGGCCGCGCTGACCGACGCGGTGCCTGCAGCTGCCGCAGGGCATGTGGTGAACAACGGCGCCGCGGCGCTGGTCCTCGCCGCGACCGCGCTGGCCGCCGGCCAGGAGATCGTGCTGGCCCGCGGCGAGCTGGTGGAGATCGGCGACGGGTTCCGCATCCCCGATCTGCTGGTGTCCACCGGGGCCCGGCTGCGTGAGGTCGGCACCACCAACCGGGTCCGCCGTGAGGACTATGCCGTGGCGATCGGACCGCAGACCGGGTTCGTGCTCAAGGTGCACCCGTCGAACTTCCGCATCACCGGGTTCACCTCGTCGGTGCCGGTACCGGAGCTGACCGGGCTGGGCGTGCCGGTGGTCGTCGACATCGGCTCGGGACTGCTCGCGCCGCACCCCGCACTGCCCGACGAGCCCGACGCCGCCACCACGCTGGCTCAGGGCGCCGACCTGGTCACCGCCAGTGGCGACAAGTTGCTCGGCGGTCCGCAGGCCGGGCTGGTGCTGGGCGCTGCGGAGCTGGTGACCCGGCTGCGCCGGCACCCGCTGGCCCGGGCGTTGCGGGTCGACAAGCTCACCCTTGCCGCTTTGGAGGCCACTCTCCGGAACCCGACGACGCCCACCGCCCGGGCTTTGACCGCCGAACCCGGCACACTGCACCGGCGAGCGGCGACGATCGCGGCGGCACTGGCCGCGCACGGAGTGGACGCGATAGCGGTGGCGTCGCAGGCCACGGTGGGCGGTGGCGGCGCACCCGGGGTCGTACTGGACAGCGCCGCGGTCAGCCTGCCGGAGCGCTTCGCCGCACCGTTGCGGACCGGTGACCCGCCGGTGCTCGGCCGGGTCGAACGCGGCCGTTGCCTGCTCGACCTGCGCGCGCTGCCCGCCGAGCAGGACACCGTGGTGCGCGACGCTGTGCTGGCATGCACGTCGTAGCCACCGCCGGCCACGTCGACCACGGCAAGTCCACCCTGGTCCGGGCGCTGACCGGGATGGAGCCTGACCGCTGGGCGGAGGAACGCCGGCGGGGCATGACCATCGATCTCGGGTTCGCGTGGACGACCCTGCCCACCGGGGCGACGGTGGCGTTCGTCGACGTGCCCGGGCATGAGCGGTTCGTGCCGAACATGCTCGCCGGGGTCGGCCCGGTGCCCGCCGTCATGTTCGTGGTCGCGGCCGACGAGGGCTGGATGCCGCAGTCCCGGGAACACCTCGAGGCACTGCACGCGCTGGACGTCCGGCACGGCCTGCTGGTGGTGACCCGCAGCGACCTGATGGACCCGGAACTGGCCCGCGAGGAGGCATTGGCGCACCTGTCCGGGTCATCGCTGGGGCTGATCGGTGCGGTCTGCGTTTCGGGTGTCACCGGGGCCGGGCTGCCCGCCTTACGCACCGCGTTGAGTGAGTTGATCGCGGGGCTGCCCGCACCGGACGTCGAGGCTGACGTGCGGTTGTGGGTGGATCGGGCGTTCACCATCCGCGGCGCGGGCACCGTGGTCACCGGCACCCTGGCCGGCGGGACGGTGCGTGTCGGTGACGAGCTGGAGCTGGTTCCCGGGGGGCGGCGGGTGGTGGTGCGAGGCTTGCAGTCGCTGGGCGAACCCGTCGAGTCCGCGTCGGCGGTGGCCCGGATAGCGGTCAACCTGCGCGGGCTGCCGTTGAGTGCCGTGCACCGCGGTCACGCCCTCCTCAGCCCCACAGCCTGGCTGCCCACTCGCACCATCGACGTCCGCCTCTCCCCCATCGCGCGATATGGAGACATATCGCGACAAACAGGCCTCTCCGCACCGCGATATGTCCGGTCGTCAGTGCTGCATGTGGGGACTGGGGCGGTGGGGGTGCGGGTTCGACAGCTGGGGGAAGACACCGCGCGGGTGGGACTGGCGCGACCGGTACCGCTGCGGATCGGGGACCGCGCGCTGCTGCGTGACTCCGGTACTCGGTGCATCCTCGCCGGGGTCACCGTGCTGGATGTCGCACCGCCTGCCCTGCG
>DATEMN010000151.1:0-5306 GCA_035275565.1 Pseudonocardiaceae bacterium | reverse complement strand
CTCGGCCAACCGCAACGCCCACTCCCGAAACGACGTCGTCTTAGGCCCCAGATCCACCGGCTCACCGCGCACCACCTGCCGGTAGGCGGTGTCCAGATCCTCCAGCAGGATCCGCCACGACACCCCATCCACCACCAGGTGGTGCACCGCCACCCGCAACACCGGACACCGACCGGCGCCGCCGTCGAACAGCACCGCCCTCAGCAACGGTCCCCTGGCCAGATCACACCCCGCCCGTACCCGCGCCATCACCGCGTCGACGTCATCGACGTCCACACCGGACAGATCGTGGCGACGCAACACCTCCACCGGCTCCACCGGCGCATTGACCTGGCACCACTGGCCGTCCCGGTGCTCGAAGCGCATCCGCAATGCGTCGTGATGCGCTATCACCGCGGCCAACGCCGAACGCAATGCGGCCTGCTCGACTCCTGCCACCAATTCCACTGTCACTGCCTGATCGAAATACTCCGGCGTATCCGGATCAGACTCGAAAAACCAACGCTGGATCGGGGTCAACGGCACCACACCGCACACCGGACCCCGCTCGACCACCTCCGCCCCCGCCACGGTCACCTTCGTCGCCAGGGACGCAACGGTGCCGGACCGGAACATGTCCTGGGAGGTCAGGCGCAGGCCGGCCTGCCGGGCTCGGGACACCACCTGAATGCTCAGGATCGAATCCCCGCCGAGCTCGAAGAAATCGTCTTCGACACCGACCCGTGACACTCCCAGCGTCTCGGCCCAGATCTCAGCGAGAACGCGCTCGATATCGGTGTGGGGAGCCACGTAATCCTGGCCTGCCACCAGGCCCCAGTCCGGCGCGGGCAGCGCATCGCGATCCCGCTGCCCGTTGCGGTTCAAGGGGAGTGCGTCCAGTGTCACGAAAGTCGACGGCATCAGGTAATCCGGCACGAGCGGGCTGAGGAACTCGCGCAACGCCGGTGTTGTGGCGCCCGGTGCTGTGCCCGGAATCAGCACCACATAGGCCACCAGGCGGGGACGCCCGGAGGCATCGTCGCGCACCGCGGCCACCGTCTCGGCGACATCGGGGTGGCGGCTCAGCGCGGCCTCGACCTCGCTCAGCTCGATCCGGAATCCCCGGATCCGCACCTGCTGATCCGACCGACCCAGATACTCCAACTCGCCCCGGCTGTTCCAACGCACGACATCCCCGGTGCGGTACATCCGGGCACCCGGTTGCCCGAACGGGTTGGCCACAAACCGCTGCGCGGTCAGTCCCGGGCGGTGCAGGTAGCCACGGGCCAGACCAGGGCCGGCGAGGTACAGCTCTCCTCGCACCCCAGCCGGCACCGGCCGCAGCCCGGCATCGAGCACGTACACCTGGGTGTTGGCGATCGGCCGCCCGATCGGCGGTGCTTGCCCACGCCAGTCCACGTCTGCGCCGGCGTCCCCGTCGCGGTACCACGCCGTGGCATACCCGGTGGCCTCGGTGGGGCCGTACATGTTGGCGATCCGGCGGCACGACGTCGCCGCTCGGATCTCCCGGGCCGCCCGGGCCGACAACGCGTCCCTGGCCAGCACCACGGTATCCGCGGTCACCGCCCCGCCCTGAGACAACACCTGGGACAACGCCGACGGCACCGCGCTGATCAGGCTCGCCGACCAGCCACCCGCTCGCGACTGGGTGATCGCGCGCAGGTCACGCACCACCTCGACAGTGCCGCCGACCACCAACGGGCAGAAGATCTCGAACACCGACACGTCGACGGTCAGCGAGGTCGACGCCACCACCCGCGACAGCCCCGACGGCCCGAAGTCCAACGCCGCCCACCCGGCGAGATCCGCCACACTCGCGTGCGTGACGACGACCCCCTTCGGCTGGCCCGTCGAACCCGAGGTTTCGATCACGTACGCCGGCTGGGCCGGCGACGTCGGCTGTACCCGCTCCTCCTCGACCACCCCGCGGCCCGAGCAGCCCGCTAGCTCCTGGACGGTCGCGGGCTCGTCGACGACCAGCCGGACCACTGTCTCGGGCAACTGGTCCGCCACCGTGCTGGTGGTCACCACCAGCACGGTGCCCGCGTCGCAGCACCGGGACTCGATCCGCTCCGCCGGAGAGTCGGGGTCGATCGGCAGGTAGGCCGCGCCCGCCTTCCACACCGCCACCAACGCCACCACCAGGTCCGCGGACCGCGGCAGCGCCACCGCCACGAACCGCTCCGGACCCACCCCCCGCGTGATCAACAGCCGGGCCAGCCGGTTCGCCTGATCGTTGCACTCCCGGTAGGACAGCTCCGCGCCGTCGCAGACAACCGCCACCGCCCCCGGCGTCCGCACCACCTGGGCCTCGAACAGCTCCGTCCACCTGGCTGTGGGCATCGGCTGCGCGGTGTCGTTGCGCTCCACCAGCAACCGGTGCCGCTCGTCGTCGGTCAACGACGGAAGTCGCGCCAGCTCCCGGTGCGGATCGTCGGCGACGCCCTCGAGCAGCACCTCCAGACTCGCCACCAACCCCGCGATGGTGCCGGCGTCGAACAGGTCGGTGTTGTACTCGACGGTGACGTTGAGCGAGCCATCCCGGGGCAGGAATTCCACGACGAGGTCGAACCGGCAGGACGGGCGGGGCAGGTCGTGTTCCGTGAGGGACAGGCCGGCGATCTCCCGGGCCGGCACCATCTCCTGCTGCAGCACCACCATGGCCTGCACCAGGGGGGTGCGGCTGGGGTCACGCTCCGGTCGGAGCTCGTCGATCAGACGGTCGAAGGGGACCTGGTCATGGGCGAACGCCTCCAGCACGGTCTCCCGGACTGCGGCGAGGAAGTCACCGAAGGGCTGGGTGGGCTGCACCCACGAGCGCAGCACCACGGTGTTGACGAAGAACCCGACCAGGTGCTCCAGCTCGGCCCGATCCCGCCCGGAGGTCACGGTGCCGACGGCGATGTCGCGCTGGTTGCTGTAGCGCGACAGCAACAGCTGGACCGCGGCGGTCAATGTCATGAACAGCGTCGCTCCGTGCGCCTGCCCCACCGCGGTCAACCGCCGTACCAGCCCGGACGACAGATCGTGGCGGTGCACCGCGCCGGACGTCGTGCGCAGCGGGGGCCGGGGCCGGTCCGTCGGCAGCTCCAGCGGCTCGACCCCGGCGAGCCGGCGCTTCCAGTACTCCAGGTGCTCGTCCAGGGCCGCATCCGCCAGCCGGGCGCGCTGCCACACGGCGAAGTCCGGGTACTGGATCGGCAGCTCCACCAGCGTGGCCGCGGTCCCGCTGACAGCGGCGCGGTACAGCTCGGCCAGCTCGGCCACCAGGATGCGGACCGACCAGCCGTCGGTGACGATGTGATGCTGGTTGAGCAGCAGCACGTGGTCGTCGGGGGCCAGCCGCACCAGCAGCACCCTGGTCAGCGGGCCACGCCGCAGGTCGAAGGGGGTGCCCAGCTCCTGCGCCAGGGCTCGGTCGAGCGTGCCGTCGGGTCGGTGGTCGGTCAGGTCCAGCACCCGCAGCGGGATCTCGCCCCGAGCCGCGACGACCTGGACGCCCCGCCCGTCGACGGTGTCGAACGTCGTCCGCAGCGACTCGTGCCGGTCGCTCAGGGCCGCCAGGGCGCAGCGCACGGCGTCGAGATCCACCGTTGCGGATAGCCGCAGCCCGACACCGGTGTTGTACTCGGTGCCGCCGGACGTCAGATCGTCCAGGAACCACAACCGTTGCTGGGCCGGCGACAGCGCCACCACCTCTCCGCGCACCGCGGCGGTGATCCGCTCCGGGTCGGATCCGGGTTGGTCGACCAGGAGTTGCGCGAGCCGCGCGATGGTCGGGGCGTCGAACACCGCCCGGGCGGGCAGCTCCGCGCCGAAAACCTCCCGGATCAGCGACAGCACCCGGAAACTGAGGATCGAGTCGCCGCCGAGGGCGAAGAAGTCGTCCTCGACGCCGACCTGCGCCATCCCGAGTACCCGCCCCCAGATCTCGGCCACGGCGCGCTCGGTGGGTGTGCGCGGCGCGACATCACCGGCATCACTGGCGTCCGGCGCGGGCAGCGCGCGCCGGTCAAGCTTGCCGTTGGGGCTCAACGGCAAGCGATCCACCGTCACGAATGCCGAGGGCACCATGTAGTCGGGCAGGGACCCGCCGACCAGCGCGCGCAGCCCGGCAACGGCCGGCACCCGCCCGTTGGCCGGGACCAGGTAAGCGACCAGCCGCTGCCGGCCGAGCTGGTCCTCGCGAGCGATCACCACGGCGTCGGCGACGTCGGGAGCGCGGCGCAGCACCGCCTCGATCTCGCCCGGCTCGATCCGGAATCCGCGGATCTTGACCTGGTCGTCGGCGCGACCGGCGAACTCCAACTGGCCGTCGGTGCGCCACCGGACCAGATCGCCGGTGCGATACATCCGCGAGCCCGGCCCGCCGAACGGGTTGGCGACGAACCGCTGCGCGGTCAGCCCTGGTCGGTCCAGATAACCGCGGGCCAGGCCGGGCCCCGCGACGTACAACTCGCCCACGACCCCCGTCGGCACCGGTCGCAGGGCCGCGTCGAGCACGTACACCCGGGTGTTCCAGATCGGCCGGCCGATCGGCGGGACCCCGCCCGGTGACAGCGGCTCGGTCCAGGTCGCCACCACCGTCGACTCGGTCGGCCCATAGGAGTTGATCATTCGACGGCCCGGAGCCCACCGCTCGACCAGCTCGCCCGAGCATGCCTCACCACCGACGATCAGCGTCCGGAAGTGCGGCAACCCGTGTGCTGCCACTGCGGCCGGCACGGTGGCCAGCGCGGCCGGTGGGATCAGGGCGTGCGTCACTCGCCCGCTGGTGAGCACCTCGGCCAGCTGCTCACCCAGCAGCGGACCCGGTGGCGGCACCACCAGCGCCGCGCCCGCCGGCAGCGACATGCACAGTTCCAGCACCGAGGCGTCGAAACTGGGCGAGGAGAACTCCAACACCCGATCTCCCGGCACGACGGCGTACCGATCCACCTCGGCGGCGGAGAAGCCGGCCAGCCCGGCATGGGTGACCGTCACCCCCTTCGGCCGCCCGGTCGAACCCGAGGTGTAGATGACGTAGGCCAGGTGGTGGGGAACCAGGGGGCAGCGCCGATCCGTGTCGGTCGGTGCGCGATCCGGCATCCCGGCCAGCTCCGACCGGACCGGCGGTTCGTCGACCACCAGCACCGGCACGCCTTCGCCGGCTGGCCGCACCGGGGCGACATCGCGTCGGGTCAGCACCACCACAGGGCGGGCGTCGGCCAGCATGAACGCGATCCGCTCCGGCGGGTACGCCGGGTCCACCGGCAGGAAGGCCGCGCCTGCCTTCAGCACGGCGAGCTGGGCGACGACGATGTCCG
>DATEMN010000150.1:0-10086 GCA_035275565.1 Pseudonocardiaceae bacterium | reverse complement strand
CCCCGCCACCGCCGCAGCCCCCACCACCGCCACAGCCCCCGCCTCCACTGCCACCACCGCCTGCGTCGCCTACTGACGATGTCTGGCGGACGCCGAGTTCCTTGGCCAACGTGGGATCGGCCGCCCACAACGTACTTGCCCCGAAGACGGCGACTCCTAGGGCGGCGCCGGCGGGCCCGTAGACCCGCCGGTCGGGCCGCGATCGAGGCGAGAGGCTGGCGTGTGCGGTGCGAAGGCGGGTCAACTCGGCATCACCACGGTCGGTGCGCCGCGGCGCGGTGAGGCTGAATACCGCACCCACTGCCACCACAGCCAGCAGGGCGAGCAGGAACCCGATGGGTTTGCCCGCCAGATCGCCCGCGACCGCGCGGATCGCGCCTACCGCCACCACCGCCCACAGCATCCACCCGGCACGGCGGATGCGCCCCCGCTGCTCAGCACTTAGCAACAGACCTGCGTCAATCAGCCGGCGCTCAATGTGGCGCAGCGCCTCCGCGACCGGTGGTGCGCCGGGAAGCTTCGCCCGCAATACGGGCTGCCGGGTCGAAAGGTGTATCGCCCGCTGTAGTTCACCCGCGTCCGGGTCGACGACTCCGACGGCCTGGACGCGCCCTCAGCCGGATGACGTGGCACGGCCGGCAACGTACATCGCGCTCAGTGCCGTGAGCACGGTCAGCTCGGGCCCGTGATGTAGGTAGGCGACGTCGTCGGGGTTGTCCAGGTGGTGTGTCGGTGCTGGATTACGGGCCAGGACGCGACGGGTCAGCATCGTGGTGATGACCGCGACGACAGCCAGCGCGGCATAGAAAGCGAGGAACGTCAACCCGCTGATCCCCCAGGTATCGCCGAGAGCATGCATCCCGACCTCCTTCACGCTAAGTCGTAGCTATTCACCCATGTGGAGATATTAGAGTGCTCTATCGGGTTGCTTCATGATAGAGGGCTGCCCTCACGCTGAGCCCCCGGCAGACCAACTGGGGAGGGCGGCCAGCTCGCGGGTTTCGTCGCGCTGCGCGAGTCACGTGTCGCTGCGGCGACCGGCACCGTGGTGGTGTGGGCGCTTCGCTGGAATCAGCGTGATGACCCGCGCACGGTGTGCTTGATCCGGGCCAGCATCGCGGCTACGCCGCGCAGCCGCAGCGGGCTCACCAGCTGAGCCAGGCCGAGCTGCCGGTAGAAGTCGTCCGGGGTGCTGAGCACGGTGGCAACCGGCTCGCCGTCCAGCCCGGTGTGCAGGATCGCCGCGAGCCCGCGGGTGGTGGGTGCCTCGGGCGGGGCGTCGAAGTACAGGTGCACCCGCTGGTCGTCGCTCACTTCGACGGCCAGATACAGCGGGGACTGGCACTCCGGTACCCGCTGCATTGAGCCGCGTGCTAGGTGCGGTGGCAGCTCGGGCAGCTCCGTTGACAGCTCCAGCAGCAGCTGCAGCCGGTCAGAAGGGGCGACGTCCTCGAACTCCTGCGCCAGCTCGGCCAGCCGCGGTGGCAGGGTGGCTGCAATGCTCATCCGAACGTCCTCTCCTGGGCACAGGCATGCACTCCCTGACCGTGCCACAGGCTCATGACCACAGCGACACCACCGGCACTCCGACCTCGGCGAGCAGCCGCCGGGTCAATGGCAGGCTGATGCCGATAACGCTGGACGGATCACCGTCGACCCCGTTGACGAACCAGCCGCCCCGGCCGTCCAGGGTGAACCCGCCGGCCACGTGCAGTGGTTCGCCGCTGCCGACGTAGGCCGCGAGCTCGGCTGCAGACGGGGTGCCGAAGCGGATCAGGGTGGTCTCCGTGCCGCTGGCGGTCGCGGTGACGGCACCGTCGGTGAGGCGGGCCACCGCGTGCCCGGTGAGCAACGTGCCGGTGCCGCCTGCCATCGCCTGCCAGCGCCGCAGCGCGGCGTCGGCGCATCTCGGCTTGCCGATCAGCTCGTCACCGACGTGCAGCATCGAGTCGCACCCGACGACCACCGCGTCGGGGTACTCGGCCGCGATGTCCACCGCGACCGCGTTGGTTTTTGCCCAGGCCAGCGTGGTGACCAGCTGCGCTGGCGTCGCGCCGGGCAGCGTGGCGGCCACCGCGTCCTCGTCCACTCCGGACACCCGCACCACTGGATCAACCCCGGCGGCGCGGAGCACGGCCAGCCGGGCCGGTGACGCCGAGGCGAGCACGAGTCGCACGGTGAACGACACTAGCGGCAGGCACCCGCGAGCAGGTTCCGATCCGGACCGGACGGCTGTGGCCGCTTCAGCCGGTCGGTTCGCGTCGCAGCGACTCGTCGAGGTGGAGGTCATCAGGCACGTCGGCTTCGCCCCGCAGGGCGCGCCGGACGGTGAGGTAGTCGGCGACGTCGCCGACGTCGTGCACGCGCAGGATGGCGGCGCCGGCGTCGACTCCGGCCCCCACTGCGGCCAGGGTGCCGGCCAGGCGAGCCCGCGGCCGACGGCCGGTGAGGGCACCGACGAAGTCCTTGCGCGACACGGCTAGCAGGACGGGCAGGCCGAGCGGTTCCAGGGCGCCGAGGTGGCGTAGGACGGTGATGGTCTGCGACGGCGTCTTGGCGAAATCCGGGCCGGGATCGAGCACGATCCGGTCGCGTGCCAGCCCCGCGGCCTCGGCTTCGGCCACTTTGGCGGAGAGGAAGGTGACCACGTCGGCGACCACGTCGGCATAGTGAGGGAAGGCCTTCACCTTTGGTTCGGCTCGGGTATGCATGATGACCAGTCCCGCTCCCACCGCAGCGCACAGCTCGGCCAGGACCGGGTCACGCAGGCCGCTCACGTCGTTGATGCAGTGGGCTCCGGAGTCGAGGACAGCGGCGGCCACGGGCGCCTTCCAGGTGTCCACCGAGACGGTGACCCCGGCGGCGACCAGTTCCCGGACGAGGGGCACCACGCGGTCCGCCTCCTCCTCGGGGCTCAAGGCCACCCGGTTGGTGACACCGGACTCCCCCCCGATGTCGAGGAGGTCGGCGCCGGCGTCGAGGAGTATCTGCGCCCTCGTCAGTTGCTGGTCGACGGTGACCGACTCAGCGCCGTCGGAGAACGACTCGGGACTGGCGTTGACCACTCCCATCAGCACCGGCCCGGCTGCCGGGTCGAAGGTCCGGTCACGGAACCAGAACGGCGGCACGGTCACCGGTGGGAACTCCGTCCTCTGCTGGCACCGCGGTCCCCCCGTTGTCGAACGGGACCCAGATTACCTTCGGCCGTTTACGTCCAATCGCCGGCGAATCGCGGCACGGTCAGCCCGACGGATCACGCCGGCCTGAAGTAGCGCGTGCAGCTCGGAGCACATCTCCGGCGTGCCGTTTCGGAGCCTGTTGGCACGCCAGCCGCGCGCGGGTCGAATGGCGGCGGGCTGGTGGGCGCACCCGCGCCCGTAATCCGGACGAGCTCAGCCCACCGGAGGCTGCCGTCGCCCAGCTCGCCCAGGTCAGCCGGACTAACCGAGAGATTGCCCAGCAGCTCAACCTTTCCGTCAAGACAGTGGAGACCCACCTCGGGCACATCTATCAGAAACTCGGCATCCGCAGCCGCAGGCAGCTCCGTGAGCGCATCAGCTCCGGCAGTGCTGACTGCCGGAGCTGATGGTTTTCCGTCCCTGATGTATCACCGCGGCTGGCTCTCCCCTCTGTTATGCATCACCACCACGCAGGCCCACGCTCCTTGTGCTCCCACTGAATGGAGAACGAAAATGTCGGAGGAAAATATAGTTTCGATTGACGCAAGAATACCTTCGGTGCGGCTTCCGATGGGCAGCGCTGACATCATCGACAGGCTGGAGCTTCTTGGGGAGCTTGCCGGGACCTGGCGCGGCTCTGGATTTAACCTCATTGCGCGTCCGGATTTCAGGGACCAAGCCGACTTGTATCTTCAGCTAAATCAAACGAATGAGACGCTGAGGTTCGATCCTATCAACGCGTCGGTCCCGAACCGGGGGTTTGGGCAGGGCGATATTGAGCTGTTCGGTTTGACGTATCATCAGCAAATCTCCGACGCCTTTACTGGAGGTTTGCTACATGTCGAGCCTGGGCTCTGGATCACGCAGCCGGCAACGGTTTACCCCCCGGAGTCACCCCCTCCGGCCGGGCGGCTTGTCAGCCGGCTGGGAACAATCCCTCATGGAAACTCCCTGCTCGCGCAAGGCGCGGCTCAGCCGTTTACCGGCCCGCCGACCCTCGAGGTTCCCCTCGCGAAATACGCGTTCTCCCAGTTCCCCTCATTCAACAGCACTCCGTTCCGTACGAATCCTACGCTGCGGCCGATCATCCACGCCGCGGGAACCTCGGAGAAACTGTCGTCGCCCGCCCCTGCGCCATTCACGGAGTACGATCTCGCCATCGCCGCAGACATCACAAATCCCCGGACTCCCTTCGCGACCTTCCCTCCCGAGCCGCCCCTCCCCGCGGAGATTAACGGCGTGCCCATGCAGGACGTGGTCAACGACCCAATCAAACTCCTCCAAGCTGTCATTAACCAGCAAGTTGCCCACGGGAAAACTTTCGAGGGGGTTGCTCTCAATATTTCAACCCAGTCGGAAATCGAGTTTTTCGTGAATGCTAATAGTAAATTTGAAAATGGCGATCCGACTGTCACGGTGCGGCCCGTAGGTGGCGCCGGTGGCATCGAGAATATCCTCTTCCTGCAGGGGGGTGATCCGGTTGGGTCAGAAGGTGCGAATGCCAACGCCTCGCTGGCCTACGCGACCTTCTGGATCGAGAAGGTCAGTGGCGGATTTTTCCCGCCCTTCATGCAGCTTCAGTACGCACAGATGGTGATCTTGGACTTCGAGGTCTTTAAGGCCCCGCCGAATGTTCATACCAACATAGGCTGGCCGCACATTTCCGTCGCAACCCTGACGAAAAGTTTTATTTAGCATCAGCGTAGCCGGGGGGCTCCTTGCGCTCATCCTCCAGATACTGGGGCCGCCCTGCTGAGAGGCCGACCCCGGTCTGGAGCACCACCCTCGCCACCAGGAAGATCACCACTACTTCCTGTCAGCTGTCCGAGCAATACGACGAGCTCGTTGACCGCGTCGGACAGTGACTGGTCTGGGATAGCGAACAAGGCAGGCCGAGGGAACTGACGCTTCGCCAGGCGGTGAAAGCGGTCGTCATGTACTTCCGCATCAACGTCACACAGGAAGTGATCGCCGAACTGCTGTTCGTTGATCAATCCACGATCACCAGAGCGATCAGCGACCTGGAAGAAATCATCGCCGAGGCGCTCGACGAGTTCGTTCCCGACCTACTCGACGAGATCGAGGGCCGAGTCGGAGTGATCGACGGATCGTTGTATCCATGCTGGTCCTGGGTCAATGCGTCCGAGCTGTGCTCCAGCAAGCGCAAGACCACCGGCCGCGTCCATCAGTTCGTCTGTGATCTCTCCGGAAATCTGATGCACATCTCCGACCCTCTGCCCGGAAACACCCACGACGCAAAGGCCATACACCGGACCGGCCTCAGCGAACTTCTTGGCGATGACAATGACATCGGCAACAAAGGCTACATTGGAACTGGAATCACCACTCCGTACCGCAAGTCAGCTGGCGGGGAGCTCCTCGGCTGGCAAAAAGAGTTCAACACTCCACTTTTTCAAACTATGTTTCGCGTAAGCCTCACTGTATTCCTGCTTTCTGGTCGGTTCCGTCGCCACTGCACCGTGGTGGCGATCACCATGGCGGCGGCGAGCAGGATCACGTCTTTGAGGATGTACTGGCCTTCCAAGGTGGGCATGTGGTGGGGCCCAGTGAACATCCACCCGGTGAGTAGCACGATCGGGGATAAGATGCTGACCAGCCAGCCCGCCATCAGCGAGATGGACATGCGCAGCCACCGTCCAGTAATCAGCAACAGGCCGATGGTGCACTCCAGCGTCGCGATCAACGCCATCGCCACGCTGTTGGGCACCACAGCGGGTACCAATCCAAAACTCAGCAGGAACACGCTTGAGATCGCTGCGATTGTGTGGAGCCAGCGGTCGCTGGTGTGCAACCAGTTTTCCGCGCTTGCCGGTGCCTTAACCGATCACGTCAGCGGCACCTGCGGTGCCTGTGAGTGGGAACGAGCCATAGGTCGCATCCCCACTCACAGGGGGATGTTCCCATGCTTCTTGGGGGGCAGGGTCTGGCGCTTGTCTTGGAGCATGCTCAGGGCGCGGGTGATGTGGGGACGGGTGTGGGAGGGCGGGATCACCGCGTCGACGTAGCCACGGTCGGCAGCGACATAGGGGTTGAGCAGGGTGTCCTCGTACTCCTGCTGCCGCTGGGCCCGCAGTGCGTCCGCCTCAGCGCCGTTTTCGGCTACTGCGGCGAGTTCTTTGCGGTGCAGGATGCTGGTCGCGCCGGACGCACCCATCACGGCTATCTGGGCTGACGGCCAGGCCAGGTTGAGGTCCGCGCCGAGGTGTTTGGAGCCCATCACGTCGTAGGCGCCGCCATAGGCTTTGCGGGTGATCACCGTGACCTTGGGCACGGTGGCCTCGGCGTAGGCGTAGATCAGTTTGGCGCCCCGCCGGATGATGCCGTTCCACTCCTGGCCGGTGCCGGGCAGGAAGCCGGGCACGTCGACAAAGGTGAGCACGGGCACGTTGAACGCGTCGCAGGTCCGTACGAATCGGGCGGCCTTCTCGGCGGAGTCGATGTCCAGGCAGCCCGCCAGTTGGAGAGGCTGGTTGGCCACGATACCGACGCTGCTGCCCTGCACCCGGCCGAAACCGACGACGATATTGCCCGCGAACAGCTCGTGCACCTCAAGGAACTCCCTGTCGTCGACGACCCGGGTGATCACCTCGTGGATGTCGTAGGGCTGGGATGCCGAGTCCGGGATAAGCGCGTCCAGCTCCCGGTCGGAGTTGGTGAGGGTGTCGGCGACCGACCCGTGGGGCAGCTCAGGTGCGTCGAACACCGGCGGTTTGGCGAGATTGTTCGATGGCAGGAACGACAGCAAGTCCTGGACGTAGGCCAGTGCGTCGTCCTCGTCCGCGGCGAGGTAGTGCGCGTTGCCGGACTTGGTGTTGTGCGTCCGTCCGCCGCCGAGCTCCTCGAAGCCGACCTCCTCACCGGTCACCGTCTTGATCACGTCCGGGCCGGTGATGAACATGTTCGACGTCTGGTCGACCATTACCGTGAAATCCGTCAGCGCCGGGGAGTAGACGTGCCCGCCTGCGCACGGACCCATGATCAGCGAGATCTGCGGGATCACCCCGGAGGCGTGCGTGTTGCGCAGGAAGATCTCGCCGTAGAGGCCCAGCGAGACCACGCCCTCCTGGATCCGGGCGCCGCCGCCCTCGTTGATCCCGACGATCGGGCAGCCGGTCCGCATCGCTAGGTCCATCACCTTGACGATCTTCTCGCCGTACACCTCGCCGAGGCTGCCGCCGAAGACGGTGGCGTCCTGGCTGAACACGCAGACCGGGCGGCCGTCGATGGTGCCGTAGCCGGTGACCACTCCGTCGCCGTAAGGCCGGTTGCCCTGTTGGCCGAAGTCGGTGCAGCGGTGCCGTGCTAGCTCGTCGAGCTCGGTGAACGATCCGGAATCCAGCAGCAGGTCGACCCGTTCGCGGGCGGTCTTGCGGCCCTTGGCGTGTTGGCGCGCAGCCGCACGGGCCGACCCCGCGTGCACCGCCTCGTCGGTGCGGCGCAGTAGGTCGGCCAGTTTGCCCGCGGTGGTGTGGGTGTCCGGCTCGTCGCTCATGGCTGCCGACCTTAGTCAGCACTATCGCCAGGCCCGGTAGTGTTCCCAGATCATGTGGTCCGACCTGCAGCGACCTCCCCTGCGCGAGGACGCGCTGCGTCGGGCACTGGTGACGCCGGCCGGGCCCTATGCGGCGCTGACCGTGGTGCCGACCGTGCCCTCTACGAACACCGTGTTGGTCGCCGCCGCCCGGCAAGGGGCTCTGGATCGCACCGTTCTGGTGGCCGAGCACCAGACCGCGGGCCGTGGCCGGGCCGCGCGCAGCTGGGTCGCCCCGGCCCGGTCCGGGCTGATGTTGTCGGTGCTGCTGCGGCCCACCGAGGTGCCACAGGCCCGCTGGGGCTGGCTACCCCTGCTGGTGGGAGTGGCACTGTGCCGGACCGTCAGCACGCTGGGCGAACTGCCGGTGGCGCTGAAATGGCCTAACGACCTGCTGTTGGGCACCGGCCAGCGTAAGGCGGCCGGGATCCTCGCCGAGGTGGTCTCCGGCTCTGCTGTGGTCGTGGGCATCGGGCTCAATGTGACGCTGCGACCCGACGAGCTTCCGGTGCCCGAGGCGACCTCGTTGGCCATCGAGCACGCTGCCTGTCTTGACCGAGCCCCGCTGCTGCTCAGCCTGTTGCGCGTCCTGGACCGTGAGGTACGGGTGTGGTGCGAGCGCCAGGGTGATCCAGTCGCCACAGGTCTGTCCCAGTCCTTCCGGCAACGGTGCGCGACCTTAGGTGAGCATGTCAGGGTGGAGTTACCCGGGCAGCCCACGGTGACCGGCACCGCGGTGGATCTGGACACCGAGGGCCGTCTGGTAGTGCTGTCGGGTGGGCAGCGACACGCGCTGGCAGCCGGTGACGTGACCCACGTCCGGTCAGCCCACCAGCGGTAGCATGATCGCGCTGACGGCTTGGCGCGGCGGCGGATGAGGAGGAGCTGTGCCCTACCCGGAGGACCTGCTCATGAGCGACGAGCGGGTGGTGCTCCACAAGCATCCACACTGGAAGATGCTGTTCTTACCAGTGGTCTTCTTCCTGGTCATCGTGGGGTTGGGCGGCTTTCTCGCCGCGGTGATCGCCGGGCGGTCGTGGGAGTTCTACGGGTGGATCGCGCTGGGCGGGCTCGGCGGCATTACCGTGGTATGGCTGACCGTGGTGCCGCTGCTGCGCTGGCGCACCACCCATTTCGTGCTCACCACCAGGCGGGTGCTGGTCCGTGAGGGAATCCTGACCCGCACCGGCATCGACATCCCGATCGGCCGGATCAACAGCGTGCAGTTCCGGCATAGTGTCATCGAGCGGGTCTTGCGCTGCGGCACGCTGATCATCGAGTCGGCCTCCGACGAGCCGCTGGAATTCGACGACATTCCCCAGGTCGAGCGGGTGCACTCGCTGCTTTACTACGACATGAGCCCCAGGGACATGAACCCGAGATGAGTGCAAGGGAGGTCGGCCTGCCAGATCGTCACCCGGGTCACGGGCTGCCGCAGCGGGTCACGATCTGGGAGGTCGGGGCGCGTGACGGTCTGCAGAACGAGTCCGCGGTGGTGTCTGTCGAGGTCAAGGCCGAGTTCTTGGATCGGCTGGCCGGGGCCGGGCTGGGGGTCTTGGAGGCGACCGGGTTCGGGCACCCGCGTTGGGTGCCGCAGCTGGCTGACGCCGCGGAGCTGCTCGGGTTGCTCTCGCGTCGCGATGGGGTGCGCTATCCCGTGTTGGTGCCCAACGAGCGGGGGCTGGATCGGGCCTTGGCGGCCGGGGCCACTGAGATCGCGGTCTTCGCCTCGGCCACCGAGAGTTTCGCCCGGCGCAACCTCAACCGAGGCATGGACGAGCAGTTCACGATGTTCTCGCCGGTGCTGCGCCGCGCTGCGGCCGAGGGTCTGCCCGTGCGCGGGTATGTCTCGATGTGCTTCGGGGACCCGTGGGAGGGCGCCGTGGCGGCCACCCAGGTCGTCGACGTCGGGCGCAGGCTGCTGGATCTCGGCTGCGCCCAACTCTCCCTGGGGGACACCATCGGGGTGGCCACGCCCGGTCACGTCATCGCATTGCTGGACAGTTTCACCCGTGTGGGTGTTGGCACTGATGTGCTCGCGGTGCACTTCCACGACACCTACGGCCAGGCGCTCGCCAACACGCTGGCCGCCTTGCAGGCGGGGGTGACCTGCGTGGATGCCTCGGCCGGTGGGCTGGGCGGCTGCCCCTACGCCGAGTCGGCCACCGGCAATCTGGCCACCGAGGACTTGGTCTGGATGCTCGACGGGCTCGGTATCGAGCACGGGGTCGACCTCGACGTCCTGGTGCGCACCAGCGGGTGGCTGGCCGGAGTGCTCGGCAGACCCTCCCCGTCCCGAGTGGTCGCCGCTGTTGGTGGCTCTTCAAGGACCACCAACCCCCCAGAACACTGCTC
>DATEMN010000149.1:0-3663 GCA_035275565.1 Pseudonocardiaceae bacterium | reverse complement strand
CCGAGCAGGATCGGGACCACCACGATGTGCGCGTGGTCGATGAGCCCGGCGGCCAGGAAGTCGCGGATCACGGTGGGGCCTCCGCCGATGCGTACGTCCTGGTCGCCCGCGGCCTTGCGGGCCGTTTCGAGCGCCTCGGCGGGCGACGCGTCGATGAAGTGGTACGTCGTGCCGCCCTCCATTTCGACCGACGGACGCGCCTGATGGGTGAGAACGAAGACCGGTGTGTGGAATGGCGGGTTGGGACCCCACGCGCCCTTCCAATCCGGCTCGTCGTGCCATCCCGGGTGGCCGAACTTCCCGGCACCCATGATCTCGGCGCCGATCCCCGGATCGTGCCGTTGGACGAAGACGTCATCGACGCCGCCGCTTCCGCCGGGCTGCCACCACCGGGTGGTGAACATCCATTCGTGCAGCCTTTCCCCGGCGTGACCGAAATGTGCGTCGCGGCTCTGACCTTCGCCGGTGCCGAAGCCGTCGAGCGAGACGGCGAAGTTGTGGACGCGAGCGAGTGACATGATCAGTGCTCCTTCGGTACTCGATGGTTGGCGGTCGAGCTTCGTTGGATCAACTCGGTCATCAAGCGATGATGGTCGCCCCGATGTCATGACGTCCAATGCCAAATTCGCACGAATCTCATAGATAAAATCAATCCATGTTGAACCTGACCCAGCTCAACGTGCTGGCAGCGGTCGCTCGCCATGGATCGGTGACCGAGGCCGCGAAGGAGCTGCACTACTCCCAGCCGTCGATCAGTCACCACCTGGCGCGGCTGGAAGCCGCCACCGGGGCCAGGCTCATCCAACGAGTGGGCCGCGGAATCCGGCTCACTCCCGAAGGGCAGCTGCTGGCCGGGCGGGCGGCCGAAATTCTGGGACGGGTGGACGCCGCATCCGTCGAGTTGGCCGCCCGCGTGGGGCTGCGTGCCGGACGGGTACGACTCGCCGGTTTCCAAACGGTCCTCAGCACCCTGGTACCGAAGGCAGCCGCCGAGCTGTCCCGGTCGTACCCCGGAATTGAGTTGAATCTCGTCGATGCCCACCCGGTCGAGGGTCTGCAGATGCTGCGTTCCGGACACGTCGACATCGCCTTGATCTTCCGGCACGCGGACACTCCGCTGGAGGAGGAGGGACTGCGACTCACCCACCTGCTGGACGACCCGCTCTACCTGATCAGCGACCAACCCCATCCGCGCCTCGAGGACCACCGTGAATCCGCCTGGGTCGGCGGCTGCGAACGCTGCCGGGCCGCCACGATCTCGGCATGCGGGCGCGCAGGCTTCGCGCCACGAATCGCCTTCGCCTGCGACGACACGGTGGTCACCCAGTCGCTGGTGGCCGCCGGAATGGGTGTCGCGATACTCAACGGACTCGCCCTGCATGCGCACCGGGTGCCGGGCATCCACACCACACAGCTCACCGAGAGCGTGCGCGAGATCTACGCCGCCACGTACGGCGACCCGCCGGACCCGCCCGCCACGACCGCGCTGATCAATATCCTGGCGGCATTGGCGGCAGACTCCGAGCCCGGGCACCGAGCCCGGTAAGTCGATCCGGAGGGAGAGTCGCCGGCTTCGGCGTCATCGCGAGTTGACGGCGGTCGGCTTCGGTTTCGGGCCGGTTGACCGCAGGCTGCCCAGGCGCGAGAGGGCATCGAACCAGAATCGGGCTCCCGGTATCAACGTCAGTGTCATGAGCAGCCAGCCGAACAAGACGAGCAGCACGGACAGCATCCCGGACCCGGCGCCGGAGTTCGGACTCGCCAAGCCGCGCTGCTCCCACCAACTGCATCGGGCCGGTGCGGCGCACGCGGACACCGTCGCCCAGCCGATCGGGAGCCCGGCGCCGCGTATCCCGTCGAGTTGGCCGCGCACATCTTGCAGGCAGGCCGCGGGGTCCTTGGTTCCGCACTGTGCCGCTCGCGTGGCCTCCGTGACGATCGAACCCCGCAGCACCTGATCGGTGTAGAGGGACCGGGTGACCTGGATGGCGTTGAGGTTGAACACGACAACGAGGAGGGCGCCGAGCGCCAGCGAGATCCACCGTACGTGGCGCTTGTACCACCCGGATACGCGGGCCATGTGGTCGTCGTACCATTCCTCGACGCTCCGGCGGAATTCCGCGACGTCGCCGGCCGCGGCGTTGGCAAGTCCGATCAGCGATGCGCGCAGGTGACTTTCCGGCAATCCGTCGAGTGCGCCGCGGACCTGATCCATCGTGGTGTTTCCGGCCGCATCGGGGATCACCGTGTCGATCAGCGCGCGTGCGAAGGACCGGGCCGACACATAGGACGGAAGCTTCCGCCGCTGCGTGTTGGTCAGCCTCGCGTTCCCGGCATTGGCCGGTATCTCCGCCTTGTCGGCCGAGGTGCAGATCAGCGGATGCTGCATCAACTTCGTGACGAACGGATCCTGCGGCTCGCCCGGTTTCGGTGCCGGCCCTCCCACCGTCCGGGCGACCAGGTCGCCGAGCGAGAGCCGGAAGTGTCCCTGCCCGTCGACCAGCGTGCGGACGCCGCGCAACAGGTACTCGCCGCGCAGGCCGATGAAGCGCGCGATCGATTCGGTCAGCAGCGACACGAGTACGGCGAAGGCCGCGAAGATGAAAAGGAGCCCGATGACAGTTTCCAGGATGAGGTTATCCATCGCGGTTTCCTTCTCCGAACGTGGACAACGGTCCCACCGTTATAGCAGCGCCCGGTTCGTTCGCACATCGATGCCGTCGAGGCGGCGGGCGTGCGCACCACGGTCGTGGCAAATATCCTGGTTGAGGCCCGGCCCGAGGTCCTTCCACCGGTCGACTGCTTCGAGCCAGGAGGTGAGTGATGGTCAAACGTCAGGTACCGAACGCACGCGCGCTCCTCGAACTCGCCAAGTTCAAGAAGCCCGAGCTCAACAGCAAGAAGCGACGCCTCGCCAAGGCACTCACGATCTACGACCTGCGCACCATCGCCAAGCGCCGCACGCCCCGGGCGGCGTTCGACTACGCGGACGGCTCCGCGGAGGGGGAACTCAGCCTCAGCCGCGCCCGCCAGGCCTTCGAGGACATCGAGTTCCACCCGTCGATCCTGCGTGACGTCTCGAAGGTCGACATGTCGACGAGCATCTTCGGCGGCACCTCCGCCATGCCGTTCGGGATCGCGCCGACCGGGTTCACCCGGCTCCTGCAGACCGAAGGCGAGACGGCCGGAGCGGGCGCCGCTGCGGCAGCCGGCATTCCGTTCACGCTGTCGACGCTCGGCACCACCTCGATCGAGGCGGTCAAGGCCGCCAACCCACACGGCCGCAACTGGTTCCAGCTGTACGTCATGCGCCAGCGCGAGGTTTCGTACCAGCTGGTCGAGCGCGCTGCCGCCGCCGGCTTCGACACCCTGATGTTCACTGTGGACACGCCGGTGGGCGGCGCCCGCCTTCGCGACCAGCGCAACGGCTTCTCGATTCCGCCCCAGATCACCGCCGGTACGATCCTGAACGCGATCCCACGTCCGTGGTGGTGGTGGGACTTCCTCACCACGCCGAGGCTCGAATTCGCGTCGCTGACCTCCACCGGCGGCACGGTCGCCGATCTCGTCGACGCCGCCATGGACCCGACCATCTGCTACGACGACCTCGACACGATCCGCGGCATGTGGCCCGGGAAGCTGGTCGTCAAGGGCGTACAGACC
>DATEMN010000148.1:0-2193 GCA_035275565.1 Pseudonocardiaceae bacterium | reverse complement strand
GGCTGGATCCAGGGGCCGGTCCCGTTCCGGATGTTCACGGTGGCCGTGTTGCCGTTGATCGTGTTGTTCCAGATGTAGGCCGGTGTGGCCGCCTGGCCCACGTAGGGCGTCCCGGCCGTCCACGCGGTGACGTCGCCGCCGCGGCCGATCTGGTCGCGGCAGGGCCAGCCGTTCGACGCCTGGTTGCCGTCCCAGCTCGAGCTCCCGTTGCAGACGCCCGGGGCGGTGGGACTCACCGGGAACCACTCGGGGCGGTTCTCGAAGCTGCGGACGTTGTCGAACGAGATGTACGGCTCGCTCCACGGTCCCGTGATCGTGTTGTTGAAGATCACGCCGGTGCCGCCCCGGATGAACATCGGGGTGAAGTACCCGCCCACCAGCCGGATGGTGTTGTTGTAGACCTCCCACCGGCGGCAGCCGCGGTTCCAGCCCTGGACCGAGTGCGCGTCGATGCTGCTGTTGTTGACCGTGTTGTTGCGGAACACGAACCGGCCGCCGTAGTTGCAGTCGATCACGTTCGGCTGCCCGTTGAAGTTGAACGTGGAGTTCTCGACGTAGACGGCGTTGGCGTCACCCAGGCCGAGGGGGCTCGACCAGGTGCTGCTCGATTTCTCCGGGTTGTCCGGATAGCCGAACACGACGACCCGCGTGTCCATGAAGGTGACGTTGTCGATGAGCCCGGTGGGCCCGCCGGGCGTGTTCGGGCGCAGCCCCCACGCGAAGACGCCCTCGGCGAGACCGCCGACGGTGGTGCCGACCAGCTTCACGTGATCGACCCGCCACCCGTCGCCGTCGGCGATGATGTAGCCGCCGGTGAGGGTGAAGCCGGTGACCCGCGAGTTGCCGCCCACCGCCTGGTCGCCGATCCGGATGGCCACGGCGCCCGGCGTGCTGGTGATGCTGGTCACGTCGATCCCGGCGCCTCTCAGCGTGATCTTCTTGCCACTCGGAATGGTGAGGGTCGTGCTCCCCCAGACGCACGGGCCCGAGGGGAGGGCCACGATGTCGCCGGTGCTCGCCGAGTTCAGCGCCGACTGGACGGTCGGCGGGAGGCAGTTGGCGACGTTGATGGTGGCGGCGAGCGCCGGCGACGCCAGCAGGATGCACGCCGCGACACCCAGGATCAGACGGACCGTCTTGACACCGAGGATCATTGCTTTCACCTCGCTGCGATGGAACACGTTACCGGACACGACCCACCCCCGAGAACGATTCACGCACGTTGCCTTTGAGCGCGCCAGATGTGAACTGGGCTTGCACAGTCTGGCTGGACCCCAGCTGGACCACACAGGCTCCTGTTCCTTGGCAATTGCCGCTCCAACCGGCGAACTGCCAGCCCGACGCGGGTACCGCGTTCAGCGTCACGGTGGTGCCGCTCGAGTAGGACGCTTGGCAGGACTTCTTGCAACTCAACCCAGACGGAGAACTGACGAGACCGCGCCCGTGGACATTCACACTCAGCGTGTAACTTTGGGACGGCGGGGGCGGTGGGGGCTGCTGCGTCGTGAAGATCAGGCCGAAGACCGCGGTGACCGAGATCGATCCGTTGCCGGTGACCGTGCACGGCAGCGTGCCGCCGCAGCCGGCGCCCGACCAGCCGATGAACTCGGAGCCGCTGGCCGCGCTGGCCGTCAGCGTGAGGACCGTCCCGCCCGGGTAGCCGCCCGTGCACGACAACCCGCAGCTGATGCCGCTCGGGCTGCTGGTCACGGTGCCGACGCCGGTACCGCTCTTGGCGACGTTGACGGTCAGGTCGGGGGTCGTCGTGGCGCACGCCTCGTCGGAGTACTCGGACATCCCGATCTCGTTGAACGCCGCCACCCGGTAGCAGTACGTCGTGCCGGCAACGATCGCGCTGTCGACGTAGGAGGTCGCTCCGGCCGCCTGCTGGCCGATGCTGGCGTACGCACCGCTGGCACCGGTCTTGCGTTCGATATTGAACGCGGCTTGGCCTCCGGAGGTGTCGGTCCACTCGAGAGTGAGCGGGCCGGCGACGGCGTCCGAGACGGAGAGCGCCAGCAGGGCCACCACGGTGAGCGACGAGAGACGAGGGCGAGATCGGTGGGTGAGGTGCGGAACAAGCCGGACGCGCGACATGGCAGTCTCCTCCTGTCGTGCGGAAGACCACCGTGCCTCATCGTCCCTTACACAGCTGGCTTCAGGGAGGTCCCGCTTTTCACTGCAACGCGTTGC
>DATEMN010000147.1:0-2622 GCA_035275565.1 Pseudonocardiaceae bacterium | reverse complement strand
GCCGCGGTAAGCGCGGCGGCGTCCCCGCTGGACAGCCGGGCCAGCCGGGCGGCCAGCCGCGCGTCGTCCCAGAGATCGAGGTCGTCGTTGGACGCGGGGCCGTCGGTGCCCAGACCGACCGCGATCCCGGCGGCCCGCAGGTCGAGCAGCCGCGCGAGGCCCGAGGCGAGCTTGCTGTTGGACCCGGGGCAGTGCGCGACCCCGGCCTGATGGCGGGAGAGCACCGCGATATCGGCGTCGGACAGGTGCACGGCATGCGCCGCCAGCACCCGCGCACCGTCCCCGAGCACCCCGAGACGTTCCAGCAGCAGCGGCACCGAGCCGTGCCGATCGCGGATCGCGGTGTCCTCGCCGGCGGTCTCGGCAACGTGGATGTGCACCAGTGCGCCGCGTTCCCGGGCGGCGCCGCCGGCCGCGACCAGCGCCTCGGGCGGCAGCGTGTAGGCGGCGTGCGGGCCGTATCCCAGCTCGATCCGCTCGCCAGGCCCGAAGCGGATCCCGTCGATGTCGATCCACCGGCTGATGCCGTCGAGCATGCGCTCCCAACTGCCCAGCCGGTCCCAGCCGGGAACAGCGATGATGCCCGGCGTCACCACTGCACGGCTGCCGGCGGCCAGCACCGCGTCCACCACCGCGTCGCTGTAGAAGTACATCTCGACGCTGGTGGTGATCCCGGCGCCGAGCATCTCCAGAGCACCGACGACCATGCCGGCGTACACGTCGTCGGCGTCGACCCGAGCCTCGGCGGGCCAGATCACCTCGGTCAGCCAGCGCATCAGCGGCAGGTCCCCGCCCAGCCCGCGCAGGGCGGTCATCGCGGTGTGCGCATGAGCGTTGACCAGCCCGGGCATCAGGATGCCAGGGAGCATCCGCACCGGCCCGGGTGCCGCCGGGGCGGTAGCCGAGGGACCGATATAGCCGATTCGGCCAGTGCTGTCGATGTCCAGTACGGCGTCGCGCAGCACGGTGCACTGCTCGTCGCAGGGCAACATGACGGGCGCGGCCAAGCGCATCACAGAGTTGGCTCCGGGGGGACGTACCGCAGCAGGGACGCCAGCGGCCGCAGCGGGGGAAGCCAGGCGCCCTCGGGGGGCAGCGTCTCGAGGGTGATCCGAGGCAGCGGCTGCAAGAACAGCTCCGGGATGTCCTCCAGGTCCTCGAAACCGAGCACCCCGGAGTTGACCGCGAACGAGGCGTACTCGCGGAACCCGAGCACGGTGACCTTGACGCCGTCGGCCACCAAGTCCTCCAGCGGCTCCCGGAAGGCCCGGCTATCTCCGGAGGCCACTAACAACTGGCGTAGCACACCCTGCTCGTGACGTGCTCGGATATGCATCAGCATGTCCTCGTCGATGTCCGATTCATCGATTTTGGGCTTGGCGAACACCGCGAAACCGGTGTTGCGCAGCGCCTCTACCCAGGGTCGGACGAAGTCTGTGCTGCTCGGTGCGACGTTGGTGAACACGGTCGCCTCAGGCTCGGTGTCGGGTGCGGCACGCGAGATCAGCCAGCGACCCAAGGCGTCGAACCTCGGCCGGGATGCGGAACTGGGGCGGCCACCAAGGATCGAGCCCAAGCTCATGTCGATATTGGGCGCATCCCAGACGAGCAGCGTGGTCGGGGCAGTCGGAGCCGGGTTCATGGCCACCGATGCTAGCCGCGAGCGAAGAGTAGATCGCGGACGGCGCGGCCCTCGTCCCGGGCGCGCTGCTCGAACTTGGTGACCGGCCGCCACCCCGGCCGCCCCGCAAAGCCCTGATCGGGGGCGGTATTGCGCAGCCCAGGCTCGGCGGTGCAGGCCGCGAGCATCTCCATGGCGTAGGGCTCCCAGTCGGTGGCCAGGTGCAACGTGGCACCGGGTGCCAGCCGGGAGGTCACCAGGGCGACGAACTCCGGGCGCACCAGTCGACGCTTGTGATGCCGGTTCTTGGGCCACGGGTCAGGGAAGTAGATCCGGACGGCGTGCAGGGCACCCGGTGCGACGTGCTCGGTAAGCACCGTCTGCGCGTCGCCGCGGAGCAGCCGCAGGTTGGTGATACCGGCCTGCTCGATGCGCAGCAGGAGCTGGGCCAGGCCAGGCCGGTAGATCTCGACGGCTAGATGATCTAAATCGGGCGCGGCGACGGCCAGCGCCGTGGTCGACTCGCCCATTCCCGAGCCGATCTCCAGCACGACCGGCGCGGCGCGCTCGAACCACCCGACGGTGTCCAGCGGGCCGTCAGGCAGGTCCACGACGTCTGCGCCCCACCGGTCCCAGCTCCGGTCCCAGGCGCGCTGCTGCCCGATCGTCATCCGGGTGCGTTGTTGGTAGGGGTAGTAGACCTGTTGCATACCGCCAGCCTCGCGCACCGGTTATCCGCCTTGATGAGAAGGTGGCCGGATGAACACGCTCGAGGAGTGGGTCGCCGTAGTATGCCGTGAGCTGGATATCACCGATGCCGTGGCACCGGCCACCATGCAGTCGCGGATCCTGGACATGGCGCGCGATGTCGCACACGACGTTGCCCGGCCGGCTGCTCCCCTCACCGCCTACCTGCTGGGCCTTGCGGCCGGACTCACCGGCGACCCCGAGGCCACCGCCGACGAGCTCGCGCAGCGAGTGTGCCTGCTGGCCCGGAACTG
>DATEMN010000146.1:0-2652 GCA_035275565.1 Pseudonocardiaceae bacterium | reverse complement strand
ACGCCGCAGAAGGAGATCCCGTTCGCGCCCGGAACGGCTTCACCACGAAGCACACCCAGCCGGAGGAAGGGGAACCTGAGAACTCTCGTGGGGGCACGTCATCTGCCTGCATCCACAAGAGGGAGACGCCACCGAGGCTACTTCACTAGCTGATCGGCGCGCAACCACGTTCCCCGCCAGCCTGGTTAACGGGCCTCAGTGCGTGATAGGACGGCGACAGGGCGCACGCAACCGACCGATCGGAAGCGGTCAGTGAGATGCTACGAGGCGTGTCGTCACGGCCACGGCGGGTGTTTTTGAGTCATACCTCGGAGCTGCGGCGGTTTCCGACTCGACGATCCTTCGTCGATGCAGCGGAGCAGGCGATCACCCGGGCCGGGGACGCCGTCGGGGACATGGCGTATTTCACCGCGCGGGACCAGAAGCCTGCGCAGGTGTGCCGGGAGGCGGTGCTGGCTGCCGATATCTATGTGGCCATCGTCGGGTTCCGGTACGGCTCCCCGGTGCGGGACCGGCCGGAGCTGTCGTACACGGAGTTCGAGGTCGCGGGTGAGCGTGGCCTGCCTCGGCTGGTGTTTTTGTTGGGTGCTGAGGCGGAAGGCCCAGCGGATCTGTTCCGCGACCAGGACCACGGTGCCCGCCAGGATGCGTTTCGCGCCCAGCTCGGGGATAGTGGACTGACCACCGCCACGGTCACCACCCCGGAAGGGTTGAGCGAGGCGCTGTTCCACTCGCTGACTGAGCTGCCCCGGGGCGGGCGGGTGTGGAACGTGCCGCGCAACGTCACCTTCACCGGACGTGACGACCTGCTCACCGGGCTGCACACGTCGTTGCGCACCGACCGTGCGACGGTGGTCCAAGCCCTGCACGGCATGGGCGGGATCGGCAAGACCGCGCTGGCCATCGAGTACGCGCACCGCCACGACATCGACTACGACGTGGTCTGGTGGATCCCCTCCGAAGTACCCACGCTGATCCCCGACCGGCTGGCCCAGCTCGCCCACGCCCTCGGCCTGGCCCAGGCCACTGACCCTGTCGCGTCGGCGGTGGCGCGGCTGCTGGGGGCGCTGCGGGAACGGGACCGCTGGCTGCTGATCTACGACAACGCCGAGGACCCCGCCGCACTGGCCCCCCACCTAGCCACCGGTGATGGCGGGCAGGTACTGATCACCTCCCGCAACCCCGCCTGGCACGACCTCGCCACCCCACTCGGGGTAGACGTCTTCGACCGCAACGAGTCACTCACCCTGCTGCGCCGCGTCCCACGACTCACCACCGCCGACGCCGCCCGGATCGCCGACGCCCTGGGCGACCTGCCCCTAGCACTTAGCCAGGCCGCCGCCTACCTGACCGAAACCGGCACACTCACCGACGCCTACCTGTCCTTACTCGCCGAGCGCACCGCGGAACTGCTGGCCCACGGAACACCCGCCACCTACCCCGTCTCGCTGGCCGCCGGCTACCAGATCGCCTTCGACCAGCTCGCCAAGTACACAGCGGCCGCGCTGGACCTGCTCACCCTGGCCGCGCACCTAGCCCCTGAGCCGATCCCCCTCACCCTGTTCACCACTCCCCCGACTGGCTACCCGACCCACTCGCCACCACGGCCCGCGATCCGCTGGCCTTCACCGAACTGACCCGACTCCTACGCCGAGCAGGGCTGGCCCGCGTCGAGCCCGGCAGCTTGCAGCTGCATCGGCTGCTGCAGGCCATCCTGCGCTCCCAGCCCAGCGAGCACGACATGGCCACCATCGCGATCCGGTTGCTCCGTGCCACAGTCCCAGCCGATCCCTGGCACAATCCGCCGACCTGGCCCCTCTGGCGAGAGCTGCTCCCGCACGTCCTCACTGCCACCGATGCCCACCACACCTCCGATCCGACCGGGGACGACATCGGCTGGCTGCTCGACCACGCCGGGTCGTATGTGCTGACCCGAGGAGAACCTGACTCCGCCCGGCCGCTGCTCGAACGGGCACTGAGCCTGCGTCGTTCGGTACTGGGTGAGGACCATCCCGACACCCTGGAATCGGCCAACAATCTCGCCGCAAATCTGTACGAGCTGGGCCAGCACGAGCAGGCCCGCCTGCTCAGCGAAGACACCCTCACCCGCCGCCGCCGGGTACTGGGCGAGGACCACTCCGCCACCCTGACCACGGCCTGCAGCGTCGCCCGTAACCTGCGCGCACTGGACCAATACGAACAAGCCCGCCAACTCCAGTTAGACACCCTCACCCGGATGCGGCGGGTGCTCGGCGAGAATCATCCCATTACCCTCGCCTCGGCCGGAAACCTCGCCCTTGACCTGCATGCGCTGGGTCACCACGAACAGGCCCGCCAGCTCCAGCAAGACACTCTCACCCGTCGCCGCCGGGTGCTTGGCGACGACCACCCACGCACCCTGGCCTCGGCCAGCAATCTCGCCGCTGACCTACGCGCCCTGGATCGTGACGACGAAGCGAACCAGCTGGAGGAGTGGGTCCGCTCCCATGGCTGATCACACCCATGCCGAGATTAGCCGCTGCGCTTCGAAGCGATCACCCAGAACCCGGCCAGCACATCGGTCTCGAACTCGGCAAGTTCTTCCGGGCAGGCCGGGGCCCGCCGCTCGCGCAGGTCCCACACCACGGCCAGACCCATCATGTTTCCTCGCGG
>DATEMN010000145.1:0-3376 GCA_035275565.1 Pseudonocardiaceae bacterium | reverse complement strand
GATTGAACCAGCAACTCAGGAGAATCGCATGAACAACGACACCCTACGCACGGCGTTCACCTACATCACTGCCCTGGTGGTGATCGTGGGTGGCGGCCTGCTCATCGTCATCCCCACTCAGCTCGACCCGAACACGCTGCTCCCGTTCCTGACCGGAGCCATTGGTACCGTTCTGGGCTACGTCTTTGGCGAGCGCACGGCTTCGAGCGCGGTGGCCAACCAGCCGACCGTGACAACGACGGCCGGCCCGCCTGCCCGAACGACCATCACGCCACCCACCAACGGCGGGAACGATCTTCCCTAGCCTGATGGACCTGTTCCTCATCGCGGTCCTGATCTTCGCAGCCATCGTGCTGCTGATGATCGACGTTCATAACCGGCGGTGAGGCGGGTCCTGTTTCTGAACCCGTACCAGGATACGGGCGGCGTCGGAATCTCGTTCCAAAGAGCCTTCCAGCGTTGGGCGCCGGACTGGAGTGCCCGCCACGTCCGGCGTTCCAACAACTACATTTCATACGAAGCAGACATCGAGTGGCCGGGTGGGACGCAGAGCCCCGAAGTGGCGAAGCTGTATCGCGAGGCCGACGTGCTGCACGTCATGGAGCGGCCTGAGATTCTGGGTGAACTCGGTTCGACCAACGCCAAGATCGTGGTTCACCACCTCGGCTCGTTCTATCGCAGCGACCCCGGAAGCGTGTCAGCCCAGTGCAAGGCGTTGGGGGCCATTGAGGTCACGTCGGGTGACCTGTTGGGCCTCCAACCCCATCTGCGCTACCTGCCCATCCCGGCCATGGAGCTAGATCGACTGGCAGCCCTCAGGAAGCCCCGTAGGCCGTCAGGACGGCTCCGCATCGCCCATGCGCCCACCAACCGAGAGGCGAAGGGCACTGAGGGCATCCTAGCGGCCGTCAAGCGCCTCCAGGGCCGCCACAAGCTGATCTTCGACCTCATCGAAGGCGTGCCGTGGGCCGAGTGCGTCAAGCGTAAGGCCCGAGCCGATATCTACGTCGATGAGACGCGGTTGGGCTACGGCCTCAACGCCATGGAGTGCTGGGCCATGGGCATTCCGGTTGTCTCGGGAATCACGGACCCCATCGCACGAGACCGGATGATCGCGGACTTCGGCGGCCTGCCGTTCCTCGAGACGACCGAGGCGATGGTGGAGACGACGCTGGAGATGCTGATCACCGACCCCGTTCTCAGAGCGGAGTGGGGCGAGCGGGGCAGAGCCCACGTTCAGGCCGTCCACCATCCCAAAGCGGTCGTGGAGCGGACCATCGCCATCTATGAGGAAGCCTGAGTGAAGCGCGTCGTGTTCTACAGCGCCGGCCCCGATATCGGCGGCTGCGGGATCGCGCTCAAGCGGGCGTTCGACAAGTACGCGCCCGACTGGGAAGCTCGGGCCATCTGCCGCCAGAAGGTGTATCTCGATTACGAAACGGATCTGTTCTGGCCGCTCGGCTACCACACCCACCAGCGACGCGAGGTCATCCGCCTGCTCAGGGACGCCGATGTCCTGCACGTCATGGACAACGAGCGCGGCCTACAAGCCTCTGCACCGTATCTGCGCGGCAAGACGCTGGTCCTGCACCACCTCGGCTCGCACTTCCGTAACCACGAGCGCGCCGTGTCGCAGGTGGCCCGACGATACGGGGCGATCGAGGTCACCGACTCGGTTGACCTCATCCGGCCGCACGTCGGGTTCATGCCGGTGCCGGCCGACTTCACGGCCCTGGCGAAGCTGCGGAAAGAGCAGTACAGGCCATCCCACCGCGTCAGGATCGCCCACGCGCCTACGCATCGGCCGATCAAGTCCACCCAGCACATCATCCAAGCCGTCGAGGAGCTATCGAAGCGTTACCCGATCGACTTCGACCTCATCGAGCGGGTCGGGAACCGGGAGTGCCTGGAGCGCAAGGCGCGGGCCGATATCTTCGTTGACCAGCTCCTGCTGGGGTTCGGGGTGAATGTCATCGAGTCATGGGCGATGGGGATACCCGTTGTGAGCGGCTGGGGTGACCCGGAGCACGAGGGACGTTCTCTGGAATTGTTCGGGCAGTTGCCATGGGCCAGCGCGACGCCCCAGACACTAGTGAGCGTTCTGGAGCATCTAGTGACGAGCCCCGAATGGCGGGCCGAGCTAGGAGCACGCGGCCACCGTCACGGCATGGAATGGCACAGCGAGCCCGCTGTCGTGCGACGGACCATCGACCTCTATGAGAGTGCTCAGGAGCAGGCAGCGTGACCTACGTTCCCGCCGAATACTGGACCCACCGTGGCCGCTCCTACGAGGCCGAGGCCATCGAGAAGGGCTGGGTGGCCGTCGAGAACGCCCCGCTGTTCGACCTGCTCGACACGCTGACCTTCGATTCGGTCCTCGAGGTGGGCTGCGGGTTCGGCCGGGTCGGCGCGGCCATCCTGCGGCACTATCCGGGCGTCACATACACCGGCATCGACGTATCGCCGGACCTCATCGAAGCGGCCCGCAAGCGACTCCCGAACGCCGAGTTCATCGTTGCGGACCTGGAGGCGTGGTGGGCCACCGATCGTAGGTGGGACCTTGTGCTGTCGGTGAGCGTTCTGGGGCATATTCGGCCGCAGTACATCGAATGGGTGATCGGCCAACTTCGGAAGGCTGCCAATAACGACGTGGTTGCGATCGACTGGAACGAGGTCGGTAAAGAGACGACATTCCAGTACGGCCACGATTACGGCCACCTGTACGGTGACGCGGCCCTCTCAGTGACGCCCTACGGCCGTCAGGACATATGGCACGTTCGCCCTCAGAACGGTCGTCCACATGACGGGCAATAAGTGAGCGTTGGACCCCATTCGCGAATGCGGGCGAGCGTCTTCCGCCCAAGGTTTCGGTGCCGCAAGAGGAACGAGTCGGGTTGTTCTGACGCCCATTTGAGAGCTTCGGCGAATCGAGCATCGCTACTCACGAAGTCAGTCCACCGTTCGCTTCCATGAGCATTAGCCCAAGCCCTCAAGAGAGCGTGCTTGGCTAGGCCATCGGCTGAGTTCTTCATGGCTCCAATCAAAATGCCGCCCGCCAGTGGATTCAGCACTGAACGGACGGCCTAGCGATGTTACCTGCTGAATCCAGGCCGATGGAGCATACACCTTGCGGGACGCCGTAACCATCGTCATCGCCACCTACAACCGCCCCGCCTACCTCGATGTGATGGTGAGCTCGGTGCAGGCCAGCGCGGCCAAGGTGAGCAACCCGGTTCGCATCCTCATCGTGGATGACCATTCCGACACCCTGGCCGCCAAACACGTGGCCAAGAGGTTGGGGACCGACTACATCCGTCTTCCCGAGAACCGTGGCGTGGCCGGGGCCCTGTATGCCGGATTCAGCGAAGTGGACAGC
>DATEMN010000144.1:0-10289 GCA_035275565.1 Pseudonocardiaceae bacterium | reverse complement strand
TCACGGGGCAGCCGTAGGCTGCACGCCATGCCCGTTGCCCGCGCTGAGCGCTTGGTAAACCTGGTGCTCTGCCTGCTGTCCAGCCGGCAGTACCTGCCCGCCGAACGGATCCGTCGGATCGTGCCCGGCTACGCCGAGGCTCCCTCCGACGAGGCATTCTTCCGGATGTTCGAGCGGGACAAGGCCGAGCTGCGCGAACTGGGTGTTCCCTTAGAGACCGGCCGCACCCCAGGATTCGATGCTGGCGAGGGTTACCGGATCGCGCGCCGGGACTACGAGCTGCCCGACATCGACCTCGAACCCGACGAAGCCGCCGCAGTCGCATTGGCCGCCCGGCTGTGGGATTCCCCACAGCTGGCCGGGGCAGCCCACGGTGCCGTGCGCAAACTGCGCGCCGCCGGGGTGGAGGTAGACACTGAACCGTCGATGGCCGTCGAACCGCGGGTGCGAGCCGCGGAGCCGGCGCTGACCCCGCTGATCTCAGCGGTCCAGGCCGGGCAGACTGTGACGTTCCTGCATCGCAAGCATCCCGCTACCGAGCCCGCGGCGCGCACCCTCGAGCCGTGGGGGGTGGTGTCCTGGCGGGGCCGCTGGTACGTGGTGGGACACGACCAGGACCGGGACGCAACCCGCTGTTTCCGAGTCTCCCGGATCGTCGGCACGGTGCGACCCATCGGCGCCCCAGGAGCCGTGCGGCGCCCCGAAGGGCTCGATCTGTTGAAGATCGTGGCGGGTTCGGCGGAACCACCTCCGGTGGCGCACACCGCCCGGATATGGCTGGCCGACGGTCGCGCGCACGGTCTACGCAGGCACGCGACGGTGCTGGGCAGCATGACTGTGGACGGAGTGCGCGGCGACCTCGTCGCGGTACAGCTGCCGGGCTACAACGTCGCCGCACGGTGGATCGCCGGGCTTGGGCCCGATGCCGTGGTCGTTGAGCCTATAGAACTGGCCGACGCGGTGCGGGTGCGGCTGCTCGCGGCTGCCGGAAGCGCACGCTGATGGCCGGCGGGGTTGCTGAGCGGTTACCCCGGCTGCTGGCCCTGGTGCCGTATCTGCTGGCCCGGCCCGGTGTTCGGATCGAGGAGGTGGCCGCCGACTTCGATGTCAGTGTCCGGCAGCTGCGCCGCGATCTGGAGCTGCTGTGGATGTGTGGGCTGCCCGGCTACGGTCCCGGTGACCTCATCGACCTGTCTTTCGAGGGCGACACCGTGACCGTCACCTTCGACGCCGGGATGCGCCGCCCGCTGCGACTGTCCGGTGCGGAGGCGACCGCGTTGGTGGTGGCGCTGCGAGCGCTGGCCGAAACGCCCGGCGTGGTCGACGCCGGGGCGGTCCGCCGGGCCCTGGCCAAGATCGAAGCGGCCGCCGGGCAGGCCGACGGTGTCGTGGTCGGGCTGGCCACCCAGGAAGAGGACGCACTAGCCGCGGTGCGCGACGCCCTGGACCGTCGCCGCGCGCTGCGGATCCGCTACTATACCGCGTCCCGCGACACCGTAGGTGAGCGCACCGTGGACCCGATGCGGCTGCTTCTGCTCGAAGGCCGCAGCTACCTGGAAGCCTGGTGCCGCGACGCCGAGGGGATGCGGCTGTTCCGGTTGGACCGCATCGAACACATCGCGTCGCTGGCCGAGCCGGCCGCGCCGCCACCACATGCCCGCCCCACCGATGTGTCGGCCGGGCTGTTCCGGGCGCAACCCGACCAGCAGGTCGCTGTGCTCACCTTGACCCCAGATGCCCGCTGGATCGCCGAGTACTACCCGGTGGACGAACTGAGCGAGGGTCACGGGGGAGCCGCCACCGTGCGAATGCGCTACGCCGACACCGGGTGGATGGTGCGCCTGGTGCTCGGGCTAGGCGCCGACGTGGCCGTCCGGGAGCCCGCCGAACTAGCCGCGGCGGTGGCGCAGCGGGCCCGCGCAGCGGTGCACAGGTCCAGTCACCTGGCACCCAGCGAGCAGGGCTAACGTCATCTCGTGCCCTACCTGATCAGCACGCTGGTGACCGGCGCCAGCGCTGTGGTACTGCTCACACTGTTGATGTGGGTGATCGGCCCGGTCCGCCGACTAGCCGGAACCATCCACAGCAGCCGAACCAGGCTCGCCGACCGCTACGACCTGCTGGCCACCCAGATCGCGGCGCTGCGGGTACAGCTGGCCCAGCGACGCCATCCGCGCAACGCGGAGGCTCTCCGCGGAGCGCCGACCGCGTAGCATCAAGTTCGCACGGAAAACGAGACGAGGAGGCCACGATGCCTAGTCTGGGTGGCTGGGAGCTGCTAATTCTCCTGGGTGTGCTGGTCCTGCTGTTTGGTGCGACCAAGCTGCCGGGGGCCGCCCGTGCCATCGGGCAGTCCATGCGCATCCTCAAGGCCGAGACCAGGGGTATGCGCGCGGAGGAGGAGACCACTTCTCAGGCAACCCCGCCCACGTCCCACCAAGCATCTCAACCGCAACCGCTGCCCCCGTCTGGACCTACCGCGACACCGGTCCAGGAGCCTCAACGGCACACCGACACCACCCGCTGACGACGAGAATCGATGCGTTTTCCGGTCGGACGCTTCCTCACTGGCCAAGGCCGCCGCAAGGCCAATCCGGACGGCTCCATGCCCCTCATGGAGCACCTCTACGAGCTGCGCAACCGATTGTTTATCGCACTGTGTGCGATCGCGTTCGGCGGTGTCCTCGGGTTCATCTGGTGGGGGGTGACCCCGTTCGGCCTGCCCAGCCTCGGTGATCTGATCACCCGTCCGTACTGCGCTCTGCCAGAGAAGCTACGGCTGACCCCGAACCCTGGCCAGTGCCAGTTGCTGCAGACCAGCCCGCTCGAGGTATTCACCATCCGAATGCAGGTGGGCTTGGCGGCGGGTGCGGTGATGACTGCGCCGATCTGGATCTACCAGGTGTGGGCGTTCATCACGCCCGGTCTCTACGCCAAGGAACGCAAGTTCGGTGTCACCTTCGTCAGCGCGGCCAGCGTGCTGTTCGCCGCTGGCGCGGTCCTCGCCTACTATGTGGTGCCCACTGGCCTTTCCTTCTTGGCGAACTTGGGCGCCGGTCAGTTCATCACCGCGCTGAACGGCAAGGCATATGTCGGCTTCCTGCTTACCATGCTGGCCGTCTTCGGCCTGACCTTCGAGTTACCGCTGCTGGTGGTGATGCTCAACCGAGTCGGGGTGCTACCGTATGCAAAGCTCAAGAGCTGGCAACGCGGCATCCTGTTCGGGTTGTTCGTGCTGGCCGCCATCGCCACCCCCGGCAACGACCCGATCTCCATGCTGGCGCTGGCCACTGCCCTGGTCGTGCTGTTCGAGGCGTCGGTACTGATCGCTCGGGCGCACGACCGCGCCGTGGCCCGGCGGCAAGCCGAACAGGGTTGGGACGACCTCGACCCCGATGAACCCTCCCCGTTGGACCATCGGGTGGAGCCGGTATCGAGGGATGACGCGGGACCGGATAATCCGGCACCCCGCTACGACGAGGCCACCTGACTGCCGATCGGTATCCTGTGGAAAGTGACCGTCGCGCTCGCGGGTGGCACCGTCGCCCCGCACAGTCCCTCACGTCGTTCGGGATCGGCGTAGCTGGGCGTGCGGGTCGCACGTACTCCGGCGTCAGCTGTGGCCCAGAATGATCCGTCCGCAACGGTCGCCGATCATCATCGACGGGGCGTTGGTGTTGCCTGAGGTGATGGTAGGCATGATCGCGGCGCTGGCCAGGCGCAGGCCAGTGACTCCGCGTACGCGCAGCTGGGGGTCGACGACGGCGTGGGGGTCGGTGCCCATGCGGCAGGTGCCGACGGCGTGAAAGTTGGACTGGGAGTAGGTGCGCATCGCGGTGAGCAGCTGCTCTCTGGTCCTGACGTCCGGGGCGGGGACGGCGCCGTCGTCGGTCAACCAGGTGCGCAGTCCCTTCGCGTTGATCAGGTCTTGGGCCAGCTGGTAGCCCTCGAGGGAGGTTTCGAGGTCCTCGGTGGTCTGCAGAAAGTTCGGCTGGATGATCGGCGGTGTGCGTGGATCGGCCGACCGCAGCTTGATGAAGCCGCGGCTGGTCGGGTGCAGATTCATCACCCCGATCGGCAGCGCCTCGGGTGGATAGGGCGGGAATGGGCCGCGTTGGTAGTAGACCTGGAACTCGAACCGGGACGCCCCGGGTACCCGGGCTTCGCCAGTGAAGACGTTGACGTCCATGGCGGTGACGTGTGACGCCGGCTCGGGTGTGCGGAGCCGCTTGGTGACCACGGAGATCAGGTGTTCGTGCAAGTTGGCCCCGACGCCGGGCAGGTCGGTGACGATGGTGATGCCGTGTGGTTCCAGGTCGCCCGCGGCGCCGATGCCGGACAGCTGAAGCAGGTGGGCGGTATTGATCGTGCCCGCGCAGAGGATGACCTCGCGGTCGGCGGTGACCGTGAACTCGCGGCCGCCTGCGTCGATGACGACGCGGTCGATCGCGTTGCCGCGGTCGAACGTCAGACGCGTGACCCGCGCCTCCGTCATGATCGTCAGGCGGGGGTCCGTGAGGTAGGGGGTCAGGAAGGTGGTGAACGCGTCCTGGCGAATGCCGTTCACCACGTTGAGCTGCGTGTAGGCGACACCGAACTGGCTTGCGCCGTTGTAGTCGGGGTTGAACGGATAGCCGATGTCGACGGCCGCGTCCACGGTGGCGTGCGATAGGGCGTTGCGCTGCGGCAGCTCGCTCGAGGGGTGGATAGGCCCGGTCAGCGCATCCAGTGCCGGGCGCACACTCGCGTAGTCCCAGCCCGTGGCGCCCTGTGCAGCCCAGCCGTCGTAGTCGGCCGGATTGCCGCGGACCCACACCATCCCGTTCACCGAGCTGCTGCCGCCCTCAATCTTGCCGCACGCGAACGACTGCGGCCTGCCCAGCAGCGCCGGCTGCGGCTCAGACACGAACGGCCAGTCGATCGTTGAGCCCGGCGCCGTCAGAGTTCTCGCCTTCGTGAAGTCCCGTACGTCCGGCTGGTCGTTCGATCCGCCCGCCTCGATCAGTAGCACACTCGTCCGCGAGTCTGCCAACAACCGCGCAGCCAGCGTGCACCCCGCCGAGCCCGCTCCCACGATGACGTTGTCATAGCGCAGCGGCGCGCTGCACGCCTCTGTGACCGATGCGAGCCCGAGCGACGCCGCCGACACACCGAACAACCTGAGCAGGCTCCGTCGGGTGAGCGTTCCGACCCGCACCTGACGAACGATTTCATGCGGATCGTGCCAGGTTGTCCGGGCTGTCCTGGACATACGCGTCCTTAGAATGAGAGGCATTCTTCTCCGATAGCCCTGGTGAGCCGAGCGACGAAACCCCGTGATCAACACGGTAGCGCACGCGCCGTCGTTGCGGGTTGTGCTCTTTCTCCCGTTCTTTCCGTCCATCCGTCGGGTTGACACGAGAGCCGCCGCAGTCGTTCCCGCTCGCGATCAGCAAGGACGCCTTGACGAAAATCAGGGACGGCACATCCACCGGTGTGGGTCCGAGGACGCTCGCGGCCGTGGATGTAGCGGTGGGTGTAGTCGGGGACTCTTTGTTTTGAATTCGTGTTCGATTGCTTGTCGGGTCTCCGCCGGGCTGTCTGTCGCAGCGATAGCGGCTTCAGCTTTACGGCGTGACTGCGATGAAGAGGAATGCCGCGAAGATCAGCAGGTGGATAACACCCTCCAGCACGATGGCCGTGCCGAGGGACACGGTGAGGATCCCGATCAGGCCAGTGAGGGCGAGCAGAACCATCTCGGTGCCGCTGAGCCCGAGCAGCAGCGGACCGTCGAGCCAAACCGAGGCGACGGTGATCGTGGGAATTGTGAGGCCGATGCCGGCCAGTGCGGAGCCGTATGCGAGGTTGAAACTCGTCTGGAGGCGGTTGCGGGTGGCGGCCCGCACCGCTGCGACTGTCTCGGGAAGCAGTACGAGCAGCGCGATGGCCACGCCAACGGCTGACAGGGGCGCGCCGAGGGCGCTGACTGCCGATTCGATCGCCGGTGAGATGGTTTTGGCGAGTCCGACGACGGCGACCAGCGACACGATCAGGAGTGCGAGGCTCACCAGCGCGCGGCGCGTCGAGGGTGGCTCTTTGTGCACCTCGGAGCAGTTGTCCGTCGTTGCGGCTGGGACAGGGAGGAAGTAGTCGCGGTGACGCACGGTCTGGACGAAGACGTACGTCCCGTACAGCGTCAGCGAGACGACGGCGGCGAAGGCGAGCTGGACACCGGAGACGTGGGTCCGGGTGAGCTGGTGGTGAACGTGGGCAGCACGAGGCACAGCGTCGAAAGGGCGAGGACGGCCGCGAGCGCACCGCTGCTGCCTTCGGTGCGGAAGGACACCACATGGTGGCGCAGTGCGCCGATCAGCAGACAGATTCCGACGATGCCGTTCGTGGTGATCATGACGGCGGCGAAGACGGTATCTCGTGGCAGCGACGCCGTGTCCGGCCCGCCGGACAGCATAATGCTCAGGATCAGGCCGACCTCGATGACCGTGACTGCGACGGCAAGGACAAGCGAGCCGAAGGGCTCGTCGACGCGGTGCGCAACCACCTCCGCGTGGTGCACCGCAACGAGCACAGCTGCGATCAGTCCTACGCCGACCAGCAGCAGGAGTGCGGGTGGCAGGCTACGGTTCCACACCGCTGCGGTGAGCGATGACGGGCGTGGCAACGGTTCGGACGATGCTCAGGGCGTGCACGCCCACGAGCCTTTCACAGCAACATCGCCTACCGGCCGGATCGATCTCGCGACGGGTGCTGCCGGGGATCGAGACGCGTCGGTCGGCTTATCCGGCTCGAGCATTGTCCGCGCGAGCGACCATGTGCCCAATGGACGGGGTGCCATAGATATCTCCGCGGTGCCGTCAACCCACACCGCCGGAAGCGCTGCCCAGCAAGCGCCAAACCACGGCACGACGGCACGGGGTTGTTTGTCCCGGGGTTGGTGCGTCCACCACTGGTTCCTGCGCATCAGCGGGGGCACGTTTCGCGACTCTCTGTCCGTCATCAATGAACACTGTCGACGATCCCTCGTGACTTCGGCGCGAGCCGCTGCTATCGATACCGGAAACCGTCGAGGAAACGGCGAAACAGGCCGCCTTCGCGCGGCAGCGCCGGTCCGGGTGGCGGTGCGGTGTGGCGCTGGCGGGCGATTGGCTTCTCGTAGTCAGTTCTGGCGATAGCGTCAACCACCTGAGGCTCATCGAAGTCTTCGGAGCCTTTGATGACGGGGACGAAGCCGACGAGGACACCGTCGCGCATCACTTGCGCTTCGAGGCTCGCCGTACCGTCGGTGTCCCACATCGCCTCTCGCCCGTCGGGAAGCGACACACGCACGCCACACTGGTATACACCGACCTTGGCCAGGTGGGCGTCAACACCGCGATCGCGCAGTGCGTCGGCGACCCGTCGGGCCCTGTTCTCATCCATCCATGAAACCTACCTCCGCTGCCTCGATGGCATCTGAAGCAGGGCAGCGAGTTGATCCCAGTCTGGCCACCGCTGCGGGTAGGTCACGGCGGCCAGCCACTGCGGGCACATCACGCCCCTTTGCGGTCGCGAACCTCTCGCATACGAGTCCTGCCTTGGAACACACTTCTGAACATTTCGCTGCCCGAAAGGCGCTCCATAGGGCATCGAGAAGTTGGCACGATCCGTGGCTGTGCGCACAGCCACGGATCCAGGACGCTCAACGTAAACGCAGAGACCGCTCTCCACGCGCCATGTGGTGCGCACCCACGTGAACGGTGCTGCCTGGTGCACCCAAAGATGTGAGATCTGCAACTGTTGTCGCTGGTAGACATCATAGTAGGGTGCGCCGCGGTGGCGTTGCGGTCGCTGATCAACCCGGCCAGCGGGGCCAGCAGCTCGGCGCACGCCGCGAACACCCCGACCAGGGTGCCCTCGGCGAGGGCGAGTCCGTCGTGGGTCAGCGCGGCGACGATGCAGTGCGCGGGACGGCCCAGTACGAACTTCTCGCACAGCAACTTGTCGAGGGTGGCACCGCCGCGACCGGCCTGGAACCGGCCAGTCATTAGGCGGTTGAGACCCGAGAGCCTATACCGCAACGCCAGCGACTTGCGGCTGCTGTCCGGTCAAGCCCATCCCTGGCCCTGGGCGCATCTCCACGTCGGCGAATCCGACTGACAGGCCACATCGGTCGCAGGTCAGCTGGTCATCGAGCGATCCTCCAAAGTCGCCGCCGTGTACGGCAACCCGCGGCGGTCCGGCCGGATTGGGGTAGCATTGATCGTCCCATTTCCGGTTCGTCCAGCTATTCCCCGCCGCGGAACTCGAACTCGTCAACTCCTTAAAAACGATTTTGCGTAATCCTCCGTGCCTTCGTGTAAAATTGTCGTGGAGGGAGGGCCGGTGGAGTTCCAGAAGTCTGCCTGCACCTGTGACCTGGGTGATCGGTGTGCATGGCCGTCGGGGCATGGTGTGAGCCGTGTCGTTGCGTCTGCTCACCTGGTCTTCGTTCAACTGGGAACCTGCTGTTGTTGCTCACCCACCCGTCGGCGTCCAAGGATGTCGAGCTTTTGGTGCTGCGCCACAAAACCGCCGTGCTGCGCAGAGCCAACCCGAAGCCTCTCGCCTAGACTGGGCGGATCGCTCGGTCTTCGCCGTGCTCGTCCGGAGGCTGCCGCAGCGCAGAGCCCGGCTCGTGGGGCACAGTTGCTGTACTTCTCAGCTGTACACGTAAAGACGATCAGTTCAGATCAGGGTTGATCATAGCCGGGCGCTCAAGTAGGTGCAAGATAATCGACGTGCACGGTGGTGCATCGGCACAACGACATGAAGGGACGCTATGGCCACCCAGACCCTGACTGAAGCGAACTTCGATGAGGTAGTCACCGGCAACGATGTGGTTTTCGTCTGTTTCTGTGACTCCTCATCCGACATCTGCCGCAGGTTCGCGCCGACGTTCGAGGCGTCCTCGAACGAGCACCCCGACGTCGTCTACGGCACAGTCGATGTCGAGACCGAACAGGACTTGGCGGCCGCTACCAACATCAGCAGGAGCCCCACCATCATGGCGTACCGGAAGGGTGTGCTGGTGTACTCGCAGCCGGACGGGCTGCCCCCGGAGGCCCTGGAGGACGTGGTCACCCAGGTGAAGGCTATTGACCTGGATGAAGAACACAAGGGCCTCGACTAAGCGCGCAACCAGCTGGCTTGAGAGTAAGCGAAACACACGGTCGGTTGGCTGTTGGGGGGACCTCCCCGCGGCGCGGCCACGAGGAGAGTCCACCCGGGTAGTTTCATGGACGAACTGGTGCGCGCCCATGTCTACTCGATCACGCTGGTTTGGCCTATGGGTGCCGAACAGTCATCCACGGCGGTGACCTGCGGGGCGGACCGCTGTGCCACACCTGCCGGCTGAATCGGATCGTTACCCCGGGCACGATCTTGCGGTGGCACCGGGACCTGGTGACCCGACGGTGGACCCAGCCTCGACGCCGCACCGCAGGCCGCTCGACAGCGCCAGAGCTGCGTGTCGGCTGTTTCGGACTGGGGGATCGTTCGGAGTAGGGCGGCTTGGTGGAGGGACCTGTGTGATCGGCGTGTGTTGAAGTGGTGTTCGTACTCGGCGAGGCGCGGCGTAGATGTCGGGCGTTGAGGATGAGTATCCGGTCGAGAATTCCTCAACGTAGGCTGTCGATTCAACGTTTCATGATCGTGTTTGCGCGGGGCACCCGGATCGGAGTCGTGATAATTCTGTATACCCTCGCTGGCGAAAACGGTGTCAACATTCTGGTGAATTTCGAGTCCCGTTCGCGGATCAACAACTCGAACTGTGGTACACGATCGCCGAGCTCCTTGAGCAGAGTGCGAGCTTGCTGACACACCCAGTCCACGGTGGAATGTGCATTGACGCCGAGAATGTGTATCCGGCGGGTGGCGTGTTCGACGACCGCACAGCAGTGCAGCCTGGTGAGGAGCCGTGTAGGCACCGACCTGAGTGCCCATGCCGGCGAGTCTCCGGCGATGCCCTCTCTGTCAGGATCTGGTGAGGCAGTTTGGTGCCAGCGGTTCACAGCGGAGGGCGTGGTCGGAGATCCTGGTGTTTGTGTGTACGGAGGAGCGTCGCGGTGGGGCTGGTGGTGGGCCAGTGGGCCGCTCCGAGGCGCACGGTACGGCCGCAGCGCGCGCAGAACAGCTCCGCTGTGGTAACTCCGGTCGCTATGGTAACTCCGGTCCTGCTCATCCCTCGGGCCGCAGGCGAGCGCGTTTCGGGCGTCGCGCGGTGAGGTTGACCACGCCGTCGTCGGTGGCGGTCTTGCGAATGGCCGCGTTCTCGG
>DATEMN010000143.1:0-2989 GCA_035275565.1 Pseudonocardiaceae bacterium | reverse complement strand
ACCACTACGCAGGATGAAAAAGGCTCACTACTTACTGGACGAATACGCCTTCGCCGCACTGCGGGCCGGCGCGAGCGGGTTCCTCCTCAAGGACGCGCTCGCCGCCGAGCTGTGCGCGGCCATCCGGACCGTGTACCGCGGCGACGAGGTGCTCGCCCCGCCGACCACCCGGCGCCTGGTCGACCACATGCTCGCCGACCGGGACTGTAAGAAAAACGGCTCTGGCGCAGAAACGGTGGTGGCTGACGGTCTCATGCGAGCAGGATTCGTTGGCGTAGAAGGGCGAAGCCGGCTCGGCCGTACATCTGCCGTTTCAGGAATTTGACCTTGGTGTTGGCGCCCTCGATCGGACCGTTGCTGTAGGGCAGGGTCAGGCCGGCTACGACGGCGGGCAGGTCCGTGCGCAGGCCATTGACGAAGCTGTGCAAGGCGGGCAGGTCGTCGGCGTCCACGGTGGCCATCCAGACGTCGAGGTCCTTGCCTCGGCGGTCGGTGAGCAGGCCGGCGAACTGGACGACCCGTTCGGTGAGGGTGGTCAGGTGCGGGCAGGCGGTCAGGAGGTCCCGGAGGTGTTCCTGGTGCTGGGCGGGCAGGTCGGTGGCCTTGGTCATCAGCCATGTGACCAGGCGGCGTGGTGACGGCGGCTTTCGCGCCGCGTCGGCGCGGCCCTGGTTGAGGTACCGGACGAGGAGGTTCGCGCTGCCGGTGTAGCCCAGTTCGCGGATCTCAGCCAGCAGTCGTGTGGCCGGCACACCGGGGTTTTCGGCGCGGCGGCGACGCAGATGGTCCCTGAACGGGTCAACGAGGGTGTCGCGGTAGCGCGGCGGGCGCTGCAGTTCATCCGCCGTAGCCGCGCGGGCGTAGCGTTTCACCGTGTTCAGCGCCCAGCCGAGCCGCCGGGCGCACTCCAGCAGGCCATGACCTTCCTCGAGGAGGGCATGGACAGCCCGGTGCCGTTCTCGGGTGCGTTCATCCAACGGTTGTAGCGGACGGACCGGGCCGTCACGCCAGCAGCCGCTGTGGGTGATCACGGTCTTCTCCACGGCCTTGGCCAGGTTCGCCCACAGGTGCCACCGGTCGCTGACCTGGACCGCGTGTGGCGCTCCGGTGCGGATCGCCTCGGCATATGCCGCGGACCCGTCGCGGCACACGACCTGCACCCCGGGATGCTCACGCAGCCATGCTGCGAGGGTGTCTGCTTTGCGGTCGGGTAGCACATCGACCCGGCGGTGGGTGACCGCGTCGATGAGCAACGTCGCATATCGGCGGCCACGGCGCAGCGCGAAGTCATCAACGCTCAGCACCGCCGGAACCGGGTTCTCGGGCACCGGCAGGCCGAGCAGGACCCGCAGCACGGTGCACCGTGAGATCTGCACGCCAAGACGGTGCAGCACCGCCGCACCGGCCCGCCCCGCCACCACCACCGCCAGATCACCGACCAACGCAGTCAACTGCCGGGTCCTGCGCGCCCACCGGGTCGTCAGCTCGGGCACCTGCTCCCGGAACGTCTGCTGCGGGCAGCCTGCCGTCAGACACCGCAGCCGCCGGACCCGCAACTCGATCAGCACACCACGCCCCGCAACCGGCAGCGCGGCAAGCCGCCGGCGGTGATACGCATGGACACGACCGGTCGGCTCACCACACGCCGGGCACCGCACCGGCGCTCGCTGCGTCCTCGCCAGCACCCTCACAAACCGGCCCTGATCGGCCACCTCATCGATGAGCAGGGAAGACAGTTCCGGAAGCAGCGTTCTGACCCAGGCAAGATCGCACCGCCGTCAGTGTTCTGCCCACCCATAGACCCCGATCACCCGGGCACCACCGTTTCTGCGCCAGAGCCGGAAAAACGGTGTAACTCCTGATCAAGGAGACGCCTGATGACCGCAACGATCGGGTCCGCCGTGGATACTGCCGCGGTGGCGAAGAAGAAGACTCCAGCGGCGACGCCGGAGGGCGTGGACGCCGAGCTGGTCGGCCGGTTGGTTGAGCAGGCCCGTGCGGCGGGCCTGCAGTTGACCGGCGAGGGTGGCCTGTTGCAGCAGCTGACGAAGCGGGTGATTGAGGCCGCGCTGGACGGGGAGATCACCGATCACCTCGGCTATGAGAAGCACGACCCGGCCGGTAAGGACGGCGGGAACTCCCGCAACGGCGCCCGGGCCAAGACGGTCCTGACCGACATCGGCCCGGTCGAGATCACCGTGCCGCGCGACCGGGACGGCTCGTTCGAGCCGCAGATCGTGCGGAAGCGGCAGCGCCGGCTGTCCGGGGTCGAGGACATGGTCCTGTCGCTGTCGGCCAAGGGTCTGACGACCGGGGAGATCAGCGCGCATCTGGCCGAGGTGTACGGCGCTGACGTGTCGAAACAGACGATCTCGACGATCACCGACAAGGTCATGGACGGTATGGGCGAGTGGCAGCACCGGCCCCTGGACCGGGTGTACCCGGTCGTGTTCCTGGACGCGATCAACGTGAAGATCCGTGACGGGAAGGTCGCCAACCGTCCCATCTACGTGGCGCTCGCCGTCACCGTCGACGGCACCCGCGACATCCTCGGGTTGTGGGCCGGTGACGGCGGGGAGGGCGCCAAGTTCTGGTTCGGTGTGTGCACCGAGTTGAAGAACCGCGGTGTCGAGGACGTCCTGATGGCCGTCTGCGACGGTCTCACCGGCCTGCCCGACGCGATCAACACCGTGTGGCCTCAGACCGTGGTGCAGACCTGCGTGGTGCACCTGCTGCGCAACTCGTTCAAGTACGCGTCCCGGCAGCACTGGGACGCGATCGCCAAGGCCCTGAAGCCGGTCTACACCGCAGCGACCGAGGCCGCCGCGACCGAACGGTTCCTGGAATTCGCTGAGACCTGGGGCAGCCGCTACCCGGCGATCGTCAGGTTGTGGGAGAACGCCTGGGCGGAGTTCGTGCCGTTCCTGGCCTTCGACACCGAGATCCGCACAGTGGTGTGCTCGACCAACGCGATCGAGTCGGTCAACGC
>DATEMN010000142.1:0-2347 GCA_035275565.1 Pseudonocardiaceae bacterium | reverse complement strand
GACACCATCTGGCTGCTGATGGACCCAGCGGTGTACGACCGGCTGGTCCGCCACCGCAACTGGACCGTGCACCGGTACCAGGACTGGTTCGCCCGCACTGCCCGACGGCTATTGGTCGCCGACGTCCCGGCCTCCGGGTCGTAGCCAGACAGAGGGAGATCGACATGACTCAAACCACCGTTCACCGCGGAGCCCAGCCGCCACCGCACGGCCAGGTCGGATATCTGCAGCTTCCCGCGCTTGAGGTGGCCCGTTCTGCGGCCTTCTACCAGGCCGTGTTCGGATGGTCGGTCGACCTAGAGCACGGCAGCTTCGAGGCGCCCGGAATGATCGGTCAGTTGACCACCGACCTCACGCCCGCCGACTCCGCCGGTCCGGTCCTCTGGATCTGCGCCGACGACCTGTGGCCCACCCTGGACAAGGTGGCCGAGAACGGTGGCACCGTGCACGGCCGGCCCCACCTCGACAACGGGGAGCGCTGGCTCATCGAGGTCGACGACCCGGCCGGGAACCGGATCGGCGTCGTCGTGCTGACCCGTACCACCCGATCGCAGACGATGATCGCCGTAACGGACGTGGAAACGTCCAGCCGCTGGTACCAGGAATTGCTCGGTCTGCGCAGTGACCACGGCGGCCCCGAGTACGAGCGGCTGCTCGCTGACGGACACCTCGTCCTCCAACTGCACAACATCGGGACCGAGCACCATCACGGCCCGGTCGCTGACCCGGGCGGTGCGGTCGGGAACGGGGTACTGCTGTGGTTCGGTGACACGTCGGACTTCGACGGCGTCGTCGCCCGCGCGGAGCACCTGAAGACCACCGTCATACGCCCGCCGCATCGCAACCCGCCCGAGGGGCAGGGCAACGGGCCCGGCCACCGCGAGATCTGGCTGCGAGATCCCGACGGATACACCGTCGTCGTTGCCAGCCCGGACGGTGAGGCGTACGAGTCGGCGACGTAGCCCACCGAAGGGTCGCCCTTCAGGTGGAACCCGTGAGGGCCAACCATCACCGGTTCAAGGAAGTCGTCGCGAGACCTGCTCAACCCTGCGAGGCAGGGTCGGGCAACGTGTCGTTCGTACCGCACGGACCTTCGCCGGCTTGAGCGCTGCGAAAGGTCGCCACCATACGGGCGCCCGGGTCGGCGGCCTCATACCGGACCTCTCCGCCGTGCGCCGCGGCTAATTGACGCACGATCCACAGCCCTAGCCCGACTCCATCACCGTCTCCGACCCCGAAGCGGGTGAATAGCCGCGTCCGCAGGTCATCCGCGACGCCTGCACCGTGGTCACGCACCTCCAGCCGATCGGTGACACCGTCCCTCGAGATTCGCACGATCACAGGTGGACGGCCATAACGCAACGCATTGCTGACCAGATTGATGACGACCTGCTCGAAGCGATCTTTGTCCACGTACAGTGATAGGTCGTCGTCGATTTCGAGCTTCACACCCTCAGCCTTGACATACCAGAGGGCGTCCTGGACCGCCTGGCGGGCAGGCAGCCGTTGCAAATCGAGTTTGATCCGTCCGGTGCTGTCGATTCTGTTCAGGTCGAGTAGCCCGGCCGCAAGACGCGAGATGCGCGAGGTCTGCCGGAGCGCCCCATCGAGCAGGCGAGCTGTGCGACCACCAGCACCCTCCTGCAGCTCCTCAAGGGTCAGCTGTACCGTCGCCAACGGCGACCGCACGTCGTGGGCCAAGGCGCCGATAAGGGCCGCCCGCCACTGCTCGATGCGGGCCAGTCGCTCCCGATCGTCGCGTAGGTGACGGGCTTGGGCCTCGATAAGCAAGGCGACCGCCAACGCGACTGGCAATAGGATCAGCGCGCTGCTCGTCACGACTGGCGGCTGACCGGTGACCAGTAGCGGCGTCAGATAGGCGGCAGTAGCCGGCACCGTTAGCGCGATCAACACCCACCGAGAGAAATGCAACGCCGCCCAGGTATACAGCAGCACCAGGAATGGGCCCGTGCCGGCCGCAACCCCGCCGAACGCCCAGGTGGAGAATCCGAGCACGGCAAAACCGGGCAGTGCGAGCACCGCAGGCATGTCCGGCTGCGCTCTGGTCCACGGCGCGAGGCAGGCGATCGCGGCCAGCACGATGTCGGCTCCCGCGACCAACGCGAGGTCGCCGGCCCGGCGCGGGTCATTCGCCATCCCGACAAGAGCCAACACGCCCGCGAGCGCGAAGAGTGCGGCTGCCTGCCGGGCCGCTGCGCGCGGTCCGGACCCCAGCAGGCGGAAGACCTCAGGACGAACGATAGGATCACTGTATTACCGGCAAATCGGTCGTAAGACCAATCTCAGCGACGTAGTGTGGGAGCGCGTACCAGACGCCACCGTGCAT
>DATEMN010000141.1:0-7271 GCA_035275565.1 Pseudonocardiaceae bacterium | reverse complement strand
TGCTGCGCTTCTTGCAGGCATACACCCTCAACACTGCGGGCGAGGTGACTGCCCGCACCCTCTACGAGGCGGCGGGCATCAATCGCCGGACCGCCGAGGCGTACGAGCGGCTGCTCCAGGCGTTGCTGTTGGTCGATGTCGTGCCGGCCTGGAGCACCAACCTGCTCAAGCGGCTGGTCCGGGCACCGAAACGATACCTGCGCGACACCGGACTCGCAGCCGCCGTCCTCGACGTCGACACCGATGATGTGCTGCGCAACGGCGACATCCTCGGCAGGATGATCGAGACGTTCGTGCTCGCCCAGCTGCGTGCCGAGCTGCCGCTCTACGACCAGCCACCGCGTCTCTACCACCTGCGTCAGGAAGGCGGGGTCCGGGAGATTGACCTCATCGCCGAACTCGGCCTGCGTCGGGTCATCGGGCTGGAGATCAAGGCTCGGTCCGCGCCGTCGGCGGAGTCCGCCAGGCACCTGGTGTGGCTACGGGACCGGTTAGGTGACATTTTCGTCGGTGGCGTCGTCCTGCACACCGGCCGGCACGTCTACCGTCTCGACGACAGGATCATGGCGGCGCCGATCTGCACGATCTGGGCTTGAACGCGGGCAGCGTGATCGCAAGCTTGACGGTCATACCAGCCGGGTGGCGGCTATAGCCGCCGAGGGCGTGCGTCAGCCTCGTGCTTGAAGTGCGGTGATGAGGCGGTCAACTGCGGTGCCTAGGCCCCACGTGCGTTGTAGCGACGCCAGCGCGCGGGGGTCGGCCGGGGTCGAGGGCAGCTTGTCATCGCGGTCCTGACGCACTGGGGCATCGGTGGCCACCCGCACCACGGAGGGGGCCAGCTCCAGGTAGCTCCGTGAGGCCCGCAGCTTGGCCCGCATCCCCGGGGCGATCGCCGCTGCCGGATCGTCGAGTGCGGTGAGCAGGCCCTCCACCGAACCGAACCGGCTGATCAGGGTGGCCGCGGTCTTCTCGCCGATGCCTGGAACCCCGGGCAGCCCGTCGGACGGGTCACCGCGCAGCGTTGCCAGGTCTGCGTAAGCCGGCCCGGCGTTGGCTTCGGGCAGCCCGTACCGGCTGGCGAGCTCAGCGGGGCCGATCACCTCCGCTTTGGCCAGTCCCCGCCCGACGTAGACCACCCGCACGGACGTCGGCTCGGTGCGCACCACCTGGAACAGATCCCGGTCACCACTGACCACCTCCACCGGGTCACGGCGTTGCGCCGCGGCCAGCGCCCCGATCACATCATCGGCCTCGTATCCGTCCGCGCCTGCGGTGGCCAGACCAGCGGCGGCCAGCAGCTCGAGGATCAGGGGCACCTGCGGGCTCAGGGTGTCCGGCGCCTGCTCGACGTCGGGAGCGTCGGGTCCGGTCTCCTGCGCGACCCGGTGCGTCTTGTAGGACGGGATCGCGGCGACCCGGAAGGCCGGCCGCCAGTCCAGGTCCAGACAGGCGACCAGCCGGGACGGGTGGCGCAGCTCGATCAGCCGGGCGACCATGTCGGTGAAGCCCCGCACCGCGTTCACCGGGGTGCCGTCCGGGGCGGTGATCGACTCCGGGACCCCGTAGTAGGCCCGGAAGTACAGACTCGCGGCGTCGAGCAGCAGCAGAGGTGCGTCCATGTGCGCAGAGCCTGCCAGCTCCCGGTCCCGGCCTAAGCTTTCCCTATGCTCGCCCTACTCGACACGCTCACTTCCCGCCTGGCGCGGGTGCGCCACGCCACCCGAGCCGCCGGCCTGGACGCGCTGCTGATCACCCCGAGCGCCGACCTGCGCTACCTGCTGGGGGTGACCGGTGAGACCCATGAGCGGCTGACCTGCCTGGTGTTGCCCGCCGACGGTGACCCGGTGCTGGTGGTCCCGGCGCTGGAACGGCCGGGCCTGGACGGCACCCCGGTGCCCGACCTCGGTCTGGAGATCGCCGAGTGGGCCGACGATGACGATCCCTATGTTCTGGTCACTGACCTGCTGCGGCGACCCGGTCGGCCACCGGCGTGTGTCGCGGTGGGGGACGCGATGCACGCGGCGCACGTGCTGCGGTTGCGTGCCGTTCTGCCGACCTGCGAGCAGGAGCTGGCCTCGACGGTGCTGCGGCAGCTGCGGATGCGCAAGGACGCCGCCGAGATCGCCGCGCTGACTGCCGCGGGCCAGGCCATCGACCGGGTGCACGCCCGGATGGGGGAGTGGCTACGAGCCGGGCGCACCGAGGCGCAGGTCGGGGCCGATGTGGCTGCCGGGATCGTCGCGGAGGGGCACACTGCGGCGGCGTTCGTTATCGTCGGTTCCGGTCCGCACGGCGCAAGCCCACACCACGACGTGTCCGACCGGGTCATCCAGCCCGGTGACGTGGTGGTGGTCGACATCGGCGGGCCGACCCCGGAGGGGTACTTCTCTGACTGCACCCGCACCTACAGCCTGGGTGAACCGGCTGACGCCGACGTCGCCGCGACCTACGCGGTACTGCAGGTCGCGCAGGACGCTGCGGTAGCGGCGATCGCGCCCGGGACGACTGCGCAGCAAGTGGACGCCGCCGCCCGGGTCCCGATCACTGACGCCGGTTTCGGCGGGCGGTTCATCCACCGGACCGGGCACGGGATCGGCCTTGAGGTGCACGAGGAGCCCTACATCGTGGCCGGCAACGACATGGTGCTTGAGCCGGGGATGGCGTTCAGCGTCGAACCGGGTATCTACCTGCCGGGCCGTTGGGGTGCCCGGATCGAGGACATCGTGGTGGTCGACGAGGATGGCGCGAGGCGGCTTAACCACCGCCCGCGTGAGCTCGTGGCACTACCGGTATGACGACGCGTGCGCAATTCGCTGCGCCGGTCACAATAATCTGAATGTTACCTGATTCATAATCCTGCAACCGGATAGTAACACTTGGTCCGGATTGGTCACAGGAAACCAGCTGCGGCGTAACGATGAGATCCGCTAACCTGGAGAAGGTGATCGAGGGGGCTTGCCCTGGCGCGCGGATACCCAAAAAGCGCCGGCTCAGTGACGAGAACCGTGGAGGTTGGCCTTCGGCCGCAACCAGCGCCATCCAGTCCGCTGCAGCAGCGGAAACGCAGAGATGGGAACGGGTCATGACCATAAGCAATGAGACCGCAGAAGTGCGGGAACTCGAATACGATCTCCTGGTGACACCGGGTTTCGCTCCGCTCGCTGAATTCGCTGGGTTCGGAGCATACGAGGCGGTGGCCGTTCAAGAGACCGGTACCGCTATCTCGGCGCTGATCGACCGCATCCCAGAGGGGATATCCAGATATCTTATGATGCGTCCAGAATCCGCGCCGTTGATGGACGGATCGGACCAACCGGTCAGCGAGCCGCTGATAAAAGAGTGGCTGGACAAGACGATCAGCGGGCCGTTCGACGGCGAGTTGGCCGAGTTCGTGCGAGAGATCAGCCATGTCGGGGGCAAGGAAGTGACCTTTCCGGGAGTGCGGATACCGCTTCCGCCTCAACTCGTCCTGGCCCTGACTGCCTGGCTCCAGGGCAAGGTCCTGGAAGCCTTGGGCCAGACCTGCGACGTCGCCACGGTGTCCGCCGCCGGGGCAGCATGGATGAACCAGTTCATGCTGCAGCTCGGAATCATCCTTACGCCTAGCTTGGCGGAACCGGACAGTCCTCCTGGCCGCCACGAAGCCGCCGAATTTCATCCCTACGCGGAGTTTGCGGGTTTCGGTGCTAAGGAGACGTCGATTCTGCGTAAGACCGGCCCGCTCTTGGGACCAGCGGCAGGTGGCGTGGTCACACTCGCCTATGACTACCTGCTCTCCCGCCCGGAATCGGCTGGATACTTCCAGGACACCTCCCATCTTGCGCAGCGTAAGATGACGCTCAAGGGGTGGTGGTCCAGAACCACCATGAAGCCGATGGACGGCGATTTTCACACCTATATGTCTAGAGTGGCCGATGCCCATGTCAAGGGTGGTGGAACGCATCCCCATGTGGTCATTCCAGCTGACCTGACCATCGCTCTCATGGGGTGGGTCGAGATGAGAGTCATGACGGCGTTGAACACCATCTCTCCGGGCGCCGATGGGGAGTATGTCTTCGGGAAGATCCCCGAGCCGGCGGCGGCCGCGGAGGTGGGCCAAGCCTGGATGCGGATGCTCACCCTGCAGCTGGGGGTCCTCCTCAAGCCCTACCTGGCAGCCTGACGCGTACCGCTCCACCCTGAGACCGTTGTCCGGGTGGCTCCGGAGCCCCGGTTCCGAAGCCACCCGGATGCAGTGGCAGCGCCCGCAGAGGAGAGTAGGGAGGGTCGACTGACGAGGAGGACTCGATGAGCACGTCACTGACCCGGCCCCGCGAAGGCAAGGTCATCGCAGGGGTGTGCGCTGGGCTTGCCGAGAGGTTCGGCTGGAACGCCAACGCGGTACGGCTGCTGTTCGTGGTTTCTTGCCTGCTGCCCGGTCCGCAGTTCGTGGCCTACCTGGTGCTCTGGTTCATCATGCCCAAGCGGCCGTACTGAGCCCTTTAATAAGAAGCCCTATCAGGGAAGGCGGGCTCGCAGCCAGCCGTACCAGTCACCGATGCCTTCCCCGGTTGTTGCCGAGAGCTGCAGCACCTCGACACCCGGATTGGCCCGGCGGGCTCCTTCCAGGAATGCCTCGACGTCGAAATCGACGTACGGCAGCAGATCGATCTTGTTGAGCAGCACCAAGTCGGCAGCGCGGAACATCTGGGGGTATTTCCGGGGCTTCTCCGCGCCCTCGGTCACCGAGGTGATGACGATCCGCGCCTGCTCCCCGAGGTCGAACAAGGCCGGGCACACCAGATTGCCGACGTTCTCGATCAGCACTACCGACCTGTCCGGCGGGTTCAGCGTCCGCAGGCCGCCGGCCAGCATCTGAGCATCGAGATGGCAGCCCGACCCGGTGTTGATCTGTACCGCCGGGGCGCCGGTGGCCCGGATCCGGTCCGCGTCAAGCACCGTCTCCTGATCACCCTCGACGACCGACACCCGCAGCTCGGCGCCCAGCTCCCGAATGGTGCGTTCCAGCAGGGTGGTCTTACCCGCCCCGGGTGAACTCATCAAGTTCACCGCGAGGATGCCACGCTGCGCCAACCACTCGCGGTTGAGCTCGGCGAGCGCGTCGTTGCGGGCTAGCACGGCCTGCTCGAGCGTGACGGTGCGGGTCTGCGGCTCCGGGTGCCCATGTCCGTGCCCATGGTCATGTCCGTGCTCATGGTCATGGTCATGATTGTGCTCATGCACGAGAATGGTGTCTCCAGAGCAACCGCAGGTCGCGCACATCAGGCCAGCACCTCAACTTCCCGGATTCGTAGCTCCTCCCCGGCGAGGAGTTCCCGATTCGCGCTGCCGCACGCACAGAGCATGAGCAGATCATTCAGCGTGAACTCTACGCCGCAGTCCCGGCAGCGGGCCTTCCCGGAAGGTTGAACAATCTCCAGCGATGCTCCCTGCAACGTGGTGCCCTCGGTGATCAGGTCGAAGCAGAACCGGACCGAATCGGCCACCACGCCGGACAGCGTGCCGATCTCCAGGCAGACCCGGCGCACTCGCGCGTCACCCATCCGATCGCACACCGCGTGGACCACGCTCTGGGTGATCGCCATCTCGTGCACGGGCCCCTCCTCGGCTCGGCATCTAGTGCAGTGCCATGCTGGGATCTTGTCAAGGGCGGGAGAATCCTCCGGTGCAGCAATGTATCCGAGTCGAGGTCCGGGTCGAGGGTGTCGTGCAGGGCGTGGGGTTTCGGCCCTACGTGCACGGCTTGGCGGGCCGTCTGGGCTTGTCAGGCCGGGTGGGCAACGACACCACAGGAGTGTTCGTGGAGGTCGAGGGGGCCGAGCAGGCGATCACCGAGTTCCTTGCGGTGCTGCCAGCGCAGGCCCCGCCCTTGGCCGTCATCGAGCAGGTGCGGACCAGTCCGATGGCTCCGACGGGGGAGCCGGGTTTCCACATCGTGGCCAGCAATGCCGCCGGCCGGCGCGACACCCTGATCACGGCGGACAGCGCGACCTGCGCGGACTGCCTGCGTGAGCTGGCCGATCCCACCGACCGCCGCTTCGACTACCCGTTTATCAACTGCACCAACTGCGGTCCCCGATTCACCATCGTGCATGACGTGCCCTACGATCGGCCGTTCACCACGATGGCGCCGTTCGCGATGTGCGACGCCTGCGCCGCCGAATACCACGATCCCGCTGATCGGCGGTTCCACGCTCAGCCGGTGTGCTGCCCCGCCTGCGGACCCCGGCTACGACTGCTCGACCCCGACGGCGCCGAGCTGCCCGGCAACCCTGTGGCGCAGGCTGCGACGTTGTTGACGGGGGGTGCGGTACTGGCCGTCAAAGGACTCGGTGGCTACCACGTCGCTGTACTGGCCGCTGATGTCAACGCGACCGCTCTGCTACGCGCGCGTAAGCACCGCGAGGACAAGCCGTTCGCGGTGATGGTGGCCGATCTGGCCGCCGCCCACCAGTTCTGCGTCATCGACTCGGTGGGAGAGCGGGTGCTGACTGGTCGGCGGCGGCCGGTGGTACTGCTACCTCGCCGTCCGGAGGCCCCCATCGCCCCGGCGGTTGCGCCTGGCAACCGCTCGCTCGGCCTGATGTTGCCCTATACCCCCCTGCATCACCTGCTGCTCCGCGCCACCGCCGCGCCCATCGTGTTGACCAGTGGCAACATCTCCGACGAGCCGATTGTCTACCGCGACGATGACGCGGGTCGCCGGCTCAACGGGATCGCAGACGCTTACTTGACTCACGACCGGGCGATCCACATGCGCACCGATGACTCGGTGGTTCGGGTGTTCCGCGGCGCCGAGCTGCCGGTGCGCCGGTCCCGCGGCTACGCACCCGAACCGCTGACGCTGGCAAAGCCGGTACCCCGGCCGATTCTCGGGTGCGGTGCTGAGCTCAAGAACACCTTCTGCCTAGCCCGCGGCCAGCACGCGTTCGTGTCCCACCACATCGGCGATCTGGAGAACTACGAGACCCTGCGCTCGTTCACCGAGGGCATCGCGCACTTCGGGCGGCTGTTCGACGTGGTGCCGGAGGTGGTCGCACACGACCTGCACCCGGAGTACCTGTCCACCAAGTACGCCTCAGAGCTAGCTGACGTGAAGCTCGTGGGGGTGCAGCACCACCACGCGCACATCGCGTCCTGCCTCGCCGATAACGGCGACCCTGGTCCGGTACTGGGCGTGGCTTTCGACGGGTTGGGTTACGGCACAGACGGCACCTTGTGGGGCGGTGAATTTTTGCTGGCCGAGCTGACCGGGTTCCAGCGGTTGGCGC
>DATEMN010000140.1:0-9850 GCA_035275565.1 Pseudonocardiaceae bacterium | reverse complement strand
GTTCAAGGATGATGCCTAACTGCAGCATGGACTGGTTCATCCAGGCGGCCCCGGCGGCTGAAACAACATTGGTATCGAAGGTTTCGCCCAAAGCCTTGAGAATTCGCCCTTGCATCCACGCGGTGAGAGCCAGGATCATCTGGGGTGGGAGCGGAATTTGCAGACCCGGGAAGGTCACCTTTGATCCGGGGAGATGACTGATCCTTCGGAGGAAGTCGGCCAGGTCACCGTCAAATGGTCCGGCGATCGTCCTGTCCAGCCACTTCTTCATGACCAACTCATTGATTGGCTGGTGCGATCCGCTCATCAGCGGAGCGGACTCCGGGTGTGTCATCAAATACCTGGATATTTCCGCTGTGATACGTTGGGTAAGAGCTGGAATGTCTTGACCGGTCTCTTGAACGGCTATTGCCTCGTACGCCCCGAACCCGGCGAAATCGGCCAGCGGAGCGAACTCGGGTGTTACCATCCGATCGTACTGGTCTACCCCGTACACTTCTTCGGTCCTGCTGCTTGCGGTCATGATCCGCTCCTTTTTATTCAGATCTCCCGCGCGGCCGCTGGCCTGTTGGTGCCAACGGCAGCCTGATACTCGTTGCGGGCCAGAACCTGGACAGCAATAAAAGATCGGGCACGTTCTCGTTTACATTTAACGGCTCGGCCGTTACGCCGCAGTTGCATTTGCATGACTAACCGTAAATGGCAGTTAAATCTCCGTTACCGGCTCGTGACTCCAGGTAACATCCAGTGTCGTGTGATGTGTCCGCGTGATCCCCGCGTCGTCCCCGACCGTCCAGTCCTGGTCGCAACCACCGTGCAGCGCCGGATCTTCTCCCAGCTGAGTCCAGCAGGAGGGGCCCTTAGGTGTGCGCCTACGCCCAGGGTTGCATACGCAGCGGACTGAAGGATGGCCGATCACTGCGGGAGGACGAAGACGATGACCGAGCTGACCGGATGGGAACGGCCGGACGCGACCAGGCGGGAGTTCTTGAGGCGGCTTGGCGTGACCGGTTTGGTGGTCGCGGGCACGTCCGCGCTGCCGGCCACGTCAGCAGCGGCTGCCGGGGTGGTTGCCGGTGCGACCGTGCTGAGTCATGCCACGGTGATCGACGCTACTGGTGCGCCGCCACAGCACGACATGTCGGTGGTGTTGGCGGGTGATCGGATCGTCGCGGTGGTGCCGTCGCTGAACATCGGGCCGGTGCCGGGCGGTCGGGTGGTGGATGTGCGGGGCAAGTTCGTCGTCCCGGGGCTGTGGGACATGCACGTGCACACCACGGTGGGGCTGGAGTCGATCTACCTGCCGCTGTATATCGTCAACGGGGTCACCGGCATTCGGGAAATGTGGGGCTTTCCCCGTCACCACGAGCTACGTAGTCAGATCATCTGCGGCGAGTTGCTCGGCCCTCGTTGGGAGATCGGCAGCACCATCATCGATGGGGCGCAGTCGTGGGATGGTGTGATCATCGTCCACAACGAGGACGAGGCGCGTCAGGCGGTGCATACCACCAAGTACGAGGAACATGCTGACTTCGTCAAGTCATACTCCTACCTTACCCGAGAGGCATATTTTGCCATCGCCGATGAGTCCAGGCGGCTCGGTATTCGGTACGCGGGGCACCTGCCTGACCTGGTGTCAGCAGTCGAAGCCAGCGACGCTGGCCAGTACAGCTTCGAGCATCTGCGCGACATGTTCATCTGCCTGTCCGATCAGGAGGCGGAACTGCGTGCGCAGATCGCCGCACTACCGTTCGGTCCCGCTGCCCCACGTAATTTCCGCAAGCTCGTGGACGAGCTGGACCGGCAGGCCCTTGCGACCTACAGCCAACGGCGTGCCGAGGTGGTATTCGACCGACTGGCTCGTAACCGCACTCGGCATTGCGCGACGCTCACCGTGCTGAGGCTGTTTTCCGAACCAGCGGAGTTCTTTGCGAACGATCCACGGCTGAAGTACCTGCCACCATCGCTTGTTGCGTCGTGGAAGCAGAAGATCGACCGCTTCTCGCCGCCGCCGGAGCAACTACCGGCGGCTCGGCAGTTCTTTCAGGCCCGACTGCGCTTGGTGCACGACATGCACCGGGCAGGGGTCGGCATCTTAGCTGGTACCGATGTCAGCAATCCGTATTGCATGCCTGGGTTCAGCCTGCACGACGAGCTCGGCCTGCTGGTGCGGGGCGGGCTCACGCCGATGCAGGCGCTCCAGACGGCGACTCTGGACGCGGCCCGCTATCTCGGTATGGAGCAGTCCACCGGCACCGTCACCGCGGGCAAGAGTGCGGATTTGGTGGTACTGAACGCCAACCCGCTCGATGACATCACCAACACCCAGCGGATCCACGCTGTCGTGGTAGGTGGCCGGTTGATCACCAGCGTCGAGCGTGAGCGGATGCTTTCCGATCTGGAGACCGCCGCCAACTCCCCGGCCCTGGCCGCTGCTTCGCTCGTCATGGCGGCCTGCCCCTGTTGACAGTGCTGGAGAAGGCAGCGCACCGTAGTCGCGCTAGCGTTGCGTTCGCCCCACGCTGGGAGGGTGGTGTTCGATTCCTGGCAACGGTTGGCAGTTCCCGAGGGGGATCGCTACCCGGCCGCGTAAGCGCGTAAGGTAGAGGGGGCTTCTACCCTGGTAGACCCTCCAGGTAACGGATGGTGACAGGTAACCTGCCGATCCACCCCGGAGAAAACCTCGGCGAGCAGCGGAAGGACATACTCATGCCGGATAGTGCGAAGAATCGGAAATTCAATATTATCTTCGACTGGTTCGACCAAGGGCGGGATGGCTACCTCACCCAAGACGATTTTCAACAGATGGCTGCCTTGTTCACCGCGCTACCCGGTGGCGATACCCCGGAGAACGCGCAAGCGCTGCGGGGTGCGTTCGAGAAGTGGTGGAGCCTGCTGCTTGCCGAGGGTGATGCTACCGGGGATGGAAGGCTTGGGCGAAAAGAGTTTATCGATGTCATGAAGTCCAGTGTCACGGCACCGGAAAACTTCGAGGACGCGGTGATAACGATCGCCGATGCTTTTATGCGCATAGTGGACACCGGCGGGAACGGCTCGCTCAGTTTCGATGAGTACGTGCGGATGTACGAGGGTCTCGGCATCGACCCGGTGCATTCCAGTGACGCTTTCAAGCGGCTCGACCGTGACGGTGACAACGCAATCAGCTATGAGGAATTCCGGGCTGCTATTGTTGAGTTCTATCTCAGCGATGATGAGAATGCTCCGGGGAACTGGCTGCTGGGACCGCTGAGTTAGGGGGTGTCTCGTCGATGCGGTCGACTTGGCGCTGAGCGTTCGAGGACGGCGGCATGGCCGCGCGGCATCTAAGCTGGAGTGACGTCAAACCAGTAGTTCTGTCCGTACCGGCTATCCCAAGTAACACACCCCGTGTTGTCGGTGTTCTGGAACCATAGTTCGATTTTTGTTGCGTCGATGGGCACCTCCACCGTTAGTGGCGCCGCTGTCACTGTGCCGTTTTGTTGTCGAGCCGTCACCGCGCCGCTTTGCTCCCGGCCGTTCGGGTGAAAGCGCATGCCGGCGGTAATGCTCCAAGCATCCTGCCCGTAACGGCTGGCGCGGCAGCGCGGGAGCCGCTCGCTAGCGTATTCGATGGACAGCGACCTCCCTGGGTGAATGTCGCCGTTCTGCTCATGTGACCAATCAGGCAGGAATTTCAAGGTACCCACGCCTACCCCCAAAGTAGATGAACATTTTTCCTCGGCTCATGGGAAAACGGGACTAACTGTTTCTTGATAGCCTATCGTGCCTCGAGGGGTCGAACAAGTGCGAGGCGACGAGGATGGTTTGCCCTGGGAAACAGTCGCCTTCCATCCGGGCTCGGCTACTGGTGAGTCGGCCAGCAACTGCTCGACGAACGGCTGCGTTGCCGGGCATACACCTGCCGCTTCGGGGAGGATGCGCCCGATATCGCCGAGTGGGTCTGGTCCGGTTGACCTACGTCGTTCCAGGTGGACGGCTTGCGGCGTCTGATCAGGGTAGCTGGACGCACCAGAAGGGGGAGACCGGGCCGATTCCGGCGCCGAGTGGGTAGGCGTGGGTCACCGCTTGTTCGACGTAGCGTTTGCCATACCCGACTGCCTGGGGCATCGTCGAGCCGCGAGCCAGGGCCGAGGTGATCGCTGCGGCGAGGGTGTCGCCGCCACCGTGGGTGTGCGGGGTGGGTGATCGGGGACCGGTGAACGCGGTGAACTCGCTGCCGTCGTAGAGCAGATCCAGGCATTCGGGGTCGTTGTGCAGGTGCCCGCCCTTGACCAGGACGCACTGCGGCCCCAGCTTGTGGAGCGCCCGGGCGGCCTCGTACTGCTCCGCCCGGGACCTGACGTCCACGCCGACCAGCAACCTCACCTCGTCCAGGTTCGGGGTAACCAGGGTGGCCCGGGGGAGCAGCTCGCCGCGCAGCGCGTTCAACGCATCATCGGCCAGCAGTGGGTCCCCGTGCATGGAGGCGGACACCGGGTCGACCACCAACGGCACCGAAGCGCCGATACCCACTTCGTCGCACACCTCGACCACTGCGCTGATGATCGCCGCCGAGGCCAGCATGCCGGTCTTGGCAGCGGCGATCCCGATATCGGTGACCACCGAACGGATCTGGTCGGCCACTGTGGACGGCGGGATTGCGACGAAACCGGTCACCCCCAACGAATTCTGTACCGTCACCGCCGTGACCGCGACGCAGCCGTGCACGCCGCAGGTGGTGAAGGTGCGCAGATCGGCCTGTAGGCCCGCCCCGCCACCGGAGTCCGACCCCGCGATGGTCAGCGCGACAGGCGGAATAGCCGTCACGGCCCGGTCACTGGCAGGTAAACCCGCCCGCCGGCGGCAGTGAACTCGTCGGACTTCTCGGCCATCCCGGCTTCCAGGGCCTCCACGGTGGACAATCCGTGCTCCTTTGCGTAGGCCCGGACGTCGGCGGAGATGCGCATCGAGCAGAACTTGGGCCCGCACATCGAGCAGAAATGCGCGGTCTTCGCCGGCTCGGCGGGCAGTGTCTCGTCGTGGTAGGACCGCGCGGTGTCCGGGTCCAGCGCCAGCGCGAACTGGTCGTGCCAGCGGAACTCGAACCGGGCGGTCGACAGCGCGTCGTCCCATGCCTGCGCGCCCGGGTGGCCCTTGGCCAGGTCGGCGCTGTGTGCGGCGATCTTGTAAGTGATCACGCCGGTCTTCACGTCGTCACGGTCGGGCAGGCCGAGGTGCTCCTTGGGCGTGACGTAGCAGAGCATCGCGGTACCCGCTTGTGCGATCATCGCCGCACCGATCGCCGAGGTGATGTGGTCATAAGCCGGCGCGATGTCCGTCGCGAGTGGACCCAAGGTGTAGAACGGTGCCTCGTCGCACCATTCCTCTTCCAGACGCACGTTCTCGATGATCTTGTGCATCGGCACGTGCCCGGGGCCCTCGATCATCACCTGCACGTCGTGGCGCCGCGCGATCTGGGTCAGCTCTCCGAGGGTCTTGAGCTCGGCGAGCTGCGCCTCGTCGTTGGCGTCGGCGATGGAGCCCGGACGCAGGCCGTCACCCAGGGAGAACGTGACGTCGTAGCGGCGCAGGATCTCGCACAGTTCTTCGAAGTTCTCGTACAGGAACGACTCGCGGTGGTGCGCCAGGCACCACGCCGCCATGATTGACCCACCGCGGGAGACGATGCCGGTGACCCGGCGAACCGTCAGCGGGATGTAGCGCAGCAGCACACCGGCGTGCACGGTCATGTAGTCCACGCCCTGCTCGCACTGCTCGAGCACGGTATCCCGGTAGATCGCCCAGGTCAGCTCGGCCGGGTCACCTCCGCAGCGCTCCATAGCCTGGTAGATCGGCACCGTGCCGACGGGGACGGGGGAGTTGCGCAGCAGCCACTCGCGGGTCTCGTGGATCCGCTTGCCGGTGGACAGGTCCATGATTGTGTCAGCGCCCCAGCGGGTGGCCCAGACCATCTTGTCCACCTCCTCCTCAATGGACGAGGTCACCGCCGAGTTGCCGATATTGGCGTTGATTTTCACCAGGAACTTCTTCCCGATGATCATCGGCTCGGACTCGGGGTGCCGGTGGTTGGCCGGGATCACCGCGCGGCCGCGGGCCACCTCGGCCAGCACCAGTGCGACATCGACGCCCTCGCGGGCAGCGATGAACTCCATTTCGGGGGTGACGATGCCGGACCGGGCCCAGGCCAGCTGGGTTCCCCCTGGCTTGCGGGCACCGATCCACGACTCTCGCAGCCGAGGGAGTCCACGATGGACATCGATGGCCACCTTGGGGTCGGTGTAGGGACCCGAGGTGTCATAGAGATCGAAGTGCTCTCCATTCGTCAGATCCACCCGGCGAGTGGGAACCCGCAGCCCAGCACCCACCTCGTGATAGACCTTGCGCGATCCGGTGATCGGACCGGTGGTCACGGCGGGCTCGATGGTGCGGTCTCGCAGCTGATGGCGCGACACGGTCATGGACTCAGCCTTCCTACGCCGGCATTACCCGGACAGGTTCTGCGGTCGACAGCCCCGGGCCGGTGCCCAGCTGCCCTCTCAGCCCACTTCGGTGCGAGCTCCCGCGTGTTCAGTTGACCTACTCGACCGTAGTGCCCAGGAGAGCGAATCTGCAAAAGTTCGGATGACGGTTGGTCATGATACCGCTAGTATTCGAGTGGTCGCTTACGGTGACAACACGTCGGGGGACTCCGTGCCTGATAGTTCTAGTTCGTTGCATCGCGTCGTCGTCGTGGTCGGTCAGGGTTACGTGGGCCTGCCGGTCGCTATTCGGGCTGTCGAGGTTGGTTTCGACGTCGTCGGTTTCGACATCGACAAGACCCGTGTTGATTGCCTGCGCAAGGCGAAGACGTTCATCGACGATATTACCGACGGTGACCTCGCGGTGGCGATGAGTACTGGACGGTACCTGCCCACCGAGGATTCCGCAGCATTGGCCGGCTTCGACGTCGCGGTCGTGTGCGTACCGACACCCTGGCGCGACGGCGCGCCCGATCTGAGCTACGTCGAGGATGCTGCCGCCATCATCGCCCCGCACATCATGCCTGGATGCTGCGTCGTCCTGGAGTCCACGAGCTATCCCGGCACCACCGAGGAGATCTTCATCCCGATTCTCGAGGCCGGTTCGGGACTGCGCGCGGGGGAGCAGTTCTCCGTCGGATATAGCCCCGAACGCATCGACCCCGGCAACAAGATCTGGCGGATCGACAACACGCCGAAGATTATCGCGGGGATGAACCAGGTATCGCTGCAGGCGCTGGCCGACTTCTACGGGCGGCTCATCGAGCACGTGGTACCGGTGCCCGGACTTCGTGAGGCTGAGCTTGCCAAGCTGCTGGAGAACACCTTCCGCCACGTCAACATCGCTCTGGTCAACGAACTCGCGGTGTACTGCCACGACCTCGGGCTCGACGTGTGGTCGGTGGTCGACGCGGCCGCCACCAAACCCTTCGGATTCATGAAGTTCACGCCGGGACCAGGAGTCGGCGGGCATTGCCTGCCCATCGATCCCTCTTACCTGTCCTGGCAGGCGCGACGGTCCCTGGGCCGCGCTTTCCGTTTCGTTGATATCGCTAACGACGTCAACGACCATATGCCCGACTATGTCGTCTCCCGCGTGGTCAAGTTCCTCAACCAGCAGCGCAAGTCCGTCAACGGCAGCCGGATCCTGCTCGTAGGATTGGCCTACAAGCGCAACTCCCGAGACACCAGGCAATCGCCGGCGATCGCAGTCGCCAAGCGACTCGATGATCTCGGGGCCGGTCTTCGCGCGATCGACCCGCTGGTCAACGTCGACGAGATCCCCAGCTACATCCGGATGGTGCCCTGCGAGTCGCGTCAGGTCACCAAGGCCGACTTGGTGATCGTGCTCGCCGACCATGACGTGATCGACTGGGAGCTCTTCGAGCAGCACGCCGATCGGGTTTTGGACACCCGTAACCGGCTGCGCTCACGATCCACCGCGCGGCTCTAATCTGTGGACAACCCGTGAGTGGCGATGCGGGTGATAGCTCGCATCGCCACTCACGGGGCGCTAGCCCGGCCGGTTATACGGTTGTGCGGTCGCCGAGCAGGGCGGCGGAGTCATAGTGCAGTCGCTTCTGCACCGGGGGGTTCACCGTGGCCAGCACGTCGGCGATGTCGCGGCCCGCGGTGCCGGCACCGAACAGGTCGCTGCGCTCGTAGCGGCCGTGCGCGATCTGGGCACGGACCGCTTCGGTGATCTCACATGGGTCGTGTGAGGTGAACACGACGTTGGGGCCGCATTCTCGATTGTGCTGGCGGGTGCCGATGCTGACGGCCGGCGTGCCGAGATAGGCGCCCTCGCGCAACGCCGCCGACGAGTTGCCGATCATGCAGGCGCACTGCGCCATCAGCCTGATGAATTCCTCGGCCGGCAGGTTGCGGAAGAACTGGCAGCGATCGGCGAGACCCTGATCGCGGAATTGTCGGATGCCGGTGGACACCTCGGCACTGCCGGCGTCCACATTGGGCCAGAAGACCAGCGCTTGCATTCCGATCGATGAGATCGTGCGCAACGTCGTGGCCATCTGATCGAGGCCGCGACCGTATTCGGTCGTCACTCCGTGTTGCATCACCAGCAGGAAGGGCTGCTTCGGGTCGATTGGTGAACCAGCGCCGCAGTGGTCGATCAGCGCGTCGCGGCGGGTGCCCGGGCGGGTGCGGGCGGCGAGGTCGATCGACGGGCAGCCGAGGTTGAACACGTACTGGGGATCCTCACCCATGGCGATGATACGGCGGGCACTGAGTTCGGTGGCCGGGAAGTGGATGTGAGACAGCTTGGTGATCGCGTGCCGGATGCTCTCGTCGATCGATCCCGACACCTCGCCGCCCTGCGTGTGGGCGACGGGAATGTTCATGTAGGCGCCGGCGATGGCCGTCGCGATGGTCTCGAAGCGGTCAGCAACGGTGACGACGATGTCGGGTTCGAGTCGCTCGAACGCGGTCGGTAACTCCAGCAGGCCCAGCCCGGTCGATTTCGCCATCGTCGCCGGAGTTTGACCCTCGATGATGAAGTGGAGCTTGGCGTCGGGCGTGAAACCCGCTCCCTCGAGCACGTTCACCGCGGAGCCGAAGCGTTCGAGCAGAGCGGACGCGGCCGCGATCACCTGTAGCTCCAAGGCGGGATGATCGCGCACCGCCTCGAGCACCGTGGTGATGCGCGCCAGATTGGCCCGGCTGGCGACGACGACGCAGATCTTTTTGCGACGGTCAGGCACGTCGGTGCCTCCTGACGACGACAATGACGAAGAGAAGACAGGGCGTGCCCAGAGGCAATCATAGATCACCAGCGCTGACCGCGCGTGTTACGCTGGCTACAGCCGGCATCGCCCACAGCGCGACGTGCTGTGGGGTTTAGGTCCCTCGCTGCCGGGTACTCCCTTTGAGACCGCCACCGGTTGATTGTCCGGTCGCGACATCGATGCCGCGTCGCCGAGACGACGACCTAATGCCACGTGAAAGAACTCCGGAGATCCCAGTCATGGCAGAGATCACTACTCCACCTCAGCGGGCCAGCACACCGGTTGCGGCAGCCCGTACCGACGCTGGGTCGGCCTCGACCCGATTGTCCGACGACACCTCCCAAGGCAAGACCACCATCGCCTCGTCGGTGGTGCAGAAAATCGCCGGGATGGCTGCGCATGAGATCTCTGGCGTATACCAGCTAGGCGGTGGGTTGTCCCGCGCGTTCGGCGAGATCCGCGAACGCATCCCCGGCAGCACCGGTGCCTCGCAGACCTCGGGGGTGACCGTCGAGGTCGGGGAGAAGCAGGCCGCGATCGACCTCGACCTCATCGTCGAGTACGGCGCGTCCATCGTGGATCTGGCTA
>DATEMN010000139.1:0-2963 GCA_035275565.1 Pseudonocardiaceae bacterium | reverse complement strand
CACGCGCTGCTGCGTGACGAGGGCAAGGCGGTGACGCTGTACCTGATCGGTCGCAAAGGGGTCAGTTACTACACGTTCCGCGACCGGCCGATCGAGCAGTCCTGGACCGGGTTCTCCGAGCAACCCTCCTACAGTGACGCCGCCGCGGCCGGCAACGTGCTGGTGCGCGCATTCCTCTCCGGCGCCGACGACGAGGATGGTGACCCCGGAGCGGACGGGATACCGGGCGTGGACGAGCTGCACATCGTCTACACCGAGTTCCGGTCGATGGTCGCCCAGACGCCCCGAGTGCGCCGGATCGCGCCGCTGGAGGTCGAGTATGTCGAGGACGACTCGGCCCGGGAGGGGCAGCGTGAGCGCCCGGACAGCCTGGCACCGCTGTATGAGTTCGAGCCGGACGCCGATGTGCTCCTCGGTCACCTGCTGCCGAAATACATCAATACCAGGATCTACGCGGCGCTGCTGGAGGCCGCGGCATCGGAGCAGGCCGCCCGCCGTCAGGCGATGAAGGCCGCCACTGACAACGCCACCGAGCTGATTGCCGACCTCACCCGTGAGGCCAACCAGGCCCGTCAGGGCCAGATCACCCAGGAGATCAGCGAGATCGTCGGCGGCGCCGAGGCGCTGTCCGCCGTGGGGAGTGATGACTGACATGAGCCCACAGACAAGCGCTGCGCGAAAGTCGACGGCCGCTGACTCCGCGACCGGCCGCGTGGTGCGGGTGGCTGGCCCCGTGGTGGACGTGGAGTTCCCGGCCGACCAGGTGCCGCCGCTGTTCAACGCGCTGACCGTCAAGGTCGAGCTCGAAGCGATCCGCAAGACGATGACGCTGGAGGTCGCCCAGCACCTCGGGGACAACACCGTGCGGGCGATCGCCATGCAGCCGGCCGACGGGCTGGTCCGGGGCGCCCCGGTGACCGACACCGGGTCGGCGATCTCGGTACCGGTCGGCGATCAGGTCAAGGGCCATGTGTTCAACATGCTGGGCCAGTGTCTGGACGCCCCGGAGACGACGTTCACCGGAGACCGTTGGAAGATTCATCGCAAGCCGCCGCCGTTCGACCAGCTCGAGGGCAAGACCGAGATGCTCGAAACTGGGTTGAAGGTCATCGACCTGCTCACCCCGTACGTGCAGGGCGGTAAGATCGGCCTGTTCGGTGGCGCTGGAGTGGGCAAGACGGTGCTCATCCAAGAGATGATCATCCGGGTGGCCCGGAACTTCGGTGGCACGTCGGTGTTCGCCGGGGTGGGCGAACGCACCCGGGAAGGCAACGACCTGTTCCTGGAGATGCAGGAGGCCGGCGTCCTCAAGGACACCGCGCTGGTCTTCGGTCAGATGGACGAGCCGCCCGGCACCAGGATGCGAGTCGCGCTGTCCGCGCTGACCATGGCGGAGTACTTCCGCGACGAGCTGAATACCGACGTGCTGCTGTTCATTGACAACATCTTCCGGTTCACCCAGGCCGGCTCCGAGGTCTCCACCCTGCTGGGCCGGCTGCCGTCCGCGGTGGGCTACCAGCCGACTCTGGCCGACGAGATGGGCGAGCTGCAGGAGCGCATCACCTCGACCCGGGGCCGCTCGATCACCTCGATGCAGGCGATCTATGTGCCCGCCGACGACTACACCGACCCGGCGCCCGCAACCACCTTCGCCCACCTGGATGCCACCACGGAGCTGTCCCGTGGGGTGTTCTCCAAGGGCATCTTTCCCGCGGTGGACCCGCTGGCCTCGTCGTCCACCATCCTCGACCCGCAGTACGTCGGCGAGGAGCACTACCGGGTGGCCCAGGAGGTCAAACGGATCCTGCAGAAGTACAACGACCTGCAGGAGATTATCGCCATCTTGGGCATCGACGAGCTGTCCGAAGAGGACAAGGTCACGGTCAACAGAGCGCGGCGGATCGAGCGTTTCCTGAGCCAGAACATGTACTCCGCCGAGCAGTTCACCGGCCAGGAAGGCTCGACGGTGCCGCTCAAGGAGACCATTGAGGCCTTTGACAAGCTGTGTAAAGGTGACTTCGACCACATGCCCGAGCAGGCGTTTTACCTGTGTGGTGGTCTGGAGGACCTAGAGGCGAAGTACCAACAGCTGTCCAAGAGCTGACCGTAAGGGAGACGTGCGTGGCTGAGATGTCCGTCGAGCTGGTCGCGGTGGAGCGTAAGGTGTGGTCCGGTAACGCCACCTGGCTTTTCGCCGAGACCACCGAAGGCGAGCTGGGTGTCCTGCCCGGGCACACGCCGCTGCTCGGCGAGCTCGTCGAAGGCGGCATCGTCAAGGTCACCACCACCGACGGCGAGACCGTGACGGCAGCCGTCTTCGGTGGCTTCTTGTCGGTCACCGGCAAGAAGGTCAGCGTGCTGGCCGAGGCCGCCGAGCTCGCTGACGAGATCGACCAGCAGGCCGCTCGGGATGCCTTGGCCCAGGCCGGTACCGACGAGGCCCGAACCAGAGCCACCGCTCGGCTCAAGGCCGTCGGTCAGGCGGTCTGAGGATCCTTCCGGGCGCTGGAGCGGGCCGCCATGGGGATCGGGGAGACCATCGGGTTGGTCCTGCTGGGCTGCGGGCTGCTCGTCGCTGCGCAAGCTGTTCGGCGTCTTTGGATAGTGCGTCAGGGGGGGATCGACGTCGCGCTGCGGTCCCGACTGCACGCCAGCGGCCGTGGCTGGCATCAGGGTGTGGGCCGCTACCAGGGCGATGTCTTCGCCTGGTTCGGGGTCTCCAGTTTGCGGTCGGGCCCCGATCGGGTGCTCGATCGGGACCAGCTGGAGATCGTGGAGCGGCGTGGACCGACCCTGCCGGAGAGCTACGCGATGCCCACCGAGTCGATTGTGCTGCGCTGCCGAACCGACGTCGACGAGTTAGAACTCGCGATGCGGGAGGACACCCTCACCGGATTCCTGTCCTGGCTGGAATCCGCCCCTCCCAGCGCCAATCCGTGGGCGCCCGGCGGCTCGTGAGTGGG
>DATEMN010000138.1:0-3602 GCA_035275565.1 Pseudonocardiaceae bacterium | reverse complement strand
AGTCAACCAAACCGGGGGCAGTCCCAACCGACTCAGATGCGGAGGATTCAACCCGGGGAACAGCTGGAATGCGCTCGCATCGTCAACCCGGCTGCAACTGTCCACCGCCTCACGGTATTACGAGTGCGACGACTGGCCCGTTGGTGTACGCGTTCCACGGCGAAACGTGACACATCTGCCAGGGCGAACATGCACCTCGGCCAGGCCCTCTATTATTCACGCCTCTCCCGAGCGCACGCCAATATAGTTCTGCATTCAATATCTTTGCACTAATAACTTTCCTCTACTGATTCTCAATACCGAATAACGAATATAAATTAAGCAATATTGCCGTCGAAACGTGGCCAAAATGTGCACGGAATTTCGGCAGCGGAGGGTTACGTTTTCTCCGCTCTACCGCGGCGGGGCACCCCGGCCACGTCGTTACCTTCACCTCTTGGAGATAACCATGCAATCGAATACGTCCACGCTACTTCGTGCTGGCGTTGTCACTCCGGTGGCGCTTGCCGCCGCAATTTGTTTCGCTGGGACGGCGAATGCAGCCGTCAGCGTGAACTGGAGTTGCAAGGGCACGATTTTCGGCATCGGTCAGACATCGAGCATGACAACCTCGGTTACCGGCGCCGCGCCGGGCTCGGTGACCGCGGGTTCTCCCGTGGCCATTACCCTTACACCGGGTTCTTCTACGGTTCCGACGACGGCATCCGGTTTTACGGTCACGAGTATCAGCAACCTAAAGATGCTCATCCCGGTCCCGGCAAACTCGACATATGTCTCCGCCAGCACATCCGGCGGAACCGTCGCCGGTTCGACGGCTCTAGTGGGCAGTAATGTCGTGCTTACAGTTCCCGGCCCAATCACAGGTGGCTCGACCTTCACGCCGCCTGCGGTCACCGTCAATGTGACGGCCACCGCTCCCGGCTCGGTCACCAGCAAGTATGCCGGAACCAGTTATACCGACCCCGGAATGTCCATGACCACTACCGTGGCAGCGGTTGGTAACGTCGCAACCGCGTGCTATCCGAATCCTTCTCCGACGCTCACCAGCACGACTGTCACCTAGGCCCGGAGATCGGACAGACCAGCTGGATGGCGCGCGAGAAACAGCCGACCGCACATACGGTCAGCTCAGATCATGCTAGCCCGGATTTTTCGCGGAAGTTTGCGTTTGGCGGGTGTAGATAAGCGAAAGTGCCTGTCCTACAAGGAATAATTGGACTTCTCTACGGTTCAATCGTTCCAGCGGGAAGGCACCTCGCAGGTGAAGAATATCGCGGTCGCTCCACGGGTGAAAGTGTCCGCCGACGGCCATGGCGTCGTGTCGCATGCCGGGATGGGCATGCTGCGTGAGCTTGCCGATCGGACCGGCCTATCGGCGCAGGTCACCGCCGCGTTGGCCGATACCTACCGCGGCCCGTGGGTGTACGCGCCCGGGGAGGTGTTCGCCGATCTGGCGGCCGCGGTCGCCGACGGAGCGGACTGCATCGACGGGATCGGGCAATTGTGCGGCGACCGGGAGCACGTTCTCGGCCCGAAAGCCTCGACGACCACCATGTGGAGGCTGATCGATGAACGTATCGACGCAGCACACCTGCCGGCGGTGCGGGCGGCCCGGGCCACCGCGCGGGCAGCGGCCTGGACCGCGGGAGCCGCCCCCACCACCGAGGACTGGCTGCATATCGATATCGATGCCACCTTGGTGATCGATCACTCCGACAACAAGACCGGGGCAGCGCCGACCTGGAAGAAAACGTTCGGCTTGCACCCGCTGCTGGCGTTTTTGGACCGCCCGGAGATCGCCGGCGGGGAAGCTCTGGCCGGGCTGCTGCGTACCGGCAACGCTGGCTCCAACACCGCCAGTGACCACATCAACGTCCTGGAACAGGCACTGGCATCCTTGCCCGCCCCGTGGCGGCCTGACCCCGACCATTCCGATAGTCCCGCACCAAAGGTGTTGGTGCGCTGCGACACCGCCGGAGCCACCCACAGATTCGCCGACGCCTGCCGTGATGCCGGGGTGGGATTCTCCTTCGGCTACCCCGTCGATGCCCGCGTGCAAGACGCCGTCGACACCCTCAACCTCGGCCAAGCCTGGTATCCGGCGATCGACACCCACGGCGGAATCCGCGACGGTGCCTGGGTCGCTGAGGCCACCGACCTGCTCACCTTGGCCTCATGGCCCGCAGGGACCCGGTTGATCCTGCGTAAAGAACGCCCCCACCCCGGTGCTCAGCTGCGATTCACCGACGCCGACGGCATGCGGGTCACCGCCTTCATCACCGACACACCGCCCGGTGTCGTGGCAGGCCAGGTCGCGGGTCTGGAGTTGCGGCACCGTCAGCATGCCCGCGTCGAGGACCGCATCCGCGAGCTCAAGGCCACCGGCCTGCGTAACCTGCCGTGCCACCGTTTCTGGGCCAACGCCGCGTGGCTCGAAATCGTCTTGGCCGCCACAGACCTGGTCACCTGGACCCGCCTCCTGGGATTCCGCGCCGATCCCGGCCTGGCCCGCGCCGAGATCGCTACGTTCCGCTACCGCGTTCTGCATGTGGCCGCCCGCATCACCCGCAGCGCCCGACAAACCCGGCTACGCATCGATGCCACCTGGCGATGGGCCGCCCAAATCGCGACCGCCTGGCAGACCATCCGAACTGCCTTCGGATAGCACACAGCTCCTCTGGCCCACCTACCACGAAAGACCCACAGGCACCGGGAAAGCCCGCCTCACCCGGCGACACGGGACCACCCCGCCACGCCCCCAAACTGCAGCACCCACTTCGCCACGCAATCCGCCGCAGAGTCCGCCCGCAAATCACGCTGGACGAAAAATCGAGGCGAGAACAAGGACGGCTTGGCCGTAGCACTGGCCATGCGGGCACTGGCCCAGCTTGCGGAGGTCATCGACGTCGCCGGCGACCTGGAGCCCGTCGAGCGGTTTCGCCAGGCCTGCCGGAACTATCGCGAGTTCGCACTCGGACACCCCGCCCGATACTCGCTGATCTTCGGTGCAGGCAGTCCGCTCGAGGATCAGTCGTCCGCGGTGGCGAGGTCGGGCCGCGACGTGTTCGCCGTCTTGGCCCAGCTGGTCAGCGCGATGAGAACGTCTGCATCCGAACAGGATTCGACCGAGGCGGCCCAGATCGTGTGGAGCGCGATCCATGGCGCCGTCACCATCGAGCAGGCTCGGATCGGTCAGACCCCCGACCCCAGCGTCACCTTCGAGCGCATGCTCGACCTCCTCGCGGACAGCCTCACCTAGTTGACCACGGCGTCCGTACCTCGTTGGTCGGAAAGTCCGGTATTGGTGTGAACACCTCGAACATGCTGACATCCTCGAGCGCCACACCTTCACCCCGCTGGCCGCGACGGAGGCCGCACGCCGCGTGCTGAGCGGTGAGCATCGGCCTGGATTCCACACTCCCGAAGCACTGTTCGGCAACGGGTTCACCGAGACCATTGCCGACACGCGGATCATCGACCTGCCTCGCGGTCAGGGGCAGAAGCGTAGGAAGCCCAGCGGTCCGGAGATGCACCCCGGACCCTGATTCCAACCGCCGTAGCCGACCGGCATCGGTGGCGGAGGCGGGGGCCCGGGAGACGCG
>DATEMN010000137.1:0-9812 GCA_035275565.1 Pseudonocardiaceae bacterium | reverse complement strand
ACACCGAGGTCATCTTGCGGTGCGAGGACTTCCTGGCCGAGATCGACAAGGAGACCCACGCTGGAAAGTTCACCTACGCCGAACTGGAGGAGAATGAGGAAGACTTGACCAAGCTGCGCGGCTGGCTGGACAAGATCCGTGTCCAGGACACGCTGGCCGCCGCCCGCGCCCAGGAGGCGATCTCAGCGGTACAGACGTGCGCGGAGGCACTGGACATCTTCGCCGAGCAGGTCTACGCCGCCGATACCAGCGCATAACGCCATGACCGTATCGCGTGGCCGGCTCACGTACATCGATGCCAAGCCGCTGAATGGTGTGCCGGTATCGTCTGATCAACACCGCCCGCGCGAAGATCTGCGACCGGGACGCCGTCGTACGCGCCCTACAGAGCTGCCAGTTGGCCGGCTACGCCGGGGACGTCTGGTACCCCCAGCCGGCACCACCGGACCACCCCTGGCGCACCGCCCCGCACCACGGCATGACGCCACACATCTCCGGATCCTCGCTGTCGGCACAGGCGCGCTACGCAGCCGGCACCCGAGAGATCCTGGAGTGCTACCTCCACAACCGGGCCATCCGCGACGAGTACCTCATCGTCGACGGCGGCAAGCTCGCCGGTGCGGATGCCCACTCCTACAGCGCGCGAGCATAACCAGCGACGCTCGGCCGAACCTAACAGAACATCACCGACACTCCCACATACGCGTGTTGCCAGCCCCTGGCGGTATGCATCGTGAACTCGACGTTACCGACTCGTCGAAACGTCGGTAACGTCGAGTTCACGGCTTACCGCGGTGACGTGCCTGGTTACAGGTCGATCCTGATGAGTAGCAGTCCATCGTTGTGGCGACGGCGGTAGCGGCGGCGATGATGTTCGTCGTGGTCATGGAAGATGCTGTGGTAACGGCCGTGGTGACGGTCGCGACGGTCGCGGTCGTATCCGAGTTGGAAGATTTCCGAGATCCTCATGCGTCCTCACTTTTGTCGTCTCTCACTAGGCGCCTCTCTTCCCGCAGAACCGGGTTTCTCGCTCCGCTCACGAGGATGTGATGGAGCAGCGCTGGCCCATGACACCATCGAAACGGCCTCCCAATTTCATGAAAGGCGCCCACGCGACTCCGCGGTCAACCAGAAAGATCTGATTGACCGAGGTCGCCTCAGTCAGTCGTACTCCGAACTCTCAACTGCGTCAACGTCCGCTACTCACGTGCGTGCTACCGCGGACTCCTATTCCCGAGCATCAAGGTAGCGAGACAGCAGCCCTGTCAGCCTGCGACAGGTGGTTCCAGCTCGGCGCCGCACACTGAAGCGGCCCAGGGCAGGAACCCGTCGAGGAATCGCTCGGTCGCCGGCATGAAATAGCTTCCGTAGTGGCTGATCGGATCCAGGGTGGCCACGATCAGGGTGCCAGGGGTGGTCAGCTGGTCCACGTAGAGCAGCGCCTCACCGCTGGCCAACGTCACGAGGACCTCGGCGCCCTCGGGCGGGTCGAGCACGCCATGGTAGTGCCAGGCGCAGTCGCGCAGGCTCAGCCGGTCGAACAGGGGGTGGTCGGGGATCGGGGTACGTAGCCCCAGCTCGGCGCCTGGCTCAAGCCACCACCAGTAGTTAGTCGGCCGATGCTCCCAACACACGCCGGGCAGGAACTCTGGAATCGGTTCCCCGCCGCTGAACGCGATGACGGTGCCACCTGCGTCGAGCAGCTCGCGCACCTGGTCGGCGGCCCGGCTGAGCAGGCCGCGATGCATCCGCTCGGGAATGATCAGACCGGTCAGTCCGGTCAGATCGGTGGCCGCGAGATCGGGAAGGTAGAGCAGCCCGCCGGGCAGGTACCGGGTGTACTGCGGTGCGGTGAATGTCCGGTGGTGCTGGGTCGAGCCGCCGTACACGGCGGCAAGCCCCCCGCGACGATTCCCACCCCGATGACTGCAGCGATGCCGGTGGGCATCCGCCCGCCGGCACGCGGATTCAGTGCGGGCCCAGTCGAGCAGCGCCTCGCCGCAGTACCCCAGCAGGTCGCTACTCGCCTGCACCAAGATGGTGCCGGCAGTGGACACCTGGTCCAGGTACGTCGCCGGCTGGCCGCCCGCGAGCCGGGTGAGCACCTGCGCGCCGTCGGGAACCGGATGGTGCCCGCGGGCGAAGAACCCCGCAACACCGCGACGGAAGGTCAACTGCTCCGGCCGCACCCCGCGGAAGATCGGGTGATCGGCGACCTCGACCACCTGGTAAGTGGCCAGCGTGCGCTCGGTGAGTGGCACGAACGGTGACGCGCCGGGCAACCAGTCCCGATACAGGTGCCCGCCGAAGATCACCACACCGCCGCCGTCGAGGAAGTCGCGAATCGCGCCCCGATGCCGGGCCAGATGTTCCTGATCGACGGTGGTGGTGATGATGAGGACGGCGTAGCGCCCGAGCTCGGTCGAGCCCAGCGCGTAGCAGTCGATGCGCTCGACCCGGCCGGACCATTCGCTGCTCTCCGGGGACCGGATATCCATGTCGATCACGGCGACGTCGGGCATGAGTCCTCCTCCGCCGTGGTTCCCACCCACGTCAGTGTTCCGCATGCCGCAACGGGGTCAAGCCCCCGTTTGGTCTGCCAGCACTGCTCGTCTTCCGATGGTCGTGGGTGGGATCAGCTCAATACCACTGACAGCCGGTTGACATCAGTCGATGCGCTCTGCCACGATGAAGACCTTCTTATTTGCCCCGATTTCTTGATAAGGAATTCTTGTCGGTTATTACGAGTGCTGGTCCAGGTGCCGACGGAGGTCAAATATGGTCACTGTCCAGGGTCAAGGAAGTCACGTTGTCAACGGGAAGACCGGGGAGTCCACCCAGAGCGCACCGCACCCGCATAGGCAGTGGGTGCCGCCAACCTGGGAGCGGTTGGAGACGCCCATGGAAGTCACAATGTATGCGGGCCGGCGGTAAAGGTCGGTAAGTTTCACTACGATGCTCGTCCGCATCCTGGGTTCTGCGGCCGGCGGCGGAGTACCGCAATGGAATTGCGGGTGCCCGGTATGTGAGGCCGCACGGTCAGGCACGCGCCCGGTACGGCCGCGACGCTCGTCCGGTATCGCCGTCGGTGACGGCGCGGGCGAGTGGTTTCTGGGCAACGCCGGGCCAGAGCTTGACAGTCAGCTCCGCGAATGTGGCCCCCTACGGCCTGGCCTTGACGACGCCACGGCACCGATACATGGCGTGTTCCTCACCGACGCTGAGCTCGACAACACGTTGGGGCTGCTGTCGCTTCGGCAAGCCAGCGAGCTGCACGTCTACGGCACCACGACGATGCGTGCCCTGCTGACCAGCTGCGGCATACTGCCTACGTTGGAAAGCTACGCCGTAGTGCGCTGGCACAACGTGCACCCGAGCGAGCCATTCGCCTTACGGTATCGCGATGGCGCGGAGTCGCCTATGTGGTGTGAGCCTTTCGAAGCCAGCAGCGGTCGGTTCCCCCGCTACGCCCGAGATCAGGCTCCCATCCCCGGTGTGGTCATCGGTTACCGGATCACCGACCGGCGCACCGATTGCTGCCTGGTATTCCTGCCCTCCGTCGCGGCACTCGACGACGGTCTCCTCGGAAAGCTCGAGGGTGCTCATCTGATCCTACTGGACGGCACCTTCTGGGACGACGACGAACTCAACCGGCATGGACGTGGCACCGCAACGGCTCGGTCGATGGGCCACCTGCCGATCAACGGCACGGACGGTAGCCTGCGCCTGCTTGCCCAGCTGGAACAAGCACGAGTCGTGTACACCCACATCAACAACACTAATCCGATGCTGCCCGAAGATTCGCCCGAACGAGCACTGCTCGCCACCGCCGGTGTGAGTATCGCTGAGGATGGTGCCCACTACGAGCTTTGAGACCAGTACGTTTGAGAGGGGACTACCTGTGCTGGCTTTAGACCGCGAGGACTTCGAGGGCATGCTGCGCGCTCAGGAGCGCAGCTACTGGGACAAGCATCCCTTTCACCAGCGGATGGCAGCCGGTGAACTTAACCCTGCTCACCTGCGGGCTTACGTGGCCAACCGGTGGTATTACCAACGGAGTCTGCCGCAGAAAGACGCAGCAATCGTCGCGAACTGCCCACTGCCAGAGGTTCGCCGGCGGTGGCTGCCGCGAATCACATATCACGATGGCACCGCCGCCGGTGACGGTGGTTGCGCCCGATGGCTGAAACTGGCTGATGCGGTCGGACTGAACCGGGCGGAGGTCACCGACGAGCTGCACCTGCTACCGGGGGTACGCTTTGCGGTCGATTCATATGTCACCTTCGCCCGGACGAGGCCGTGGCTGGAGGGTATCGCGTCCTCATTGACCGAGTTGTTCGCCCCGCAAGCGATGGCGGCCCGGACGGTTGCGTTGAAGAAACACTACTCGTGGATTGATCAAGACGCTTTAGGGTACTTCGACTCCCGGATAGACCGGGCCCCCCAAGAATGTGCAGACGCGCTGGATATCGTCTTGTCACATTGCCGGTCGAGAGACAGCCAGGACGCCGCCCTGCGCGCACTGGCATTCAAGACAGATGTGCTGTGGAGCATGCTCGACGCGATCGAGCATGCACTGCGGATGCTTCGGTGACGGCGGCGTTGTCCCGCACCGACCGGCCGCGGCTGCGCCGCGGGGTACGCACCGGGACCGATCCGGTCAGCGGTGAGACGGTGCTGCTGTTCCCGGAGGGTGTGCTCATCATGAACGAGACGGCGGCTGCCGTCGTCCGGCTGTGCGACGGCGACCACAGTGTGGCTGACGTACTGCACTCGGTCGGCGAGAGCTACCACGACGTCGTGGTGGAGGACGTCATGTCGCTCCTCGAGGACATGATTGCCCAGGGGCTCCTGGTGGCCGGCAATGGATAGGCCGCTCGGGCTGCTCGCCGAGCTGACCTACCGCTGTCCACTGCACTGCCCTTACTGCTCCAATCCCGTTGCCGTCCCGCAAGCTGCGGAGTTGGCGCTACCCGACTGGTTGCGCGTGCTGGATGAGGCTCGGCAGCTCGGCGTGCTGCAACTGCACCTCACCGGAGGTGAGCCGCTGGCTCGACCCGACCTGACTCAGCTCGTCACGCGGGCCCGTAATCTCGGTTTCTACGTCAACCTGGTCACCAGTGGGGTGGGCCTCGACGAGCGGCGCGCAGCCGAACTCGCACAGGCCGGGCTCGACCACGTCCAACTCAGCATCCAGGACACTGACCGCGCGGCCGCCGACAAGATCACAGGTGCCCGCGTCTGGGGCCACAAAATGGCCGCCGCCCGAGCGATCACGTCGCTGGAGCTGCCGCTGACGATCAACGTCGTCCTGCATCGTGGGAACATCGGCCGCATCGAGTCGCTGGTCGACCTCGCCATTGCACTCGGTGCCGACCGGCTCGAGCTCGCGCATACGCAATATTACGGCTGGGCACTACGCAACCGGTCAGCGCTGTTGCCGACACGTGAACAGGTCGTTGCCGCGGAGCACGTCGTCGCGCAAGCGCGAACGGCGCACCGTGACACCCTCGAGATCCTTTATGTCGTCGCGGACTACTACGAGCCATACCCGAAACCATGCATGCACGGCTGGGGGCGGCGGCACATCGTCATCACGCCCGACGGTCGAGTCCTGCCGTGCCTGGCGGCAGGACAGATCGCCGGGCTTGACATTGACAACGTGCGGGAGCGCGCACTGGCCGCGATCTGGCACCACTCTGCGGCCTTCATCCGGTTTCGTGGGTCGGAGTGGATGCCGGAGCCGTGCCGGAGCTGCTCACGCAAGGAAGTCGATTTCGGCGGTTGCCGTTGCCAGGCGTTCCAGCTCACCGGTGACGCCACACGGGCGGACCCGGTGTGCCGGCTGTCACCTGACCATCACCTGGTCCGGACGGTCATTGATGCCGCGGGGCCGTCGCAGCCGTTGCGTCCACGGGTGAATCCGGCCTCCGGGTGAATCCGGATCGACGTCGTCACCATCGCCGGAGGCGATGTCGACTCGGGGGGCGTCCGCTGACTCGGCGGGGAGAGGTTCGGACCGGGGAGGCAGCGATGGCGGTAGCTGAATCGAGCCGGCGGGCGGCCGGATACCGCGGTCTGCTGGCGGTTGCCGCAACGGTGCCAGGGCGGCCGTGGGTCATCTCGAGATGACGGACCTCGAGATGACGGACTCCGAGATGATGGACAGAGCGCACATATCGATGACGTCTTCTGGCCTGTGCTGTCGTGGTCGCGACACGCTGGCCGATCGTTGCGAGTAGCAACGTGGCGGCGGTGTGACCGAGCATCCCCGGCGCGAGCGTGGGCGCCGGGCCGACCGTCTTCGTGATCGCGTACCACCACCGCAACCAGGGGACCAACGTAGTCCAGGTGTCCGCGAACCGCTGGTCGAGCGGCCCAGCGCGATAGTTGGCCAGCGCATGTTCCACGACCCCGTACAGTGCGGCTGCCAGCACGAACAATGCCAGAACGCGCACCACATGCAGCTGCGGTGGGTAGCTGGGCGCTGCGAGATATAGGGCCAGTGCAGCCGCGAGTACAGCGAGCGCGGCCCACGGCACGAGTTGGATGGCACCGTTCCAGTGGTGCAGGGTCGCCAGTTCGAAGGCAGTGCCCGCGATGCCGAGCGCGGTGAGCGCGGTGAGGCTGACGCGCAGCAGGCTGAGCGGATCAGCCCGCTGCGCGTGGCGCACATGAGTCACGGCTGGAGCACTGACAAGATCTTTTCAAGGGTCTGTGGACCGGGGTTGTACTTGGTCAGGTTCTGCACCAATTTGGTCAGCTCTACGTCGTTGCTGGCGTATGGTCGGTACTCGATGATCTCCTCGGCCCACCGCTCAGGGTTGGATACGCCAGCAGCCCGCAACGCGGTCACGAGCTCGGCTTCGCTCGCCGAGTTAGCCGACATCTTCAACGCGCCCGGCGCTGGTGCGCCCGGTACCGCAGGGAACTCCACCCCAGCCGGCGCTGGAGCGCCTGAATAGGCATGAGTCGAGCCGCCGCAGGCGGCCAGCGACACACTGAGGACGACGGCGCCGATCGCCGCCATGACAGGGTCGGGGAGTCTACGCATGATTCTCCTCGTGAGTTGTGCTTTTAGTCCTGGTCCACCACTGACGAATCACGATTACGTGCGGCTGTCCGAATACGGAGCGCAGCGCCACGCGGACCCTAGGGAGACAGGCCGGCATCTGGCCCGGATCTGGGAGCTCTGGTCGTTCGCCGGCGCCCATCGGTCCGCTGCGGGCGACGAGAGACCTCGACGCTGCTCCACACGCCGCATCCGGTACGCCGTTCGGCGTCACGCCGCTCTCAGGTACACCGGTGGGCGGTACTCCTAGACATCAACCCAACAATAGATCGACATCATCAGCGGCTCCACGGAAAGGCGCCCCTCGACCACGGAGATGCCTTAACGCACCGTCATCGCCGGGTGGCTTAAATGTTACCTCGATTTTAATGCCGAGATGGTTGCACGCTGCACCGACGGCGGGCAGGGTAGGTCGTGGACGGTTTATCTAGCAACCCCGAGATCCGGGAGCATTGATACATGTCTACGCATACTAAAGACGATCGACGGGTCATCGACACCCGCGGCGACCCGGTCCACGTCGTCGCGGACCCGATCACCGAGCAGGCCCACGCCACTACGGACAAGACTTCCCAGCAGGTGCAGGACTCGATGATCCAGCTCGTACGCCAAGGGCTGGACACCTCACTCAAGTCGGTCCAGGTGTGGGCTGACCTGGCCCGACAGGTTGGCTCCACCGCACTGGCCTCTCCTGCCAGCGCAACTATGGCCTCCCGCGCCCATGACCCATTCGAGCTGTTGCTCGCGGCTCAGCGTAAGGTCGTCGGTGAGCTCGTCGCCACCCAGCGTCATATCACGAGACAAGTCGTCGACACCTGCGCTGGCAACGATCTTGCCCCTCGGTAGGACAGTCCCCCAGCTTGGGGGAGCCCGCAAAATCGCCGATACTCGCGCACAGGCAACGTGTGGATATGTATCGTGTATCGGGTAAATTCAGGCATAGCGGCACACCGAGGATCTGAGACCTTCTTACCTCTTACGAGGAGGTAACGAGGAGTACTCACCACAGCCCTCAATCGACGTGATAGTGGATTGCATCGACGGCTAAAACGATTTATCCCGTCGAGCCCCGCTCAACAGTAACGACTACCACAGAAGGTGGTTCCACAATGAGTAACACACGAGAACTCGCCCGCCAATGGTGGGCCGCCCTCGGCCAAACCGACCGTCAACGGGTCTGGGACAGCCGCCACAGCTACCTCGCCGGCGACCTGGTGGAAAGCATGGCCGAAGCCGGCGTGCCCGTGGTCAGCGACGGCCGCTGGTCCTGCGTCAGCGTAGGACCCACCGGGTTTACGATGCCCACCGCTGTCCAGCAGCTCCTTGATGGGCTGTCCCGGATCCCGGACGGGGACCGCCCACTGGGAAACAACGCGTAGGGCAGTTCCCAAAGCCATGTGCACGGGGAGCTTCTCACGCAGCGCGGCGGGTGGAGCGGCGCCGGGGAGACCGTCGTGGCCCTTGACGGGAGACCCCAACAACGGCCTCTCGGCGCTTCCGGGCCGGCGTCGACGCGGCAGCAGGGGCTGCTGGTGTGACCAACGGGGCCGGCGGGCCGGTAAGTGCAGCGATCTGCTCAGCGCCGGGACGCACCCGGGCCGTCACCGGTCGGATACCGGCCTGCCGAGTCAGTGTCCGCACCTCCCCGGACTGCTCCGGGGTGGCCAGGATGACCACGATCCCGTCGGCGCCAGCCCGGGCCGTGCGTCCAGAGCGGTGCAGGTATGCCTTGTACTCGGCGGGGGGATCCACATGCACCACCAAACCGATCTCATCGACATGGATGCCACGCGCGGCAATATCAGTAGCCACCAGTACCCGCGCGCTACCTTCGCTGAATGCCGCGAGATTCCGTGCCCTGGCGTTCTGCGAGAGGTTCCCGTGCAGCTCCACGGCGGGTAGCCCGGCCGCGGCCAACTGCTTGGTGAGCTTCTTCGCGGTGTGCTTGGTCCTAGTGAACAGCAGGCTGCGGCGCTGGCCGGAAGCGAGTTCTCGCACCACCGAGGACTTGTCGGCATGCTCCACCGTGAACACGTGATGCTCCATCGTGGCCACCGGTGCCGCCGGTGGATCGACCGAGTGCACTACCGGATCGGTCAGGTAGCGGCGGACCAGCACATCCACGGCGCCGTCAAGGGTGGCCGAGAACAACAGCCGTTGGGTGCCGGCCGGGGTACGGTCCAGCACTCTGCGTACTGCAGGCAGGAACCCTAGGTCAGCCATGTGGTCAGCCTCATCCAGCACCGTGACCTCAATCGCATCGAGATGCACACGGCCTTGACCGAGCAGGTCCTCCAGGCGGCCGGGGCAGGCGATGAGGACGTCGATCCCGCCGCGCAGGGCGGCCACCTGCCCGCCCTGACCGACGCCGCCATAGACCGTGGTGATCCGCTGCCCGAGGGCGGCGGTCAACGGGGCGAAGGTGTCTGCCACCTGGTTGGCCAGCTCCCGGGTAGGCACCAGCACCAGTGCGCGCGGGCGGGCGGCGGTGCGGTGCAACCCAGAGCGGGCCAGCGCAGTGACCGTGGGGACGGCGAAAGCAAGCGTCTTGCCACTGCCGGTCCGGCCGCAACCGAGCACGTCCCGCCCGGCGAGCGCGTCGGGCAATGTCGCGGTCTGGATCGGGAACGCGGTGGTAATGCCGCGCTGGGCAAGCACGGTGAGCAGGTCTGCGGAGACCCCGAGTTCGCGGAAACCGCACGGTTGACTAGGGGTGGGGTGCTTCGAAGGCACGCGGAGG
>DATEMN010000136.1:0-16381 GCA_035275565.1 Pseudonocardiaceae bacterium | reverse complement strand
CACGTGCTGGGTCTGGTCGCCGCCGAAGTCGAAGAACGTCTGCCAGCCGACGAACCGCCGCGGCGCCCGCGCTCCCCCACGCAGGTCAACCGGGTCAGCCTGACCCTCGCCCGCCGGGTCGAAGATGAACCCGAAGAAGGCTGGCGCGCCGGTCGCGGGATTGCCACCGGGATCTCCTCGCAGGTTCGCCCGGTACGACGGGCGGACCAGGCTGTGCCCGAACCGGTAGGCACCGGTCTGGAACTCCACCGGCATGGCCGGTTTGCGGAACCGGTACCAGCGCCGGCCGTTGTGCAGGATGTCATCGACCAGCGCCCGTCCGACGATCTGCGGGAGGAACTCGTTGACCACGATCCACTGCCAATGGTGCATGACCGTTTGCTGGGCACCGCGCCAGGCATTGCCGGGCAGTCTGTTCTCCCGTCGCAGGTCCACGGTCCGGTTGTGCGCCAGCAGGAACGCCGCATGCAGGCCGGCGATCATGAGGTTCTCGTCGTTGCGCGGGTCCGCGATGATCGCGGTCCGGTTGGGATTGCGTGGCAGGTCCTCGAACAGGCCACCGCTCTCGATCCGGAACTTGGCACGGTCGTTGGGGTTGTAGAGCTGCGGGCTGATCGCCGGTCCGCCACCGTAGACCGAGTCGAGATCGAGCCGCGGATCCCGAGTGTTCGGCGTCCGGGTGGGCTCGGTGACCACGCCGAGCCGCGAGGTGTTGTCGAACGTGATGTCGTGATCGAGGAACTGGCCGACGAACGTGGTGCCGGCGGTCATGTTGCGGACGTCCTGGTCGACGTTACGCGGGCTGAGCTCCGGGTTGGTGATCAGCCGGACCGGGCCCTCGCTCAGTGGGTCCTTGGCGTCCAGCAATCCGCCCGGCTTGCCGATGTCGATCATTGCGTTCCGGACGGCTGGGGACTGCGGGTCGGCGAATGCCGGGAGCTGGAACATCCGGCTGAACCGGGGATCCGGGGCTGAGTCGGGGACCGGTCCCTCGACCGTCTCGGCGAGCGCTTCGACGTTACTCAGGGTGAGCACACCGGCCGCGCTAACGCCGAGTCCGGTGAGGAATCGACGCCGACCAATTCCTGTTCGTTGATCTACGGGTTCATTGTCAGTCATTTCTTTTTCCTCCGGATTTTCTCCGTCTATACAATGAGTCACGCCTTCCCGATTCGGGCGGAACAGAACTTTTACGGGCGACAACGGCCGGCGTCGGAAAAGCACCGAATGCTCGCGCGGGTCCCGATGTGGTCAGGAAGAGAGGGTTTCTACCCGGTCACAGGAATGGGTGCTCATTCACCGCCGATTCTCGATGATCACTGCTCGCGGACGTCGCCGAAGACATGGTGTGCCCGGAGGCAGGAGCCCGATACCAGCGGTCACGACGGCGGGTGTCAACAAACCGACGTCCTGTCCCACACACACGGAATTCACGGGGGAACGCTGACCCCCGAAGATGAACAGAACAAGTCTAGAAGTTAACTATGAGATTACGACAAACATCACGAAAAATGACTAAATCGGACACGGCGGTGCGGGCAGCCCTTCACTTACCACGGCATCGGCTCACAGTCACCGACCTACCTCCGGCCGTCACACCGACCGGCCGGTTCAGACACAGAGCCCATCATCGGTCGCCCCCCGGCGCACCGTGACGGCAGCGAGCAGGCATCGCCGGGGGTGGCCTCGGCTGCCGGTCACACCGATCCTCTCGCTATCGCAATGATCCTTATCGTAGACGCGCCGAGGAGAAAGTGGACAGCTGAAGGGGGCGCCGAAGCATCACCGGAATCCGCATGCCACGGAGCCGACCTCCGTGGCGCGCTCCGTGGCGCGAACCACAGAGCGCGCAAGCTGACGCCGACCGGGCCAGGGGCCAGCCAGCATAGGCTGCCAGCGTGGCCACGCAGACCGTCCGCCCAACAACCATGGTGCTCGCCGCCGGAGCCGATGTGCTCGCGGTGTTGGTGTTCACCGCCGCAGGGCGCAGCTCGCATAGCGGGGTAGTGGACGCGTTCGGGGTGCTGGCTACTGCAGCACCGTTCCTGCTGGGGCTTCTCCTCGGTTGGCTGGTTGGCCGGGCGTGGCGCGCGCCATTGCGACTGCCGATCGGGGTGGCGGCGTGGGCTGGCGCCGTGATTGTCGGTCTCGGCGCACGCGCGGCGTTCACCCACCGATTGCCGCTGACGTTCGTGCTGATCACCGCCACGAGCCTGGCGCTGCTCCTCCTCGGCTGGCGGTCCGTGGTGCACCTCATCACACGCTTGCGCAGTCCAAGAACATGACCGCCGCCCTGGCACGATGGCCAGCTCCACACCGCAGGGCGGCACCAAAGCGCGGATCGCAGGATCGACGAGCATCGCGGTGAGCTCAACGGCCCAAGCGGTCGCAGCGACAACCGCACTTTCGTGACTTCCCCGCGGCCGCGATTCGGCTCCGAATGGCACTCAGCGCTATCTTGAGCACCCGCGATCAAGATAGCGTGATCGGATCACACCATGGTATGAACTGATGGTGTTGAGAGTCTGGGTGATGGCCTGCGTCGGTGTGCTGGCCCTAGCAGGTTGCGGGTCCACTCCCCCACCAGCACCGGCGGCGCAGACAGACCGGGCAGCGTTTCGCGAACTTTATCAGGAATTGGTGGAGACCAACACCACCGCCTCAGCCGGTGACTGCACCCTGGCCGCGCAGAGGATGGCCGGCCGCCTGAAGAAGGCCGGTTATCCGGACAGTGACCTCAACGTCTTCGTGCCGCCGGACCACCCGAAGGACGGCGGCTTGATCGCTACCCTGCACGGAACCGACCCGGCGAGCAAAGCAATCTTGTTGCTGGCCCATATCGACGTGGTCGAGGCCAAGGCGGAGGATTGGGGTCGCGATCCGTTCAAGCTGGTCGAGGATAACGAATACTTCACCGCTCGCGGAGCCAACGATGACAAGGCCATGGCCGCGATCTGGGTCGACAGCCTGATCCGATACCGCACGGAGGGATTCACCCCGAAACGCGAGATCAAGGTTGCGCTGACGTGCGGCGAGGAAGGCGGCGGGCAAGTTAATGGCGTCGAGTGGCTGTTGCAGAACCACCGCGATTGGATCGACGCCGCTTTTGCCCTCAACGAAGGAGCCGGCGGCACGCTGGATGATCAGAACAACCGGGTGTCCTTGGAAATCCAGGCTGGCGAAAAAGTTTATCAAAATTTCACACTGCAAACCACGGATCCCGGTGGGCACAGCTCACAACCTGGGCCGGTCAACGCCATCCAGACTCTGGGCGCCGCACTGGCCCGGCTCAATACGTTCACTTTTCCGGTGCAGCTCAATGAAGTGACCCGATCCTACTTCGATCGGCAGAGCGAGCTGGACGGTGGCGCCACCGGTCAAGCCATGAAGGCGCTGGTCAGCAACCCGAACGACGCTGCGGCGGCAGCGACCCTATCGATGGTATCGCTCTACAACGCGATGATGCGCACCACCTGCGTGGTCACCAAGATTCAGGGCGGGCACGCCGCGAATGCCCTGCCACAGCAAGCCCAAGCGAATGTGAACTGCCGAATCTTTCCTGGCACACCGGGCGCCGAGGTTCACCAGACCCTCGTCGACGTCGTGAACGACCCTAAGGTCACGATCGAACCGGTTGAACCGTATACCTCGGCCGCACCAGTACCTCCATTGTCGGAGGAAATCCTCGGGCCAGTTCGGGAAGTGTCATCGAAGATGTGGCCGAGCGTCCCGCTGCTACCGACCATGTCGGTGGGAGCAACCGATGGCAGATATCTTAACCAGGAGGGTATCCCCACCTACGGCTTGAGTGGCAGGTTCTTCCGCCCTGGCGACCACCATAACCACGGTCTCAACGAACGCATCCCGGTCCGTTCGCTCTACGAGGCGCGTGACTTCCTCTACGAGATAACGAAGCTGTACACCAACACCTCGTAACAGGGCGAACGCCGATTCGGCAGGCAACGGCGATCACAGATGAACCGATTCGTACCCCGCGTTAGCGCGCTGGCGGCTATGGTGACCGGTGAGCCCGCGGGCTCACGGCGGTGGGGCCCGCCGTCCACCCGGAAACAGCGGCGAGTCCGCCAACGGTCCCTACCAGATCGCTGGTAGGAGTGCGCCCGTGGTTGAGAGCCCCGCTCATCGAGCCCTCGATACTCAGGCCGGCGTCGACCCAGACCTCGAACCTGCCGGGACGAGCGACCCTGCCTCAACGGCCCCCGACGGTCCGTTCGCCACTGCCCGCCGGTCACCAGCTGGTGTGGGGTGGCCGGTGCTAGCCGTCATCTCTGCCGGCGGGGTGACTGGCGCTTTGGCCCGCTACGGTCTCGCCGAGGCGTTCCCCCACGTCGTGGACCGGTTCGCGTGGGCCACGTTCGGTATCAACGTCTCTGGCTGCCTGCTCATCGGCGTGCTCATGGTGCTGGTCACCGATGTGTGGTCAGCCCGGCGGCTGCTGCGCCCGTTTTTGGGCACCGGGGTGCTCGGCGGCTACACCACCTTTTCCACATACATAGTGGACATCCAACAGCTGCTCGCCGCCGGCGCGGCCCACACCGCCCTGGCATATCTGGCCGGTACCCTACTTACGGCGCTGGCCGCGGTGTACGCGGGAATCACCCTCACCCGGTGGGCTGTGCACTGCATCCACCGCACAGGGAGGCCCGATGAGGCGTGAAGGCGCGGCGGTTGACCCTCTTCGCCAGCGAAGGTGGCGCCGCCGTCGGCGCGCCGCTGCACCTTCGGCTACGAGACCGTGCGGCTGTTGCAAGACCGCGCCCAACTATTCGCCATCATCAACGCCACCGCCAGCATCATCGCCGGACTCCAGGCCGCCACCCTCGGGGCCGCCCTTGCCCAAACCCTGACCACCTGAACACCGGCGGTAAGCCACAGCGGTTACGCATAACGGCTTGACGCTGGCAACAGCGCACCACCGCTGATCTATCAAAACCCCATCCCCCGCAACCCCTCCTCCAGCTCTTTGACCGCTGGTACGTTATGCCACGGCTGCAACCGCCCCCGGACAGCCTTGACCTCACGTGTCAGCCGTGCCGAACGGTTCTTGGTGGCCAGCAGCGCCCCTTCGCCAATAACGCGGGCAGCTTCCTCAACCTCGCCGGATAGCAACCTGCCAGCGCCCAAGCTCAGATTGCAGAAGGCCAGCTGCCTGACAAATGAGCTGTCGAGCAATTGAAGCCCCCGCTCGGCAGCGGAAATCGCTTCTACTGGCTTGCCGAGCCGTATCAGACAATCGCCCTGACGGCTGGCAACCAACCCTTCATGGAGCCAGTAGACCGGCGACTCAGGAGACCGCTGAGCAGCTGGTAACGCGAGCCTGACCGACGCCTGGTCAAACGCTGTCATAGCTTCCTTGTACTGACCGTCAACCGCATAGGCCACGCCACACTCTGCAGCGGCGCAGGCCCGCAACAGATGGTCATCGGTTTTAGTAGTGAGGCTCCGCGCAGCTGCCGTCAAATCAATAGCGGCATGGGCTTTCCCCTGCCAGGACGCAAAAAAGCTCATCGTGCACAGCGTGTAGATAGCCAACGCGGTGTTCCGGGCTTCCTGGGCGGCTGCCCGGGCCTGCTCGCAGTAGTACATGGCGCCGGCAACATCGCCAAGATCAAAAAGGTAACTACCGATAGAGGTGGACATACTACTGTAGACCGACAACAGCCGGGGACGAAGCTCGTCAGAGCATTCGTCCAGCAGCGAGTCTACCCATTCCCGTTGGGCAATTACCGTGTACAGCACGGCATAGGGGCCGAACGTATCGTCTTGCCGTTTACAGTCCTGGAGGATGGTTTCGATATGACCAATGGACTGCTCATCGACCCGGCTTGGTAGTGCAATGATTCTGGCCAAACGTTCTTGTTCATCGCCGTCCAGGCCGAGCATCGGGGAGGCAGCCACCGAAGCGGCCATCCATCCTAGTAACCGGAGGTGTTCTCGACGTTCCACGGTATTCGCCCATTCACGGAGAAATATTTGAAGCTGCTCACGGAGCTGCTCTCTCCACTCGGTAGACAACGCCTGGTTAGCGTTGCTCAAGAACGCCACGTGCAGCAGCGGTCCGGCCAGGCTTCCGGCCAGTTCCGCACCGACAGAGGAGACCAGACCCGCTAGCACCTCCTGTCCGGTCGGCACGACCAAGCCGTTGCCGTTCTGGGCCTCAGCCGGGGTGCTCGTGGCCCGCAGCTCCTGAGCCTTCGCCTTCGCCTCAGCGTACGCCTGGGCCAGAGCCGCTTCCCGGCTTTTGGCCTCGTGCTCCTCCTTGGCGGCGCGGACCTGTTCGTAGCTGGTCAGGAGGGCACCGTCAGCGTTGAGCAACTTGTCGGCTGTCGTCCAGAAGTCACGGGTGAGCAGCTGGCGGCCTGATTCGGCCTTGGCCACCGATGAGCGGCTGTAGCCAGTCTTCCGTCCCACCTGCTGCTGGCCCAGCTCTGCCGCCTGGCGCGAGGCGGCCAACTGCTGGCCGAGGGCCAGTCTCATGGCTACCAGCTCAGGTGGGTCTTGGATCATCGTCGCTCCCCCATCGGGTTCCGGCTTTGCAGGCTGCAACGACACGGTTGTAGAGGCTGAGCGTAGGCGGGCGTTCACTGGCGTTCACCGAGGTGACGCGGCATGGTTCCCGCCTGGTGTCGCGGCTTTGGGTGGTCACAGGCCCCAGGGCCGGGATGACGACTCACCGGCGCGCGGCAAATGTCTGGCTGATTTCTGGATGGTCGCTCACGTCCTCCCCCTGATCGTGAGGGACATACCGGCCGGGCAGTGACTCCCCACAAGCCGCGCTGTCGGGATGATGACCGCCCCGGCTCGGTGCCGACCACCGTGACGAACACGAGCTTAGGGGTACCTCGCCGATTTAATCATAAAGGCTCTGCACGCTGTCTGATCATCCCCGAAGGGCCATGCCCGCCGCGCGCTACTGCGGCTCCTCCACGATCATTGGTTCGATCCACCGTGCGAAATTCATCACACCAACAGACGGGCCTGGTTGCCTGACCGCCGACGGCCCAGTAAGGGCCACCGCTCGCTCTTCGGCCTTTCGGACGATCTCGAGGACCTCCAGCATGACAGTGATGGCGTGACCATCGCCATCATGATCATGACCGCTGCCCGGCCAGTCGAAGGGGTCGTTAGCCTGCACCCACATGCCGGGTTCGAACCAAGGCACGCCTTGGTGATCGCGGCGCTCGATCTCGCCTGGTGACGCCGCCTCATGCGCCTGGTACCAGTCCTCGATACGATCGTCCACCCAGCCGTGCAGTCGCCAGAACAACGGATTGACGTGCGAGGAGTAGAATTCTCCGAGAAAGTCATAGCGTGGATCATCCCACTTCTCATCGAAATCATAGTCCCCGCGCACGGCAACGGCACCCGTTCCAGGATCGCGGGGCAGGGAAGACCAGCGCACGTGCATCGGGTTGTGAATGGTGAATTCAATAAGGTTACCGAGCGCGCCAAGGGTGAGACTCGAAAGATATCGCGGCGACCTGAAGATACGTTGTAGCGGCCCCATCACGGATCGGAAGTAAGCCGGCGTTTTCGGGAACACGAAATTTGACCCAAAGAGATCGATAAAGGTCGGCTCGCCTGGGGGCACCATGAATCCGGACTGATCCGCGGCGAACTTGAAGATCTTCATATCGGGAGTCGCGGGATCGTCCTGCTCGGTGTACACGAACTGCGGGACGCCGGGACCGGGGATGGGCTGCCAACCCTGGATGGGCGCCAGCCCGGCCTGCCGATAGACCTCGCGCACCATCTTGATCATCCGGCGGTGCATGAACAGGAAGTCCTCGCCAGCACCGTTGGTCAGATCCAGCCCTCCCGCGGGGGTAAAGGGCGGACGGGCAAAGCCCCAGCCACGGTCGGTGATCTCGCTGCGATCACTGTCATTGAGGAGGTCCCACCACCCACCCCGAACGGTGTGCCATACCGCATGACGCAGACGGTGCAGCCGTGCGGCGAGCATCGTCACGGCGTCCGGCAACAACGCCAGGCCTGGCACGTCCCGTGTCTCGACGAAGTCTCGCTTGACCGCGACAAAACTTGCTGTAGCGCCGGCCTTGGCCACGTCGGCGCCACTTCCGTGGTCCTGAGCGCGCAGCACCGTCCCGGCCAAGGCGAGGCGCTGGTTGATTCCCGTTTCCCATTGACGAACGATCGAACCGTCGTATTCGTAGTGGAAGTCCGCGATGGCGGTGTTCGAGCGGCCTTTACCCGTGAAATTTAGTTGCACGGGTGACCAGGCTGAGATCCTGCCGGTGACGTCCATGATGGCCTTCTCGTCCGCGCCCGGGGCAGCCGGAAAGGCCAGGGTGCCGGCTACCGTCCCGTCGGGCTGTACGAACAAGAACAACTCCGCTTCAGCGAACCGGAGCCTGTTGAAGTCATCGACGGGCTCGGGGCGGTTCAGGTAGCTGCGGTAGGTGTAGTACCCGGTCAGCTCCTCCGTGTCCATGTTCACTCCCGTGCTCAGTGCGGTAATGGGTGCCTGCCTAAGCCATACCGGATCGGCCTGCATCCTGGGTGCCGAAGCCGGACCCGCCCGGCTCGTGTGGGCCGTTGGACCTAGGTGCCCCGTCATTATTTGGCATGTCATGACCTTCGGTCAGCCCCACTGCCACGGTCTGCCAGCTTCGACTTCGGTCGGCGCTGACCTGAATGGCGAACGTGTGACCATCCCCGGCGGACTGCTTGAGCTCCAGTGATCTACGGCCGCTGGCACTCGGCGAGTGCCGCACCCACGGCCCACGCAACCGATGTCGCTGATCAGGATCGGCCTCGTGTTCTTTTCGATGATCGTAACTATCACGTCTCCCATTAATGGGCACGATCCCAAGGAGAATTACGGTTTTGCTAGACTTTTCGCCACAATGCCACTATACCTTCGGTGCTGAAACGGCGCAAGGGGAGCTGGTCTGTTCCGGTGAGTATTTGTTCTACGTCTGTACGCACACGGCGGGTCAACGCACGCGGAGCCACGCGTCCTCGATGGGACACCAGCACCGCAGGCACGGAGCTCCGGCTCGCGGACATGAAGTGGCCGCCGCGACGGTGTCATCTGCGCATTTACGAGGTCAAGCGCGCCATCTGGACGACCTTTGGGCATCAGCAGCACACGCTGTGATACGCATCCTTTCCAGATCGAGGACCAGCCCGTCAGGGTTTGTAAGGTTGGCACCGCTGAAGTCCATCCGTCCAGTGATGTGCGCCTCGAACAGATTGACCTGACCATGCGCGGTAAGCCCTTGATTGAGTCGGAGGTTGCCACAGACGACAAGCTGGTTCGCGTTGATCCCAGGCACATGACAGCCGGGAAGGCTGATCGAGCGCGCGGTGCGTCCTTCAGGTTACCTACCAGTTCGCCGGTCTTCGCGGCCCGCAGGACTGCTCCTTCCGAATCAGTGTGCTCATCACCAGCGCACATCGTTAGTCCCCAGGCTCATCGACTGGCCAGCTCTCCTGCGGCTATGGTTCGGGAGACTAGGGCCTTCGACGGGTGCGACGTGCTGACGAGACGATCAGGCTTCGTGACGTCACCGACACCAAACGCCGTCAGGTCTTGCGGAAGGGGGGCCGTATGTCCGGCACGACCGAAGACGCAGCGATCCGGTCGTTCACGATCGAGATCCCGAGGCGGAACTCGAGGCGCTGCGTGCGCGCATCGCGGCCACGCGGTGGCCCGAAGGGGAGACCGTCGCAGACGAGTCACAGGGCGTGCAGCTCGCGACGATGCAGGAGCTCGTGCGCTACTGGGGCACCGAGTACGATCTTCGGAGGTTCGAGTCGAGGCTGAACGCGCTGCCTCAATTCATCACAGAGATCGACGGACTCGACATCCACTTCATCCACGTCAAGTCGCCGCACGAGAACGCGTTGCCGCTGATCATCACACACGGCTGGCCAGGCTCGGTCATCGAGATGCTCAACGTCGTCGGCCCGCTCACCGACCCAACGGCACACGGCGGCGACGCGCAGGATGCATTCGATGTGGTAGTTCCGTTGATGCCCGGCTACGGGTTCTCCGGGAAACCGACGGCTACCGGCTGGGACCCGATCCACATCGCGAGTGCCTGGATCGCACTAATGATGCGCCTGGAATATACACGATTCGTCGCGCAAGGCGGCGATTGGGGTGCGGTTGTCACGGATGTGATGGGTGCAAAGGCACCTCCGGAGTTGCTCGGCATTCACTCCAACATGCCCGCCACGGTCCCACTTGAGGTTTCGAAGGCACTCTCGTCCGGCGGCCCGGCGCCTTCTGGTCTGTCAGCCGAGGAGAGCCGCGCGTGGGAGCAGCTGAAGTTCTTCTATACGACGGGCATCGGATACGCGACCGAGATGGGGTTGCGCCCGCAGACGTTGTACGGGCTCGCCGATTCGCCCGTCGCCCTCGCCGCCTGGATGCTCGACCACGACGCGCGCAGCTACGAGGACATCGCACGGGCCTTCAAAGGCGACCCCGTAGGAAACCTCACTCGAGACGAGGTCCTCGACAACATCACGCTCACATGGGTGACGAACACAGGGGTTTCCTCGGGTCGTCTCTACTGGGAGAACAAGCTCGGCTTCTTCGACGTCAAGGGCGTCTCGGTTCCGGCTGCCGTGAGCGTCTTTCCTCGAGAACTCTATCAGGCGCCACGGAGTTGGACCGAGCAGGCATACCCCAACCTCATCTACTTCAACGAAGTCGGCAAGGGCAACCACTTCGCGGCCTGGCAAGAGCCGAACCTCTTCACGACGGAGGTGCGTGCCGCATTCCGGTCACTGCGTTAATCAGCGCCCCCACCAACAACGGAAGTCGTCATGGCACCTGCGGAGAATCAGTGGAGGCGTCGATGTGGTGGGCGAGGTGCAAGCGTCAGGGGCACGTACCCGGCAGGTCGCAGGACGATACCGGTAGTCAGCGGTACTGGGCCGGGCGGGGTGTGCAGGCCGAAGGCGCGGACGATGCTGGCGGTGGCCAGGGTCGCTTCGAGCATGGAGAAATACTGGCCGATACAGGCTCTTGGGCCGCCGCCGAATGGCAGGTACGCGTAGCGGTGGCGCTGCTTTTCTTGCTCTGGGGTGAAACGGTCGGGGTCAAAGCGCTGCGGTTGTTCCCACACCCGTGGGTGGCGGTGGGTGACCCACGGGCTCACGATCACGTCGGCGCCTGGCGGGATGTGGTAGCCGTCGATCACGTCTCCCTCGGGAATCTGCCGTCCCATCGCGTAGGCCGAGGGGTATAGCCGCATTGCTTCTTTGACCACCTGGGTGGTATAGCCCAATGCGGCAATCCGTTCGGCGGTCGGTCTCTGATCGTCGGTGCCGAGTACCCGTTCGGCCTCGACGCGCACGCGCTGTTGAACGTCGGGATGGTGGCCGAGCAGGTGCAGCGCGAACGTCAGGGTGGTCGCGGTGGTCTCGTGGCCAGCGAGCAGGAAAATCAGTACCTGATCACGGATCTCAGCGTCGTCTAGCGCGTCAGCGCCGAGGGCATCAGGGTCGCGGGCGCGCAGCAGCAACGACAGCAAGTCCTCGCCAGCGGAGCTGGCGGCGCGGCGACGGTCGATGATGCCCTCCACAACCTCGTACAGCTGCCGTTGGGCTCGCGCGGCGCGGCGGTTGGCTCGAGTCGGCCAGGTCGCCGGGAAGCGCAACGGCGATTGGGCGCGACGCAGGACATGCGCGTTGACCACTGGGAACGCGTCCCGCAGCGCTGGCGTGGCCTGGTCGAGATCGGCGCCGAACAGTACCCGCCCGATCACAGCAAGCGTGAGGTGCATCACGTCCTCGGCTGCGTCCACCGTGCCGCTGGGCCGGGCGGCGGTGTCCCAGCGATGGATCAGTGCAGTGGTCTCCTCGGCCATCACGTCGACATAGCCAGCGACCCGGCGGCGGGTGAACAACGGCTGGATGAACCGCTTCTGTCGCTGCCAACGGTCGCCTTCGCTGGTAAGAATGCCGTCGCCGAGCATCGCGGCGGTCTCCCGGTAGAACAGGCTGCCCTTGGTGTAGCGCCGACCCGTGCCGGTCAGCACTTGCCGCGCTCCCTCCGGGGAGAACACCGCGTACATCACGATCCGCAGCCCAGGTGGACCGGCGGAGAAGCGAACGACGTCGCCGTAGCGGTGGTGGGCATCTTCTAAGGTCGCCAGCTGGTCGCGGCGCAGCTCCAGGGCTGAGCCGAGCAGCGGGATACCGGGAGGACCCGGCACGTTCTGTCGTGGGGTGGTCGCGGTCAGCCGGGTCATCGTGGGCTCCCCTTCAGGTCAGGCAAGCACCGAGTGCACTACTGATGGTGCCAGGTGCACGCCCAGAACTCGGGGAAAATTGCGACTTCGCCGTGGTAGCCCGGCATCACGGCGCGCAGCTCCGACGCATGATCCCGCCTGCTGGCTCAGACCTGTAGACGTCGGTTTGCCAAACGCTGACCCGGCCCGGTGGGTCGCCAGGCAGCGAGGTCAGCACGGGAGATGTCCAGCGCGGCGATGCTGCCCCGGGTACGTCACGCCGCAGTCCCCTGCTCAGCCACCGCGGCACGGCTTGCGTCGGCACCTAGGCGCGGAACACCGGTAGGCCGCTGGCGAGGTGCCCGCTTGTTGGCGGGTCCTTTCCAGCGGCCCCCGGTCCGAACCCCCCGCGGGCTAGTTTCCCAGCATGAGGCTGTCCAGCGATTTATGCCGTGAGGGCGGTGGGGTGCCCGTGGTGGATGGCCTGGTGGCAGGGGTTGCAGACCACGAGGGTTTTCCTGCGTATCTGGGCCATGAGGTGTGCCCACCTGGGCTGTGGCCGTACTGCCCGGGCGAGGTCGGCGAGTGTGCGGACTTGGTGGACTTCCACGTCGGTCCGCTGGTCGCAGTACTCGCACCGTCGTACGCGGAGCCGTGGGATCAACTCGGTGCGGGTGGTGGGCGGGTCGGGAAGACGGTCGGTGATGATCGTCTTTTTCTGCCGTTGTAGGGGAATGCCTCCGAACCGTACGACCAGTGGTTTCCTGCCCTCTGGGGTGAGGCTGGCCTGGAAGCAGGGGCGCGGCCCGTGTGGCCCGGTGCTTGTGGGCCGGTGCTTGTGGGCCATCGCCGTCACGGTCGAGCGGTGCTTGGCGGCCAGCGTCTTGAGTAGCGAGGCCTCGGCTGTCCAGCGCAGCCGGTTGAGCCGGTAGACGTCGCTGGCGAGCAGGTAGTACTAGACGATGCCTCGGTACTCTGCGCCGTAGGTGCTGATGATCAGTGTGTCGGGCAGGTTCATCAGCGCGGCGCGCCGCCCGGGTTTGCCGTGCATGAGATACGGGGCGCACGTGGCCTTGATCACCGTTCGGGGGACGCGCAGCCGTACAACGCCGTTGACCATAGGGCGCTCACCCTCACTGGGCATCGCTCCGCATCCCGAAGGGTGCACTGACCCGCTAAGATGCCAGCGCAGGACGCGGCGCCGGTTTCAGGCGTCTTTCCGACGGGTGCTCATTTTCACCTGCTGGAGATTAGAGTTCAGGCAATCCAGACTTAGCCATATCACGCGGGTCCCGTAACACACCGTCCCATACGCCTGGGCACGGCCGTTACCTCCCTGGCATGCTATTGTCCCCTTCCGGTTTCCCGTCCAGGTCAGCCATCAGACCCAGGAACCTCCCTTCGAGTCCCTCCCGGTTACACCGGGGATACAACAGGGCGCCTCGCGGCGCAGCAGCGGCATGTGCGGATGTGTCCGCGGCAGTGGAAGAAACGGCGCGGTCGGCATCAACGTCCGGCCGAGTGGTTATTACGTAGCCATACCCGAAGTGCGTCAACACGCGAGCTGGTCAATCGTTTCTAGTACGAGTTGAGCTTGGGCTCAAACGGTCCGCGCGACACCGGCTTGACCTGGGGCGAGGGCTCGTAAGCTGGCCCGCGGCCTCGGGCACGCCCTGGCCTGCCAGCAAAGCTCGATGTGAGCCCTCGCGAGGGTCCCAGGTCAAGCCGGGGTCGCGCCCACCACTGAGACCGTCGGCTGACCGCCGGCACGAAATGGCCTTGTGAAGTGGCTGCCGATTCCACCGATTGGGTGATCCGGCCTCCCAGCTGAATACTCCTGGGCCGTTCAGGGCACCCTGTACCCAGCAGTTGCAGGCCAGAGCTTACGTAAACGGGAAAACCTGAAGAGCTGAACGAGGAGGAAGTCACAATGGAGGAGCGCGACGAGGAATTGAACCCCCAGGAAAAGATCGAAAAGGCCAGGGGTGAGTCATTTCCCGCAGGTGTCCCGGAGGATGCAGACAAGGGGACTGGGCGGCAAAAAGGCACAGGTTTACCTCCCGGATCGGTAGGAAAGGGGCAAGACACGCCGCAGACTCCCGCTACCTGACGGGTTCTGCACTGGTTGTGAGGCGCGCAGCTACGGATCGGGCCAATTCCCGCTTCCCGCGGGTGATCACCACCGCTCAAGGCTTCCGCTTAGCGCCATCCCGTTAAGGATGTGTTTAGCGGCCTTGCGCGGTGGTGATCACGGTTGAGAAGATCGGGCGCGGAGAAGACAAGCCCGGACGCAACGCGAAAGCCTTTCACGTGAACGGCGATCACACCGAGCCACCGCGGCTTCCCAGACGTCCGGGTGGCCGACCTCAGGGGGTCCTAGACGAGTCGTCTCTGAGAGGGTCTCCCTCACCACCGATGACCAAGTCGCAGAGGGAGCTGCCTTGTCTGCTAGCGACAGTCGTCTTCGTCGAAGGGAAACCGCAGCAATCGCATCGCCGCCTCATCGCGCTGGGTAGTCGGCTGCTGGTGCTCCGCAGCTCCGTGGTCAACAGCGTGGGGGAATAGATCCCGAGATGGCCGTGTCAGCGGTCTAACGTCGGTGATGTCTGACGTCAGCTGCCGCTCATCTGCCTGCTCAGCCGTGCGGAACAACTCATCGTCCTGGTTGTGCGGTGTTACGTGATCAGTCAAAGTGCGCCTTTCGTCGGTCGTGGGTACTGCGTGGTCGCGACGATCTGTTACCCGATGTCGCGGTCGGTACCATGCCAGATGGCCGGACCACTCACTCCGGCACCACTGCCTCAGCGGACCGCGGGGAGGGCCACGGTTGTGGGTTCTCGTCTTGGTCAGGCTATCCAGGGAACCCGGGGTCCCGGTAGCGGGGGAACCAGCGGCGGTCCGTGTCCTGAGTGCACGATGCTTTAGATCAGCACAAGCACCGGGCTGTCCTCGGGCGCCACCCAGTGCGCACCCCCACACACCCAGGTCGCGATCCGATCAAGGGGCCGCCCGTGTCGGCGCCACCGGCGTAGCAGAACAAGGGCAGGGGTCGTTCAGCCGTCGGGTGCTCCACCTCGACCCCTACGCCTGCCCTGCTTCAAGGACGAGCCCGCCAGTCGGGCAGTTCCAGGGGGTCGCGGTTGTCTACGAGTTCGTAGCCGCTTGGTGCGACTGGGCAGCCAGGTGCAACGACGTATCCGCTGTGGGCGCGGGTGTCGATCTTCCTTATCTGCAGGTGGCGTGGGTGTTGCGCAGCCGCGCCCTGCGTGGAGTGGTGTAGTACAGGTGCCAGCCGTTCGAGGGAGTGGTGACGGCGTAGGTCGGGGTGACGGTGTCGTGCTGCCGGGCCAGATCCCGCACCCACAGACTGGGTCAAGGCCGACCGGGAGCAACGAGTAACTTCCGCATCTACGGCACGTCTGAAACGTCAGACGGACCCGCCATCGACATGCCTGCTACGGTCCGCTCGGCAAGCTGAGGTATTCGCAGGATTGGAACGTTGCTCTCTACCAGTTTCGATCCTCGTCACGCAGCCAATGAAACGTCACCCCCTTCGTCAGCCCGCCACACCGAGACCATACACACTTAATCACCAAACTCACTTGAAACAGCGAGGAACCTTGTCATGGAGTACTCTGACTTTGGAGCTACACGAAACGAAGGAGTGACTGGTAGTGGAATCAGGGTGGTGACATATACCATTCCTCGACGCCCAATCACCATGCATGCCGCCTTTAACGCCGGTCGACGCTACGACCCGACGGGTCTAGAGCGTCTCGCTCATGTAACCGAACACATGATTGTTGCAGGTACTGCTAATCTTCCGAGTAAAGACAGGCTGACTGCTTACATCGAGCGGCTTGGTGGGAGTATCAGTGCATCGACGTTTTTGAGTCCGCTACTGCTCAAGATGAAGATTGGCAATGTGTCTGATTTTGGTTCAGCGGATACCTTCTCAACCAAGTGTTGGCCCATTCTCGCTTCGATGCTCATGTTTTCAACGGGGAGCTTGATGCGGTCCGTCAAGAATTGGCAGCACGCAGGGCTAACCCTAATATGTATGCAGAACGTCTCTTTGGGTAGTGCTTGGGCTCAAATGGTCGTAGCGACAGGCAATTGTTATAGCAGATCTTGATCCTGCTACGATACCG
>DATEMN010000135.1:0-4753 GCA_035275565.1 Pseudonocardiaceae bacterium | reverse complement strand
ATACCCCACCACACCCAGCGACCCTAGGCGCGCGTCGAACCCCCGACCTTGAACCAAGCTCTCAGGCTTCGACCGCGCGCCTCAACGGCCCCTTTTCGCCGTATCCCGCTCATCCCCGTTCTTGGCCCGGTTGTTCAGATACGTGGATCGGCGGTGCTCCACGCTGCGCATCAGCCGTCGGTGGGCCACCCCGTAGCTGGCCAGCTTGTCGGTGACCAGCACCCGCGGCACGGACTCCAGCCCTGTGAGCAGCTTGCGGAAGAACCTGGTTGCGGCCTTGGCGTCACGGTGGGAGATGACCAGAATGTCCAGGACATTCCCATCCTGGTTGACAGCCCGCCACAGGGAGTGGGTCTTGCCATTGATCGTGATGAACACCTCGTCACGGTGCCACTGATCCCCTGCCCCGGGGCCGTCGGCGGCGTAGCCCGTTCGCGTAGATCTGCCCAAACTTGCGGCACTACGCCCGGATCGTCTCGTAGGTGACCGAGACACCGCGCTCCCTCATCATCTCCTCGACCTCACGGAAACTGAGTGGGAAACGGTGATACAGCCACACACAGTGACTGATGATCTCCACCGGGAACAGGAACCCCTGGTAGGACGGCACCACGGCGCCCATCAATTCAGCCTCCCCACCGAGATCAACCCGCCGATCATCCCAGCCACAGACAGCCTCATCAACTTGACAACGCCTTTTCCTGTCGCGCTCGCGGAGAACGTTCATTACGCCAATCGAGTACATGTTTCCGCAACCAGCTAGGTATCCCACCCTTGATCATCGTGGCGTTGTGAGCGTCATCACCGCAGGTCAGCATGGCACACTGATGATCAGGTCGGGGATGGGTGGCTAAGCGGAAGGTAAGCCAGCTGTAAGGCGGTCAAAACGACTCGTCTTTAACCTACGTAACTGGGGTAGCGACGGCTAGCTCAACAAACCGATAAATGCTTAGCTGCTTAGCTTTGCACTGCAAGCGCGGGGCATAAACGTGGAGAGCGAGCGTCGGTCTGCAGGAAAGAGAGTCAGATGGATAAGCGGTATGAGGTGTACTGTCATGCGGACCCTCTATTCTACGACTCGACCACCTGGGTGGCCGACGATGGTCTTGGCTTCGAGTTCACTCGCCGTCTGGTTCCTTCAGGGTGGGAGCGGTCGGAGTTGGGTGACTGGCTTGTGTACCGGCCGACCGGGGTCCAGGGTCCCACGCAGGGCTGGAAAGTCCACGTTTCAGCCTGCTTGGACAACGCCGACAAGGTCCTTGCGGCAGTAGGTGATTATTGCCTTCAACAGCGGATTCCATTCAAATTTCGGCGTGATCGAGGCGCGTTGCTATTGGCCAACGCCAAGTATGCACACCGCGGGTCAAGCGGAAAGTTCATCACCATCTATCCCGCTGACGTGGGTCAGCTGGAAGTGGTGCTGACCGAACTCGGCGAAGCGCTGGCCGGCAGCCAGGGTCCTTACATCCTGAGTGATCTACGGTGGGGTGAGGGGCCGTTATACGTCCGCTATGGCGGGTTCGCCGAGCGGCACTGTGTTTCGGAAATCGGCGCGCTGGTGTTGGCGATAGAGGATCCCGACGGCCAGCTGGTGCCGGATCGGCGCGAGCCGGCTTTTCGCCTTCCTTCGTGGGTGACCCTGCCGGCGTTTCTGGAGCCCCATCGGGTAGCGCGGAACAGCGTGAAGGTCGACAGCTTGCCCTACCGGATTGAGCGCTCGCTGCATTTCTCCAATGGCGGTGGCCTGTATTTAGGCCGGGACGTCAAGACGGATACGCAGGTGGTGCTCAGGGAGGCCCGACCATACGCGGGGCTCGATATGGGCACAACCGACGCGGTTACCCGGTTGCACCGCGAACGGGAGATGCTGGAGCGGCTCGCCGGACTGGATGTGGTGCCCGCTGTCTATGGGTCTTTCACCGTGGGGGAGCATCACTTTTTGGCTATGGAGTTCGTCGACACCAAACCGCTTCGGCCCGCTATCGTGGATCGGTACCCCCTATTGAGGCATGAAATCGATGAGCGAGCCATAGTGGAGTACACTTCGTGGGCTTTGGACATACAGAGGAAGATCGAACAGGCTGTCGCTGCGGTGCATGACCGAGGCGTCGTGATCGGGGACCTACATCCGTATAACGTCCTGCTGCGGCCAGATGACCGGATCGTGTTGATTGATTTCGAGGCGGCATCGCTTGTTGACGAGGGCCGCCGACAGATCATGGCTAATCCAGCTTTCGTCGCCCCGTCAGGCTTCACAGGCTTCGATATTGATCGGTATGCGCTGGCCTGTATGCGGCTATACCTCTTTCTCCCTTTGACCACCCTGTTCGTCCTCGATCGCATGAAGGCGGAGGACTTCACCGCGGTGATCTCCGAGTTGTTCCCCGTTCCTGCCACGTTCCTCGACGAAGCGGTAAAGGTCATCACCAAAGGTACGCAGACACGCTCGGGCAACACCTCACGCCGGCCACCCCGGCTGGATCCGGACCGCGACGGCTGGGAATCGATCCGGACGTCTCTGGTCGGGGCGATCGTGGCCAGCGCCACCCCCGAACGCGACGATCGACTGTTTCCGGGTGATATCGAACAGTTCAACACCGGCGGGCTCAACATCGCTCATGGCGCGGCTGGTGTGCTCTATGCGCTGTCCATGGTCGGTGCGGGCCGCTACCCGGAGTATGAGGAGTGGCTGTTGCGGCGGGCTGTCCGCCCGGCTGCAGGCACGACTCGGTTGGGCTTTTACGACGGCTTACACGGAGTGGCCTATGTGCTGGATCATCTGGGTCACCAGGCCGAGGCCCTGAAGGTCCTCGACATCTGTCAGACGGAGAAATGGGAGCGGCTCGGCCTTGACCTGCACAGTGGGTTGTCTGGGCTTGGTCTGAATTTTGCGCATTTCGCCGAGCTCACCGATGCCCCCTCCCTGCGGGAAAACGTGCTACGGGTGGCCGATATTGTCGCGGACCGGATGGGTGACGAGAACGCCGTCGCTGAGATCAGCGGCGGAGACCACCCGCGCGCCGGGTTGATGTATGGCTCTTCTGGTATCGCCCTGCTGTTTCTGCTTCTCTACGAGCAGCTCGGCCAGCCGGTCTTGCTGGATCTGGCACGGACTGCACTGCGTCAGGACCTGCGCCGATGCATAGTGCGCGAGGACGGGAGCATGCAGGTTAACGAGGGCTGGCGGACGGAGCCCTACCTGGACCAAGGCAGCGTGGGTATAGGACTTGTCCTTGACCACTACCTGACCCATCGCCCGGACGAGCAGTTCACCGAGGCCGCGGCGGCCATCCGTCACGCGGCCGAGCCACCGTTCTACGTTGAACCGGGGCTGTTTCATGGCCGAGCTGGAATGATTCTGCATCTATCCCGCAAGTATCGCACCGGTACCGCGGCGCGACACAGTACGGTTGCGGCGCAGATTCGCCGCCTGGCCTGGCATGCTATCGACTATCAGGATTACCTCGCCTTTCCCGGCGAGTATCTCATGCGGCTGTCCATGGACCTAGCCACCGGCAACGCCGGGATCCTGCTTGCGGTTGGCGCTGCGTTGCATTCCGAGCCAGTGCACCTGCCCTTCCTCGCGGCCCCCTTGTCGGTCCCGGTTAAAGCCGGGCCATCGGATCAATCGTGAGAGGAGGTGACAAGACATGGCACTTCTCGATCTGCAGAGTTTGGAGCCACCCCAGGAGGAGGTGAACGCTCCAGCCGCCAGTCACGGCAGCCACGGCTGCGGTCCGCACAGCCTTCTCAGCCTAGGCTGCTAGTAAATCAGTACAGATGGGATAGGTTTACGGGGTTCTCGGCGCTTCCGTAATCCGTATCTTCGTGTGTACCGGTGTGCCCCTTCTGGCCACTATCCGGAAGGGGCACACCGTTGGCTAGGCGGGCACGGCCGCGACGGTGCACCAGCGGTAATGAGCCGCCGGGCGATGAAGCCTATCGCATCCGAGGACAACACCGGATTGGTCCGGATTGGCGTGAACCTAAATGATCAATGGCGACAAGCCATCCAAAGCTGAGCCAGTTCCCTCCGCGGATCGGCACGCGGCGGACCGGCTGTTGGTCAGGATCGTGCGGCGCGGAGGTAGCTGGGTCGGCGTCCTGCTGACCACGTCGCTGATGCTCGCTGCGGCAGACATGGTGCTTCCAGCCGTGCTGGGTGGCGCGGTTGACGCCGTGCTACGCGGCCATGACCTCGCCGTCTGGTTCCTCGGCTGTGGCCTGTTGATCGGTGTGCTCCTGATTTGTGACGTTGTCGGTGATTTGGCTGCTGGGATGACCACCGCGCGATCCACCGCGTGGCTACGCCGCACGGTGGTCGACCACATTCTCGGGCTGGGCACCCGCACCACGCGACGATTCGACCCAGGCGACCTCACCGCCCGGCTGGTCGGCAACGCCGCCGACGCCGGTCGCGTGGGCACCGTCACGGTCTGGGCCATCACCGCCCTCATTCCCGCCCTCGGAGGTGTCGTCGCCCTCGCCCTTATCGATCCTTGGCTGTGCCTGACATTCCTGACCGGAACCCCACTGTTGATGGCCATGGTACGCCGGTGCGCCCGGGACTCCTCCGTGCTGGCCGACCGGTATCTGCAGGTACAGGGCGGGATCGCCGGCCGATTAGTTGATGCTCTGGCCGGCGCGCGCACCATCGCCGCTGCCCACACGACCGAGCAGGAAAGAAAACGGATACTCGCGCCGCTATCTCATTTGCATCGGCATGGCATGGAGATGTGGCGGGTCCAAACCA
>DATEMN010000134.1:0-2872 GCA_035275565.1 Pseudonocardiaceae bacterium | reverse complement strand
CCACCGAGTGCGCTGTGACGTCCCCAGTGACATACGGTCGCCAACTCTGCGAATGGGACCGGGTGGCTATTCGGTTTCGCAGTCCTCGCCACCGCGACCTCGGACCGGAGTCGCTGTTGTCATCACTCCTACGGCGCGCGGCAGCAAACAGGACGGTATCGCCGTCAAACACATCGGGCACGTGTTCGAGGAGGCACAGCTGGTTGGTGTTGAGGCTTTCAATCATGAAGTTCACGAGTTCTCGGGGCGGCGGAGTGAATCCCATCTCTGCTCGCCGCTTGATGATCCGCTCGACCCGCCGATAGCTGAGTGGACCCCAATGTGGCGGAACATCAATGTGATTGGATCGCAGAATGTACGCCAATACCTGCCCCTCGGCCAGCGCGCGGTTCCTTGCGATGGACCTGGTTGCGCGTGTCCTGAGCTTGTTCATCTTGTTGACGCTCAGTGCGGCGTCCAACAGGACGAGGCGTTGGACTTCGCATCCCCGTCGCTGAAGCTCAATGGCGAGTTCCTGCGCCACCACGCCGCCGAAGGACCAGCCGAGAATCTTGTAGGGCCCGTCTGGATAGAGAGACTGCAGCTTGTCCGCGTAGTTTGCCGCCATACGTCGTACCGACACTGGTTCGGCCTCGTCACCGTGGGCAACCTGGTTGATCCCGACAATCGGGCAGTCCAGATAGTCACCAAGGGCCCGATACGACCAGCTCAGGCCGAAACCATCGTGGACACAACACAGTGGAACACCGACGCCCTCCTTGAGGACCTCGACAGGGATTACCTCCTCAGCGCCGTCGGCTCGGCTCACCCGATCGCTGAGGCCCCGGACCGACGGTGCGTCGAAGATTGCGCGCACTGGCAGCTGCGTATCCAGGGATTTGTTGACCGCGGTGATCACCTGCATCGCCGACAGCGAGTCCCCACCCAGGTCGAAGAAGGAGTCGTCGACCCCGACTCGCTCCAGCCCGAGGACCTGGGCGTAGACACGGGCGATGCTCTCGTGAATGGGAGTGGACGGTGCCAGGTAAACCCCACTGGCCCGGGTGTATTCGGGTATCGGCAACGCGCGGGTGTCGAGTTTCCCGCTGGACGTCAGCGGTAGCGCGTCGACAATGAGCACCGCGGCCGGGACCATGTAGGCCGGGAGTCGTTCGGCCAGAGCGGCACGGGCGTGGGCCGGGTCTGCGCTGCCCGTGATGTAGCCGACGAGTCGTTGGTCGCCGGGGCGGTCCTCACGGGCGATCACCGCCGCCTGCTCGACACCGTCCAATTCGGCCAGTGCTGTTCGGATCTCGCCGAGCTCGATTCGGTATCCCCGGATCTTGACCTGCTCATCGGCGCGTCCCAGATACTGTAGTTGCCCGTCAGCGCACCAGCGGACCAGGTCTCCGGTGCGATACATGCGTGTTCCAGCCGCGCCCGCACCTCCCAATGGGCACGCCACAAACCGCGAGCCGGTCAACCCGGTCCGGCCCAGATACCCAAGGGCCACACCGCGACCGGCCACATACAACTCACCGACCACGCCCGCGGGCACCGCGTGCAGCCACTGATCCAGCACGAACAGAGCGGTGGTCGAAGCCGGCGCCCCGATCGGCACCACACCCGCCCCCGCGGCCAGCGGTGCGCTCATGGACGCGTACACGGTGGTCTCCGTCGGACCGTAGGCGTTGACCACCACTCGGTCAGGTGCCCACCGGTCGACCACCTCGCTGGGGCAGGGCTCGCCGCCCAGCAGCAGAGCCACCGACTGCAACCCCTCCGGCGCGAGCACAGTGACCGCCGACGGAGTCTGCGTCAGAATGTTCACCTCCTCGCTGATCAGCAAGGCGTGCAGATCATTTGGCGATGTGGTGACCGATTCGGGCACCACCACCAGCCGGCCACCGCTAAGGAGCGCGGCCCAGATCTCCCAGACCGAGAAGTCGAAGGCGTAGGAGTGGCACTGTGTCCACACCTGCGCTGCAGGCAGATCGGGCGGCATGGACTGCGCCAGGTGGCTCAGGTTGCGGTGCGTAATGGCCACACCCTTCGGCGTGCCGGTGGTCCCCGATGTGTAGATCAGGTAGGCGATGTCACCGGCCTCCGGCGCCGCCAATGCGGTGCTGGGTTGGGCGTCAATTCGGGGATCAGCCATATCGATGATCACCAGATCGGAGTCGTCCAGCCGGTGCGCCAGCTCTGTGGTGGTGACCGCCGTTGCCGGCGCGGCATCGGCCAGCATGAACTTTATCCTGGCGTCGGGAAGCGCCGGGTCGATCGCGAGGTAGGCGGCGCCAGTCTTGAGCACTGCCAGCATCGCGATGATCGCCTCGGCCGAGCGGGAGAAGAGCAGCGCCACAGACTGTCCCGGTCCCATGCCCTGCCCGGCCAGTAGACGGGCCAGCCTGTTGGAGGTCTCATCGAGTTGCCGGTAGGTGATCGAGTGTCCGTCGAAGCTGATAGCCACGGCCTCGGGCGTGAAGGCGGCCTGTTCGGCGAACAACACCGGAATCGAGACCGTTGTCGCGGGTTGGGTGAGCACAGCTTGGTTGCCGACCTCATCGAGGCGGGTGCGCTCACCCTCGTCGAGTAGATCCACTGACGCCAGCCGCCTGGTCGGGTCGGCGGTCATCTCGACCACCACACGCTCCAGCCGCTCGACCAGCGTTTCGATGCTGCTGGGGTCGTAGACGTCGGTGCGGAACTCCACCGACCCGGAGATCCCTGCGGGCTCACCGGCGGCGGTGAAGCCCTCGGACAGGGAGAACGCGAGATCCATCCGGGCGGAATGGGTGTCCGCGGATAGTGCGGACACAGCCACATCACCCATGGCCGGTTCAATGGCGGAGTCGCTGGTTTCCTGCCCGGCGAAGTTCTGCCAGCCCAACAT
>DATEMN010000133.1:0-10751 GCA_035275565.1 Pseudonocardiaceae bacterium | reverse complement strand
CCGCACCACTGAGATCGCCCTCACCCATGACACGACCACAAGATCAGCGCCAAGGGCCCGCGTCCAACACCCAGACCTGCTCGGCGTGTCGCTGAACGAGGCCAGACACCCTCTGACTACGGGATCACCGAATGCTTACGCTCAGTCACAATAACCAGACACCTTAGGCCAGATAGAATCCCACAGTAAAGCGCTGACCTGCGAACTTGCCCCGACGCACGTTGAAGATCAACAGCAAGCTCCGACAAACCCGCAGGCCAGAGCAGTTCGAACCCCTAATGTGGACCTTGGGGGAACTTACTACAACACAAACACGCAGGTAGAAGCGCTGGAGACCCTGCTCCGGAAGCTGCCCGAGCCCGCCGCACCGGCTCCTCCGCCCGCAGACCGACCCAAACCACGGCGGGCGCGACAGCTCGACGCCGACCAGGTCCAGGAGCTCATCGCCGGGTACCAGGCCGGAGCAACGGTGTACGAACTGGGCGACCAGTTCGGCATCGAACGGCGGACGGTCAGCACCGTCCTCCGTCGGCACGGCGTGCCGATGCGCCGCCGCAGCCTCTCCAGCAATCAGGTCGACACCGCCATCCACCTCTATATCCTCGGCTGGTCGCTCGTGCGGGTCGGCGAGCGCTTGGGCGTCGATCCGACCACCGTCCTGACCTGCCTTCGGAGACGCGGCGTCCGCACCCGCGACACCCACGGACGATCTCGGTCTTGACGTACTGGCGATTCTCCGGTGCACCGCCAAACGGCGGCCCTTCGAATCGATCCCGCCGCGATCACTACTCTGGCACCCCATGGCAAGGGCTCCGAAGTCTGGCGCGCGGATGACCGGTCGGTGGCGGATCGTGGCGATGAGCGGCTGGGACCGCGATGCCATCGACCTGGTCGAACCGGGTTTCATCGAGTTCAGCGGGGACGGGACCGGCCAGTTCGGTTTCATCGCCGTCCACGGTTGGCTGGACTGCCGCCCGGTCGAGCGGGACGGTCGGCCCGGCGTGGAGTTCACCTGGGAAGGTTCCGACGAGGGCGATCAGGCCAGCGGACGCGGCTGGGCGGTCCTGGTCGACGACGACACGATCGAGGGCCATCTGTTCTTCCACCTGGGCGACGACTCGAGTTTCCGGGCGAAGCCGTTCACCGATGCCGACGAACTGGACGGACCGTGAGCGAGTACCAGTACTACGAGTTCCTGGCGATCGACCGGCCACGGGACGATGGCGAACAAGCTGCGGTCCGGTCGCTGTCGACCCGGGCGAGGATCAGCGCCACCAGCTTCGTGAACGAGTACCACTGGGCGATTTCGCGGGTGATCCGAGCCGGTTGATGGAGCGCTATTACGACGCGCACCTGTACGTGGCCAACTGGGGCACTCACCGGTGATGTTTCGCCTGCCCTGCGATCTGCTCGATCCCGATGTCGTCGAGGACTACTGCGTCGGCGACCAAGTGAGCGCCTGGACCACGGACGAGTACATCGTGCTCGATGTCACCAGCGAAGACCACGCCGGTGAGTTCGACTTCGATTACGACGCCGCGACATTACTGTCGGCGATCGTAGGAGTTCGCGCCGAACTCGCCGCCGGTGATCTCCGCCCGCTCTATCTCGCCTGGCTGGCTACCTACGGCACGTGGGAACGCGATGAGGACGTCTTTGACCGCGACGCTGACGACGATCTCGAACCACCTGTTCCGCCTGGCCTGGGCACGCTCACTGCGGCTCAGCGGGCGCTGGCCGACTTCCTGCGCCTCGACGACGACCTGATCGCGCTTGCGGCTGCGGCTTCTCCTCCGCTGGGCGAGACGGCAGACGATCCTGATGACCTCGCCGCTTGGGTGGCTCGCCTGCCGGTCACCGAGAAGGATCGGCTCCTGGCGCGGGTGGTACAGGGTGAGGCTGCGTGGGTGCGGATGGAGTTGCTGCGTCGTTTCCGCGGCGACACCGCTCCGATCATCCCCGTCCCAGCCCGCCGGACCGTGGCCGACCTGCTCGACAACGCGGCGCGGCGCCGAGCCGACCACGAGCGTCGGCTGGCCGCCCAGCGCGCCGACGACGAGGCACGCCGGGAGCAGGCGCGCCTGGAGGCCCGCGAACGACGACTGAACAAGCTGGCCGGCGATGAAGACGCCGCGTGGTCGCGCGTCGAGGCGATGATCGCCGCCCGGAAACCGGCCGAGTATGACGCCGCGGTCACGCTGCTCACCGATCTGCGGGCGCTGGCCGAACGCGAGGACCGCTACGACACGTTCACCTTGCGCACCATCGCGTTGCAGCAAACACATGCACGCAAACCTGCCCTCATCGAGCGCCTCAACCGGGCAGGCATCTGACCATCCCCTCTACGGTGGGCTCCGTGGAAGACGATCTCCAGCCAGCGAAGGTCGCGGGGCTTGCGGAGGAACTCGCGGAGCTCCGTGCTTTGACAACGCAGTTGCGTGCGGAGAACGCGCGGTTGTTGCGGCTGCTGGAGCTGACACCGAAACAAGCGGCTCCGCCCGGCCCGGTGCAGACCGGCTTCTTCGAAGCGCACTCCGGGCCGGTCAACCGGCGATCGGCCCCGGAGGTGAAGGGCGATTTCTTCGCTGCCTTGTTCGCCGCCCGCATCGACATCTACGCCACGCGATGGGAGAACGCGCGTACTGGGAAAACTGGTTGGCTGCCGGCGGTGCGCGGCGGGTGGCGCAAGGGCGTCCGGAACGAGGACCGCGACTACCTGCCGCTGAGCAAGGACGTGCTGCGCACGCACCTGACCGGTGACGTGCATGTTGGGCTTTATCCGCTGTGGGACGGCGACGTGTGCTGGTGGCTGACGGCCGGCTTCGACGGCCCGATGGCGATGCTGGGGCGCCCTGGCCTACCTGAAGGCCGCCAGGGCGTGGTCGGTGCCGGCAGCGTTGGAGGTCTCGCGCTCGGGAATGGGTGCGCACGCGTGGGTATTCTTCACCGCACCCGTACCCGCAGAGACAGCTCGCCGACTTGGTACCGCCCTGTTGCGGGAGGCGATGGCGGTGCGTGGTCGCATGGACCTGGCCAGCTACGACCGGTTCTTCCCGTCGCAGGACGTGCTGCCCTCGGGCGGCGTGGGGAATCTGGTCGCCGCACCTTTACAGGGCAAGGCCCGCCAGGACGGCGCGACGATGTTCCTCGATCTGGCGACGATGGAACCACACGATGACCAGTGGGCGTACCTGTTCTCGCTCGGCCGAATGAGCCCTGCCGAGGTCACGACTTGAGTCAACAACGGCCAGCGCCGCCGAGTCCCATGGCGATACCCAGCCAAGTGCTGATTCAGAGCCAAGGTGGGGTAGTGGACGCCAAGCCAGATCGGAAGCAGGTTCGTCGCGAGATTCGACGTAGCGTGGATTCAACACAGCTCCGTGTTCGTGGCGTCCGTCATGACCCGCCCGATGCCAAGAAGATCGCGAAGGTACTCGTCGAACTCGTACGAGACCAGTGGGCCGACGAGCCAGGTCGCCGTCACGATCCCAACGCGATCAGTGGCGAGAGTTCACCACTGCCCCTGCCGGCCAACCGGCCCAAGCCACGGCGGGCGCGACAACTCGATCAAGACCAAGTCCAGAAGCTGATACGGGGCTACGCTACGGGCGCGGCGATCTATGAGCTGGGTGACCGGTTCGGCATCGACCGCCGTACCGTCAGTGCCATCCTCCACCGGCACGACGTACCGATGCGCCGACGCGGTCTCCCCCAGCCAGGTAGACGAGGCGACCCACCTCTACCGTCTCGGCTGGTCACTCGCTCGAGTCGGCGAACACCTGGATGTCGATCCGACCACAGTGCGCAACCGGCTGCAGGAACGTGGCCTCCGCACTCGCGACACACACGGGCGGGCTCGGTCTTGACATACTGGCAGATCGCCGGTGACTCACCCCCCGGCAGCCGCCGATACTCAACTATAACTTGATTTCCATCGAACAAGTGAGGCTAGAACTAAAGTTCTCCTGTAGGATGATCTGGTGTCCACTGATCGACGTGACCTCCGTCGGCGCCTCTTCGAGCTCGCCGCCCAGCAGGGCGGCTACTTCACGGCCGCGCAGGCGAAGTCGCTTGGCTACTCCCACCAGGCGCAAGCCCATCACGTAGGAGCTGGCAACTGGTGGCGCATTGATCGCGGCCTGTTCCGCCTCGTTGAGTGGGTTCCGGGCGTACATGATGAACTCGCTCGCTGGACCCTGTGGTCACGAGGACGAGCGATCGTGTCACACGAATCGGCCATGGCCGTCCATGGCATCGGCGAGTTCGAATCACGGTATGTCCATCTGACGGTTCCACCCGGGTTCACCATGCGCGACGAGGCTGTAGCGCTTCACTACGCCAAGCTTCCCACCGATGACGTCTCCGCACGCTCGGGATACCGGGTGACCACTCCACTGCGCACGCTCATCGATATCGCCGCGAACGCAGCCGATGAGGATCAGCTTGCCCGCGCCATCGGCGACGCACGGCACGCCGGCCTCGTCACCACTCGCCGCCTCCGCTCCCGCGCCGAGACCCTTGACCCCCGCGCCGCGCTCTACATCGAACGCGCGATCCAGCAAGCAGAGACCCAATGACCTACCAATCGGCGCCGGCGCTCCGCACCGCATTGGAGCGCCGGCTATTGGCACGATCCGCCGAGACCGGAGCCAGCCTGGACCGGCTACGCCGACGGGTGATGTTCGAACGCATCATCGCCCGCATACAAGCGGCAGAGCCAGGGCAATGGGTACTCAAAGGTGGTATGGCACTTGAAGTTCGCCTACGCGACGAAGCCCGCCTGACCAAGGACGTCGATCTCGGCGTGCGCGATGGCGTCAACAGCGCGCCAGACCTCCACGAGCGACTCATCGACATCCTCGCCGTCGACCTCGACCATGACTACTTCATCTTCACCGTCAGCCCGCCGGAACGGCTACGTGATGACAGCGGCGGAGTCCCTACCTGGCGGGCCAGAGTCAGCGCGCAACTGGCCGACAAGCCTTTCGGACGCATCCAGCTCGACGTGTCCCCCAGGACTCATGAACTTCATGCCACCGACAGGCTCGCCATACCCAGCTCCTTGGCGTTCGCCGGTATCCCAACAGTTGAGGTCGAAGCGGTCGACATCAACCGACATGCGGCAGAGAAGTTCCACGGCATGCTCCGCGACTTCGGGGAACGTGAGAACTCGCGGGTCCGCGACCTCGTCGACCTCACCATCCTGCTCGAACACGGCCTGCTCGAACACGAGCAAACGGCAGCCGCGGTCCGATCCGTGTGGCTCGAACGCAACAACACCGAACCGCCGGACGACCTCCCGCAGCTGCCAGAGTCGTGGCCGGACCGCTACCAGCGACTTGCTGCCAGCCAGGGCATAGAAATCCCGCCGTACGTCGCAGCGGTCGCCAACGTGACTCAGCTATGGCTCACCATGTTCCCCCGCGAGTAGCCACAACAGCCATCGCTCGCTCCAAGACGACCGTGCGAGCCCTGGGGCGGCGGCAACCTCTGACCTAAACAACGCCGCCCACAGACAAGACACCTTAAGGAAATTACAACCCCAAAAGAGCCCCTGACCAGCAAAAACCCTCTCACTCAAATAAGAAGCGAGAGGGTTACTTTGCGTACAAATCCGCAGGTCAAAGCGCTAAAATCGAACTTTCGGTGGAGCTGACGGGATTCGAACCCGTGACCCCCGCACTGCCAGTGCGGTGCGCTACCAGCTGCGCTACAGCCCCGAAGAGATCGCCACGGTTCCGCTGCGGCGCGTAGGACACCGTACACGAGACCGAAGATGATCTTCGACACCGGATCGGCTCAGCGTCGGGCGCCGCTGAGCGCCTGGTCCAACCAGCCTCCGTCACCAGCGTCAATGAGCGTACCGTTCACGACGACACTCGGAGTGCCGAACCGGCCATCGGATCGCAGCCCACTGATGAACCGCTTGGCGATCTCGGTGGACGCGACCACCCGCCGGTCGACACCGGCCTGCATGCAGCTTGCGAAGCTGTCGCTGGCACCCAGGTCGCGGCCCAGCTGCTGGAGCTGGGCGCTGGTCCACACCGGCCCACCCTCGGCCGGCTGGGTGGCGAACAGGCTGTCATGGAAGCGGGGGAAGATGCCGGCCTCAACAGCACAGAACGTCGCGCCAGCAGCCAGGGTCGAGTACCCGGCCGGTACCGAGAGACGGTCGAGGATCGCGACGGGATGATACACCACCCGGGCCTTGCCGTCCGCGGCAGCTTGCGCGAGCCGCTGATGGTATGTCTTCTCGAAATCTCCGCAGGCCGGGCACAGGAAATCTTCGTAGACATCGATGGTCACCGGAGCCTGGGGATCGCCGGTCACGATGGTGTCGCCCTGCGCAACCACCCGGTACTCCGGCCCAGCAGCCGCGACGGGGATCGCCGCCGGAAGGTCAGCCGGCTTGTTGCGGCTCAACAGCCACAGCCCGACTCCGACGACCACGGCGAGCACGACGACGATGGCGACTCCAGCCACGACCCCACGGCTGGAGCCGCCGCCTTTGCGGGCCGCTGTCACCACGCCCGCCGCCTGCTGCTTGCGCTTTGCCTCGCCCCGTTCGGCCCCGCCCACAAGTCCCTCCCTGCTATCCGACTCGACTGTCGAGATGCTGTCCGTCGGGATCCACGTCCCGCCACCCATCGACACTCACTACCGTCCGAGGCCGCACCACCAGCCACAATGCCAGCAGCAATAAGCCGACGTCTCGCGCGAGTTCCTGCGGGTAGCGGGTGGCTCCCTCGGCAACTACCCCACCACCGCCGAAGCAGCCACAGTCAATGGACAATCCGCGAACCCATGCCTGCACCACCCCGGTCATGAGCACCACCAGGAGCACCGCCGAGGCGAGCGCGGTCCACCGGGTGAACGCCCCCGCCAGCAACAGGGTTCCCAGCGCCAGTTCCACCAGCGGCAAGCCGATGGCGACCGGACCGACCAGGCCCGGCGGCATCACCTCGTAGGCCAGCACCGCCACCCGGGTCTGCGTCGGATCGACGACTTTGAGCGCGCCGGAGACCAGGAACACCGCAGCCAGCCCCAGTCGCGCCACGACACCCAACCCATTGATGACGGGAGGAGGCAGGCGAAGCACCCGATCAGACTAGCCAGTCGCTCAGGACGCAGGGGAGACTGCCCATCCTCAGTCCTCCGGCTGGCGCGCCCGCCCGGATATCCGCTGCCCGGTCGGCACCTCGGGACCCTCGTCGAGGCAGCCGCACTCGGCGGCGAGGTCGGTCGCGGTGCGGTCCTGGAGCTGGGGCAGCGTCTCCGGCGCACGCAACCAGGCCACCGCGGCAAGCAACGAGATGGCGCCGGTCACCGCGAAGGCCGCGGAGTAGGACAGGTGGTCGGCGAGCAGCCCGGCGGTGATCGGGCCGAGGATCGCGCCGATATCGGCGGTCATCTGGAAAGCGGCGAGCACTGGACCGCCCTTGGCCTGCGAGCCGATCACGTCGGCCACCGTGGCCCCCTGGGCCGGTGCGATCAGCCCGGTGCCCGCGCCGGCGATCAGGGCAGCGGCCAGGAACTCCGGCACCCCGCCGGTGAAGCCGAGCCAGATCGTCGCGCTCCCGGTGACGACCAGCCCGGCCACCATCGGCCGGCGGCGCCCGATGGAGTCCGCGAGCCTGCCGGAGAACATCAACGTGGCCACGTTGCCGACGGCGAAGACCGACAGCGCCAACCCGGCCAGCGATGCTCCCCGGTGCAGCACCTCGACGACGAACAGCGGCACCAGCGAGACCCGCACACCGAACAACGCCCAGCCGTGGGCGAAGTTGGAGACCAGCGCGGCGCGGTAAGCCGGGTGGCCCAGCGCCTCGCGCACCGTCAACGCCGGGACGTCTCCGGCCGGTATGGCGTCGACCAGCGTGGAGCGACGCAGGAACAACCACGCCACCGTGGCGGCGATGAACAGTGCCACCGCATAGACCACGAACGGTGCGCGCAGCGAGATGGTGATCAGCCCGGCGCCAACCAACGGGCCGGTGACGCCGCCGAGCAGGAAGCCAGCCGACCACAGGCCGGTGGACCGCCCACGTAGCGCCGGCGGGGTGAGCCTGATCAGCAGGGCGATCGCCGAGACGGTGAACATGGTCGACCCGATGCCCCCCAGCGCCCGCAGCACCAGCAACTGCCAGTAGCCCGCAGCGAAAGCGCAGGCACCGGTGGACAGGCCGACGAGGGTGATGCCCCAGACGTAGACCGGTCGTTCTCCGAACGCCGAGATCAGCTTGCCACTGGCCGGGGCGAAGGCCAACCGCATGAACGCGAACGCGCTCACCACGATGGAGGCCGCCGTGACGCTGACATCGAAGCTGCGGGCAAAGGTCGGCAATGCGGGCGCGACGATGCCGTACCCGATCGCGATCACGAAGATGACCACGACCAGCACCCAGACCTCGCGGGGCAGCCGAGGAGCGACCTGTGCAGCGCCCGTGGGAGACGGTTGCCGAGCCGCGCCCACGTCATCACCCCTCTTCGATCTTCTTAGCAATGCTGATGGCGCACTGTGCTCAACCGGTAGCGCAAGCCGGAGCATTCCCGCTGCGAGCTCGTCTCTTTTTGGGCTATTTTCCGGTGAGGTTAGGTAAACCTCACCCAGGAGGAAGAATGCGACCACCCCGTCGGCTGTTCGTTGTGGTGTTCTCGTTGACTGCTCTGATCGCGGCTGGCTGCGGCAGCTCGGGAGCGAATCGGGGCGAAACACCGAGCGGGGCCAGCACCGCATCCCGGACTGTGCAGCACGCCATGGGTCAGACCGAGATCACCGGCAAGCCGAAGCGGGTGGTCGTGCTCGACACCGGTGAACTGGACTCGGTGCTCGCCTTGGGTGTCACCCCGGTGGGGGCGGTCCGTACCGACGCCACCGCCGGGTTGCAGTCCTACCTGGCGGAACGTATCCGGGACGTGCCGGTGATCGGGACCAACAACGATCCGAACCTGGAGGCGATCGCCGCCTTGCAGCCGGATCTGATCTTATCCAGCAGGTTGCGTCACGAGGCGCTCTACGACAAGTTCAGCCAGATCGCCCCTACCGTGTTCGCCGAGCAGGTCGGGGTGACGTGGAAGGAGAACTTCCTGCTCGCGGGGGACGCACTGGGCATGCGGGAGGAGGCCGAGCGCATCCTGGCGGACTATGAGCAGAAAGCGAAACAGGTCGGCCAGCAGTTCGGTGACCCAGGCTCACTGACGGTGAGTATGGTCCGGTTCTACCCCGCGAACATCCGGCTCTACGGGGAGGGCTCCTTCATCGGGACCATCCTGCGCGATGCCGGCTTCGCCCGTCCGCAGTCCCAGCAGGTCGACAAGACCTTTGTCGAGGTCAGTCCGGAGCAAATCGCACAAGCCGATGGTGACGTGCTCTTCTACTCCGCGTACGGCTCGAGCAGCAAGGACGCGCAAGACAAGGTCACGGCGAACGCGCTGTGGCAGCATCTCGGCGCGGTGTCGGCTGGTCGGGCCCACGAGGTCTCCGACGACCTGTGGTACCTCGGCATCGGGCCGATCGCTGCTGACCTGGTCCTTGATGACATGAAGGGGTTCGCAGCCTCGTAGTACCGGTGGAGAGGAAGCGAACATCCACCCAAGGCTAGGTATCTAAGCCTACCTAACCTAAGGTAAGCAGACCCATGTGGGTGACCCCCGATCAAGGGACTAAAGGAGGTAGTCGTGGCGTCGATCGCTACCCGTCCGCCACCACTTGGTCAGCCGCCGGTGCCCGTACCGACTAGTACGGGCACCCTGCGGCGACGCCGCATGCTGGTCATCGTCGGACTGGTGGCCCTGCTGGCACTGGTCGCACTCGCCAGTCTGGCGGTCGGGGCCAAGCCGATCCCAATTGACCAGGTATGGGACGCCATCTGGTCACCAACCGGTACCGAGAACGACATCGTGGTCCGCTCGTTGCGGACGCCACGTACCATCCTCGGGATCGGGGTGGGCATCGCGCTGGGGTGCGCGGGGACGCTGATGCAGGGCCACACCCGCAATCCACTCGCCGACCCCGGGCTGCTCGGGGTAGAGGCCGGTGCGGCCTTCTTCGTGGTGGTGGGTATCTACACCCTGGGCGTGACGAGCCTGTTCGGCTATGTCTGGTTCGCCTTCGCCGGCGCAGGGGTGGCCAGCGTGGCCGTGTTCGTGCTGGGGTCGCTGAGCCGGGGCGGACCGACCCCGGTGACACTCGCATTGGCCGGGGTGGCGGTGAGCGCGCTGCTCACCGCATTCAGCTCGGCTATCCTGCTGGCCGACCTTGCGACGCTTGACGCTTTCCGGTTCTGGGCGGTCGGCTCACTGGCCGGCCGCGACGCCAGGATCGCGGCCCAGGTCGCGCCGTTCCTGCTGGCGGGGTTGCTGCTGGCGGTGCTGAACGCGCCGGGGCTGAACCTGCTGGCGCTAGGTGAGGACGTGGCCCGCGCGCTGGGACAACGGGTCGCGGTGACCCGCTGGACCGGTCTGGTGGCGATCACGCTGCTGACCGGCTCAGCGGTGGCGGCGTGCGGACCGATCGGGTTCGTCGGCCTGGTGGTACCGCACGTGGCGCGGGCGCTGACCGGGCCGGATCACCGCTGGCTGCTGCCCGCCGCAGGGCTGGCCGGTGCCGTGTTGCTACTGAGCGCCGACGTGCTCGGCCGGGTGGTGGTGCGGCCAGGTGAGCTGCAGGTGGGCATCGTGCTCGCGCTGGTGGGCGCGCCGTTCTTCGTCGCCCTGGTGCGCCGTCGCCGGCTGGTGACGCTGTGATGACG
>DATEMN010000132.1:0-2734 GCA_035275565.1 Pseudonocardiaceae bacterium | reverse complement strand
CACGGCAATCAGCAAAGCAATCGGGCTGAAGCGCTCGTCACCCCACAGCCGAAACCGGCCAGACTTCACCGGTGGCGCTGTCGATCAACGCGATGCGATCGAGCCGAGCCTCGAGCGGCAACACGTCATAAATGGCGGCAGCAAGTACCGGCAGTTGAGCCAACGAGGCCCGCGGAGCCACCGAGCAATGCGGCAACCACCTGCCAGGACGGTAGTGCTTGTGTAGTTCGGCGCCGGTCTCGGTGACCGCCTCGACCACCCGCTCCTGTCTCGTGACGAACTCGGCTGCGGCGCCGGCCAGCAGCCAAGCCCGACCTCGTCGGAACAGCCCGACACCGTCGAAGGTCAGCTCCACCGGGGCGACCGGGCCAAGCCCCGCCACGGCCGCGGAGACCGCGGCCAGGTCCCAGGTCCGCAGGACCGCGTACGAAACGTGCGGCATGTGCTGGCCGTGGGTGTGCGAGCGCAGGCTCGGAACCCCAGCTCGCTCGAGCCGTTCCCACAGCGCGCGCACGGCCCGCTCCGAGCGCCGATCGAACAGAAGGCACACCGCCAACGCCACCCTGCCGACGCTAACGTGGCGCTACGCGACGACGCGTGGTAGACGGCCGCTGATCGGGCCCGGAGTCAGCGATGGCCCCTCCCCCGATCCGGGCTGTCGACCGGCCGACCTCCCACCGGGGCCGAGGCGGAGGTCCGGCGACGAGCAGGCGGCACCGCTCGATGTCCCTGGACTCCAGGCCGTGCATGTCCGCCCAACTGGAGGAGTAGCAGGAGATCAAACCCGTCGGCCCGCGCGAAACACCGCCCGCACGTCGAGCAGTGCCCGCACATCGGTGGTCGGGTCACCCGCCACGGCCAGGATGTCGGCGTCGAAGCCGGGCGCCAGCCTGCCCTTCCGGCTGCCGACCCCGCAGGCCCGCGCCGCCACGCTGGTCGCGGCGGCCAACGCCTCCACGGTGCTGAACCCGAGGCTGGCGAACAGGATGACTCCGTGCGGCAGCACGTCGGGCGGCTTACGCGAACCGACCCCGGCGTCGGAACTGCACACCACCCGGACCCCGGCCCGCTGCATCCGAACGACGTTGGCCCGGCACTGTTCAAGTCGGCGCGCATCGGCGGGCGGCAGCGGCGGCCCCCCGGGCAGCCAGGCCTCGGTGGCACCGACGAACACACCCGCCGCCGCGAGTCGATCCACCGTGTCAACGTCCAGCTCGACCCCATCTGGGGTGAGGAAGGTGGCGTGTTGAACCGCCCTGGCTCGAGGAGAGGCTCCTGATCCAACAAGGAGACTGGAGCCATGTCCGCTCCCCGCAAGTTCGACGAGGAGACCCGTGCCCGCGCGGTCCGCCTCTACACCGACCGGCTGCGTGATCACGGCGAGTCCAAGCTGACCGCCCGCAAGCACGTGGGCGGCCTGCTCGACATCAACCCGGCGACGTTGCGGAATTGGATCGAGGCCGACGAGCGCGCCACGCGACCGGCCGGCCCGGCCGCCACCAATTCTGCCGATGACGCGGCCGAACTGCGCCGACTCCGCCAGGAGAACGCCGAGCTGCGGCGGGCGAACGAGATCCTGAAGACCGCGAGTGCGTTTTTCGCGGCGACGGAGCTCGACCGTCGACTCAAGTAAAACTCCGCTACATCCACACGTATCGGCACCGTTTCGGGGTCGAGCCGATCTGTGCCGTGTTGTCCGAACACGGCATGAAGATCGCCCCGCAAACCTACTATCGCTGGCTGGCGTGCCCGGTCCGATCTGCAGAACGGGAGGAGGCACATCTGGTGAACCAGATCGTCGACATCTATCGGCGGAACAAGTGCGTGTACGGCGTGCGGAAGATGTGGCACGCCGCCCGCCGGGCCGGGCTGGCACTCGGCCGCGACCAGGTCGGCCGGCTGATGCGCATCGCCGGTATTCAGGGTGTACGCCGGGGCGCCCATCACACGGTCACGACGGTCCGGGACGAACGCGTCCCGCGGCACCCTGACCTGGTGAAACGAGGCTGGAAGACGCCGAATCGACCGGATGCGGTGTGGGTCGCGGATTTCACCTACGTATGGACGGCCTGCGGTTTCTGCTACGTATCGTTCATCACCGACGTCTATTCTCGGCGGATTCTCGGGTGGCGGGCGTCGATGAGTAAGACCACCGATCTGGTCACCGCCGCGCTGGCCCAGGCGCTGGCGACCCGGCGGCGGGCCGACAGCGAGTTCACCTCGAGAGGATTAGTGCACCATTCCGACGCCGGCTCGCAGTATACCGCACTCGCGTTCACCGAAGAACTCACTGAAGCGGGGATCGCCGGGTCGATCGGCACGGTTGGTGACGCGCTGGACAACGCACTCATGGAGTCCACGATCGGCTTGTACAAGACCGAGTGCATCACACCGATCGGGCGCGGACGGAACTGGGCTGGACTGCGCGAGGTCGAGCGCGAGACCGCCGAGTGGGTGCGCTGGTACAACCACGAAAGAATCCACTCATCAATCGACTATATGACCCCAATAGAGTGGGAAGCCGTGTATGCTGACACCATCGCCCAACGGGGCGAGGTGGCCTGAACCCCAGCCTCTCGCGAACCCAGGGCGGTTCAGCAGTGACCTCCAGCAGCGCGTCGAGGTAGTCCCGTGGGGTGGCCTCGGCGCCGATCTGGCCGGGGATGTGCTCGCCGCCGTCGCGGTAGCTGCGCAACGCATAGAACGGCGGGCTGGTGACGATGCAGTCCACCGA
>DATEMN010000131.1:0-2312 GCA_035275565.1 Pseudonocardiaceae bacterium | reverse complement strand
ACTCAAGTCGATGCGGAAAACATTTCCGAGAGGTCACTCGCGGAGGTGTTGAGGTTAGTGCCCCACCACAGCGCCGGGGTCGAACAAGAATCGCACGTCGATTGATCCCCGAGGCCAGTCATGAAATCGGCACTGCTGGTGGGCGTCGGTAGTTACGAGAACGAGCAGTTATCCGACCTCGACTCGCCGGTGATCGACGTCCGGGAGTGGGCTGAGATCCTGCGAAGCCGGGAGCTAGGCTCGTTCGACGATGTGCAGGTCTTGCTCAACGAGGACGCGCACGTCCTCCAGGACAGGATCTACGACTTCCTCAGCGCCGCGGGCCCGGCCGATTTTCTCCTCGTGTATTACTCCGGGCACGGACGGCTGCATGAGAACCATCGGCTTTACCTTACCGCTACCACGACGAACCCCGATCGGCTCCCGCCGACCGCGATGCCCGCGGATGAGTTACGTCACTGGGTCGATGAGTGCCGGGCGGGCCAACTCGTTCTGGTGCTGGACTGCTGCCACGCCGGTGCGTTCGCAGACCTCAAGCAGTGGGGTGACCGCAGCCGAATCGTGCTGGTCTCCGCGGGATCGACGGAGCTCGCGCATGAAGGGGACGGTTACCAGCAGCACGCCCTCCCGTCGGCGTTCAGCGGCCCCTTCCTTGAGGGGTTGCGTACGGGCGCCGCGGACAGGGACGGGAATGGCGTCATCAGCGTACGAGAAGCGTTCGAGTATGCGGCCGTGCGGATGGTCGGCCGCGGCGAGCGGCGGCAAACACCGCAAATGCGCGCGGCTGGGGTGGGAGACCTTATCCTCAGCAACGCGCCACGGAGCACTGACCTGATTCCCCGTGACATGCTGTTGCTCACCCGCAGCGCGCTCCCTTCTGCACGGACAGTCGCCGTAGACGAGCTGAGTAACTGGCTGAGGGGCGCGCACCGGGCCCGCGAAGAGATTGCTGCTGTGCAGGAAGCGTTGGAGATCCTCGAACGGGACGAGAACGAACGAGTCGCCGCCCGGGCCCGCCAGGCTCTGACCGGCCGCATCGCTGTCGTGCACGGCGCCGCTGGCGACGAACTGGATCGGGTCGACACAAAGGACAACGTGGACTGGGTAGCTGGCAGCATTTTCTACGAACTGAATGTCCGGACGTTCTATGACTCGGACGGCGACGGGCACGGTGACCTTCGGGGCATCACGGAGAAGCTCGACTACCTAAGCCGCCTGGGCGTGAACTGTCTGGTGCTGACACCGATCATGGAATCGCCCTCGCGGAGCGACGGCCGCGAGGTGTCCAACTTCGAGAGTATCGACACTGGCTTGGGCCAGGCATCGCAGCTGCTGGAGTTGCTGACCGTGGCGCATCGCAGCGGCATGCGGGTGGTACTGGATCTGGTGCTAAACCACACCAGCGATCAACACCCGTGGTTCATCGCCTCCCGGACGGACCCGAACGGGCCGTTCGGCGACTTCTACGTGTGGAGCGACACCGGCGAGGAATACGCCGACGCCGCTGAACCTCTCGATAGTTCCGGCGGCGGCTGGTCGTTCGACGCGGAGCGCGGCCAGTATTACTGGCACCGCTACACTCGGCACGAGCCAGACCTCAATTACGATGTGCCCGCGGTGCGGTCCGCGATGCGCGACGTGATGGAATTCTGGTTCAATCTAGGCGTCGACGGTCTCCGCTTGCTGACGGTTCCTTACCTCGTCGAACGATCCGGTACGGGAAGCAAAGGGCTTGACGAGACCCACTCCTACCTGGGGGACATTCGGGCCTGGTTGGATTCGGCGTTTCCGAACCGGGTACTGATCGCGTGGAGTGACACCTGGCCGCAAGACGCCGCCTCCTACTTCGGCACTGATAAGGCGCTACAGTGCAACGTCGTGATGTACACGTCCCTGATGCCCAGCCTGCTACTGGCCATTCATCGGGAAGCCCGCCGGCCGGTCTCTGACGTGCTCGCCCAAATGCATGCCCATGGTGTGGACCGCCATTGGGCAGTGTTCCTCCGCACCGGTGACGAGATGTCGTTGGATCTCTTGTCCGAACACGAGCGGCGCGAGTTGACCCAGCGGTACGCGCCTCTGCCCCGGATGCGCGGCGAGATCGGCATCCGGCGACGTATGGCCAGCCTGCTGGCCAACGATCGCGGCAAGCTCGAGCTGGCGTTCGCACTGCTACTGTCCATGCCGGGTGTGCCAATTCTGTACTACGGGGACGAAATCGGCATGGGCGAGTACCTCTCGCTGCCGGGGAACATGGCGGTCAAGACGCCGATGCAATGGGCACCGGACCGCAACGGCGGCTTCTCCGTTGC
>DATEMN010000130.1:0-10801 GCA_035275565.1 Pseudonocardiaceae bacterium | reverse complement strand
AAGCCAGCTGGACGGCCGACCTCGAAACTCGCCCTCGACATTCAACAACTGTACACCGAGGGGCGTCAGAGCGTTCACAGCGTGTTGCCTGTCGACGGTCAACAGACGGTGAGCAGGTTGAGTGACAGCTTCCGGTTGGTCTCGTTCCAGCCGACCTTGACGGGTCTGTTGCATTAGCAGAGACAGACATACTTGACGGCGTAGACGCCCTATTCAGATAGCGAGAGTGAGTCGGTGAAGACCGTCGGGAGCCGATGCCTCGGGTCCAGATGCAGACCGAGTTCGTAGTGGCCTCGGAGGAGGTTCTGTATGAAGGCGTGGCCTGCGCTGACTACTCGTGCCGAGCGCAGCTGTTTCAGTCCGCGCATTGGCCACAGCCGGGCCTTCCATCGGCTGTGATCGGCCTCGATGGGATTATTGGCGTACTACTCGACAATGTGGCAGGCGGTGGGCAGTAGCTCATCAACCACTCGCGGTAGGCAGTGCGCGGGCCGTGCTGCGTCGATCAGCAGCGGGGTGAACCGCTGCACCCAGCGATAGACCGTCACGTGATCAACGGTGATACCGCGTTCTGTCAGCAGCCTCGACGTCGCGATAGGACAGCCCATAGCGCAAGTACCACCGCACCGCGACCATGATTACGTCCGGAGGGAAGCGAAAGCCCGCGAACCCGGACTGCGGTGACGGGACTCGACGAGGACGACGGCGCATCAGCACAGCCTGCCCGACTTCGTCCTCCACAGATGCAACAGCCCCGTAGGGACAGCAAAGCACGGAACGGCAACTACGGCAAGGCAGGCGACGTGCCCCCATCATCGCGGCCGTGAACTCGTGACTCAACGCCTCGGAAATATCAATTTGTCAAAAAAACGTGGCCAGTCCGAACCGCAGCACTCCGCGCCGGGATGATTCCCAGGACACACCCAAAAACCGGTAACTCGGACGATTCTCAAACAGGCTCGGCGGGCTGAGATAACGAATCGCACTGGTATACTGTGGGAAAGCGCGGCGAGGCGCACGAAGCGGCAACACCGGCCGCAACTCGGCCTCCTGACCGGTCAAGACCGGGCGCGGCAGCGACGGTACCCACTCCAGCGTCACATCCTCCAAGGGCGCCGGGTGGGACGGGCACCGGCCCGACAACGCCAACACCGGCGCGCCCGGAACATGCCAAGCCGGGTCATACAACCGCACCGCCTGCCTAGCCAGATCAATACCATGCTGGCTGAGGTAAGCACGCACCATGCGCCATGCCTGCTGGCTGCGGATCACGAACCATCCGGCGAGGGCAACGACTCATGCACCGGCAACGACGGGGTGCTGCCATGACGACATCGGCCCCGCCACGAGTTCATCCCGGAGCTGGTGTGGCGCCACGACCGCGACACGGGCGGTTGCTGCGACCCCTGGTGCCGCTGCGACGACCCGCAACGCTAGCTGGGGCTGGCCTACGCCAACGCCCCCGTGAACACTCAGGTGGACGACGGCTACCCGATCGGCGGGCAGGGTATGGGTTCGAGGTCACCTCCTCGGCGTCTATGCCGGCCGTGGTGGCGCAGATACTTGCCGCGCTCGACGCCGAGCCGGGGATGTGGGTGCTGGAGATACAGTGACCGGAAACACGGCGGCACCGTCGCACCGGCTTCTCCTGACCCCGGGAGAGGGCCACCCCCGCAGCCCATGCGCCCCATTGCAGCGGTCGGGCTGCTACTCGGCTGCGTCATCGTGGCCTGCGGCCTCGCGTGGGCCGAGTGGCTGATCCACAACGACTGGCCATTCTGGGCTGGGGACTTCGACGTCTACCGGCTCGGCGCCACGGCTATCCGAGACGACGCCCCCCTCTATACGGTCAAGACCCCGGACCACGGGTGGCCTTTCGTCTACACACCGATGGCGGCCGCGCTCTTCGTGCCCTTCACGTTCGGGTCGGCGGGTGCCGCGGCGATGGTCTGGATCGCCCTTGAGGCCACCTGCCTGGTTTTGGTGGTGTGGTTGACCTTGAATGTCGTCGGCCTCAGTCGCCCCGCGTGGCGGGTAGCCGCCACTGTGTTCGTGAGCGCTGCCTCGCTGATCGTCGCGCCAATCGACGTCGATCTCACGCTGGGCCAGATCAATATTCTGCTGATGCTCCTCGTGCTCGCCGACCTCACCGCGGGAAACGTACGCCGGTGGCAGGGGGTGGGTGTCGGCGTCGCCGCGGCGGTCAAGTTGGTGCCCCTGTTGTTCATCGTCTATCTGGTGGCCACTCGACGGCTCCAGGCCGCAGTCGTGGCCTCCGGCGTCTTTTTATTGGCCGTGTTGGGTGGCTTCATCCTGCTGCCGGGTGACTCGATGACCTACTGGAGCGGTGCGGCCTTTGACCTGTCTCGCTTTGCCGATCCGCGTAACCCGGTCAATCAGTCGCTGTACGGCGTGATCGTCCGGCTGTTCGACGCCTCGACGGCCGCTACCGCCATCTGGCTGGCAGCGGCAGTTGTCGTCACGGTGGTGGGGGTGGCGATGTCGGCGCTGCTCTATCGCTCCGGTTACGTCACGCGTTCGGTGCTCGTGTGCGGGCTGACGGCCGTCTTGGTCTCGCCGATCTCGTGGCGGCACCACTGGGTTTGGATCGTCCCGACGCTGATCGTGATCGGTGCGCTGGCGTGGCAGCGGCGCTCAGCGTGGTGGACACTGCTGTTCGTTGCCGTGTGCGTGATTTTCGGCCTGAACTGGTTCGACTGGTACGTGCCCTTCGGCGCCCTCGACTTGAGCCTGGGGCAGCAGGTCATCGCGATGCGCTACCCCCTAGCGGGGGTCGCACTGATCACCGCCCTGGTCGCGGATACTCGACGCAGGACCCCCGTCTCACTGCCTGGCTGGCTACGGTAACGCAAGAGCATCGCGATCATCCGTCCGGAGGGCACAGCCACGTCGCGATGACCACATCAGCCACATCAGCCCCGCAAGGTGGGGGTAGATTCGCCGATAACGTGCCGCGCTGGGCAACTATGCGAGAAAAGTTGCGGTCCATGGCACCTACGCACGCTACGACACCATTTTTCTGGTGATCACCGCAGCCCGCCAGAAGAGATAACGACTAAGTAATCCACGCTGGGGTAACCTGCGGGTAACCGCAGATGGGCCCATGTCGTCCCGATGCGTGTGCCGAGCTGCAATCGAGACGACGGGAGACGCTCATGGTCGCCACACACCTGCGTGCAGGGCCGCCGCATTCAGAGTCACTGCGTTCAGGATCGAACACTCTACACAGTACGAGCAGTATACGCAGTAGACGTCCGGCTGCGGGTCTTTACGACCCTGCTTACGAGCACGACGCCTGCGGGGTGGCTTTCGTGGCCGACCTCGCCGGACGCCGCGATCACGGCATCGTGCGCAACGCACTCACGGCGCTGCGCAACCTCGAACATCGGGGCGCCCGGGGCGGAGAACCCGACACCGGCGACGGCGCCGGCATCCTGTTCCAGGTCCCGGACGACTTCTTCCGCGCGGTCGTTGACTTCGAGTTGCCCGAGCCAGGCGGGTATGTCGCGGGTACCGCTTTCCTGCCGGTGGACGACTCCGAGATGACAGCCTCCGTCAAAGCTATCGAGGACATCGCGGTTCAGGAGGGCATGCGGGTGTTGGGCTGGCGGGAACTGCCGGTCAACCCCGAAGGTGTCGGCCCGACCGCCCGCTCGGCGATGCCCCGCTTCCAGCAACTGTTCCTCGCGCCGGCAGCCGGAGCGCCACCAGCCGGGCTGGAGCTGGAGCGGCGGGCGTACTGCGTGCGCAAGCGCGCCGAGCACGACGTCGACGTCTATTTCCCGAGCCTGTCCGGGCGCACGATCGTCTACAAGGGAATGCTCACCGAGGAACAGCTGGTGAGCTTCTACCCGGACCTGTCCGACCAGCGGGTCACCAGCTCGCTGGCGATGGTGCACTCCCGGTTCTCCACCAACACCTTCCCGTCCTGGCCGCTGGCACATCCGTACCGCTACGTGGCGCACAATGGGGAGATCAACACCCTGCGCGGCAACCGGAACTGGATGCACGCCAGAGAGAGCCGGCTCGCCACCGATCTCATCCCGGGTGACCTGAGCCGCCTCTACCCGATCGTCATCCCGGAGGCCAGCGACTCCGCGTCCTTCGACGAGGTCCTCGAGCTGCTGCACCTGGGCGGGCGCTCAATGCCGCACGCGGTGCTGATGATGATCCCGGAGGCGTGGGAGAACCACGACGAGATGGACCCCGTTCGCCGGGCATTCTACGAGTTCCACTCCACGCTGATGGAGCCCTGGGACGGTCCCGCGCTGGTCGCGTTCACCGACGGCACCGTGATCGGCGCCGTGCTGGACCGCAACGGCCTGCGCCCGGCCCGGTACTGGGTCACCGAGGACGGCCTGGTGGTGCTGGCCAGCGAAGTCGGGGTGCTCGACATCGACCCCGCCACAGTGGTGCGCAAGGGGCGGCTGGAGCCGGGCCGGATGTTCCTCGCCGACACCGCAGCCGGCCGGATCGTGGGTGACGAGGAGATCAAGGGCCAGCTCGCCGCCGAGCATCCCTATGCCGACTGGGTCGCCCAGGGCCTGACCCGGCTGGCGGACCTGCCCGAGCGCGAGCGCGAGGTGCACACCCGCGCCTCGCTGGTGCGCCACCAGCAGGCGATGGGCTACACCCAGGAGGAGTTGGGGGTGCTGCTGGCGCCGATGGCCATCACCGGCGCGGAGCCGATCGGGTCGATGGGCAACGACGCCCCACTGGCCCCGTTCTCGCAGCACTCCCGGCCGCTGTTCGACTACTTCACCCAGCTGTTCGCCCAGGTCACCAACCCCCCGCTGGACGCGATCCGGGAGGAGCTGGTGACCTCACTGGAAGCACAGCTGGGTGCGGCGCCCAACCTGTTGGTGGCCACCGCCGACTCCTGCCGCCGGATCGTGCTGCCCTTCCCGGTGCTGGACAACGACGAGCTCGCCAAGCTGCTGCACGTCAACGATGACGGCGACCAACCCGAGTACCAGGCCGTCGCGGTCCGGGGCCTCTACAAGGTGCACGGTGGCGGTGCAGCGTTGGTCCACCGTCTCACCGAGATCTGTGTCGAGGTCGCCGAGGCCGTCGAGGACGGTGCGCGGCTGATCGTGCTCTCCGGCCGGGGCGCTGACCCCGACCACGCGCCGATCCCGTCGCTGTTGCTCACCGGCGCGGTGCACCACCACCTGGTGCGGGAGAAGACCCGCACCCAGGTCGGCCTGATCGTCGAAGCCGCGGACGCTCGCGAGGTGCACCACATCGCGCTGCTGATCGGCTACGGCGCGGCGGCGGTCAACCCCTACCTGGCAATGGCCACCGTGGAGGATCTCGCCGACCGGGGGCTGCTCAACGGCGTTGACGCCAAGACCGCCACTCGCAACCTGATCAAGGCACTGGGCAAAGGCGTCCGCAAGACGATGTCGAAAATGGGAGTGTCCACCGTGGCCTCCTACACCGGCGCGCAGATCTTCGAGGCGATCGGGCTGGGATCCGAGGTGATCGATTCCTGCTTCACCGGCACCACCTCCCGGCTCGGCGGGGTCGGGTTCGACACGTTGGCCGACGAGGTCGCGATGCTGCACCGCCGCGCCTTCCCGTCGGACGGGGTGCACGCCCCGCACCGGGAACTCGCCATCGGCGGCGACTACCAGTGGCGCCGGGAGGGCGAGCCGCACGTCTTCAGCCCACAGACGGTGTTCAAGCTGCAGCACTCCACCAGGGCGGGCCGCTACGAGGTGTTCAAGGAGTACACCCGCCTCGTCGACGAGCAGTCGCAACGGCTGATGACGCTGCGCGGCCTGTTCGCCTTCCGCGAGGGTATGCGCGCTCCGGTGGCGCTGGAAGAAGTCGAGCCGGTGACGTCCATCGTGACGAGGTTCGCGACAGGTGCCATCTCCTACGGGTCGATCTCCAAGGAGATGCACGAGACGCTGGCCATCGCGATGAACCGGCTGGGCGGCAAGTCCAACACCGGGGAGGGCGGCGAAGACGCCGATCGCTACGTCCGAGACCCTAATGGGGACCTGCGCCGCTCGGCGATCAAGCAGGTGGCCTCCGGGCGGTTCGGCGTCACCAGCGAATACCTGGTCAACGCCGACGATCTACAGATCAAGATCTCGCAGGGCGCCAAGCCCGGTGAGGGCGGGCAACTGCCCGGCACCAAGGTGTATCCGTGGATCGCCAAGACCCGGTACTCCACACCCGGGGTGGGGCTGATCTCGCCGCCACCGCACCACGACATTTACTCCATCGAGGACATCAAGCAGCTGATCCACGACCTGAAGAACGCCAACCCGCGGGCCCGCGTGCACGTCAAACTGGTGTCCGAAGTGGGGGTTGGCACGGTGGCCGCGGGGGTGGCCAAGGCGTACTCCGACGTAGTGCTCATTTCCGGGCACGACGGCGGCACCGGCGCCTCGCCACTGTCGTCGATCAAGCATGCCGGCACACCCTGGGAGCTGGGCCTGGCCGAGACCCAGCAGACCCTGATCGCCAACAAGCTCAGGGACCGGATCGTCGTCCAGACCGACGGCCAACTCAAGACCGGCCGCGACGTCATGATCGCGGCGTTGCTGGGTGCTGAGGAGTACGGCTTCGCCACCGCGCCGCTGGTGGTCTCCGGGTGCATCATGATGCGGGTCTGCCACCTGGACACCTGCCCGGTGGGGGTGGCCACCCAGAACCCGGTGCTGCGGGCCAAGTTCACCGGCAAGGCCGACTACGTCGTCAACTTCTTCGAGTTCATCGCCCAGGAGGTCCGCGAATACCTGGCCGCACTCGGCTTCCGCACTCTCGAAGAGGCGATCGGACGCACCGAGATGCTGGACACCCGCCCGGCGATCGACCACTGGAAGGCCGCCGGGCTGGATCTGTCACCGATCCTGCACCTGCCGTCCGATCTGGACGTCGAGGCGCCCCGGCACCGGACCGTGGAGCAGGACCACGGGCTGGACAAGGCCCTGGACAACACCCTGATCGCGCTGGCCGAGGGCGCGCTGGACGGCGGTGAGCCGGTGCGGTTGGACCTGCCGGTGCGTAACGTCAACCGCACTGTGGGCACCATGCTCGGCTCCGAGCTGACCCGCCGTTGGGGTGGTGCGGGACTGCCCGACAACACCATCGACATCACGCTGACCGGAACAGCCGGCCAGTCCTTCGGGGCGTTCCTGCCACGGGGGATCACCCTGCGGCTGGTCGGCGACGCCAACGACTACGTCGGTAAGGGCCTGTCCGGCGGGCAGATCACCGTCCGCCCGCACCCCGACGCCCAATTCACCGCGGAACAGAACATCATCGCCGGCAACGTGATCCTCTACGGCGCGACGTCCGGGGAGATGTTCCTGCGCGGGATGGTCGGGGAACGGTTCTGCGTACGCAACTCCGGTGCACTCGCCGTCGTCGAAGGCGTCGGTGATCACGGCTGCGAGTACATGACCGGGGGCCGGGTGGTGGTGCTCGGGTCGATCGGGCGCAACTTCGCGGCCGGGATGTCCGGTGGGGTCGCCTATGTGCTCGATCTGGCTGCCCACCGGGTCAATCGGGAGATGGTCGACCTGGACCCGCTGGACGACGAGGACCGCGCGTTCCTTCTGGACGCGGTAGCGCGCCACCACGTCGAGACCGGGTCGATGACGGCTTATGTCCTGCTGTCGGACTGGGACACCGCGGTGGATCGGTTCGGCAAGGTCATGCCCAAGGACTTCAAGCGGGTGCTGGCCGCCCAGGCGGCCGCGCACCTGGACGGCCGCGACGTCAACGACGCGATCATGGAGGCGGCTCATGGCTGATCCCAAGGGCTTCCTCACCACGGGACGGCAGAACCCGCCGCGCCGCCCCGTCGACCTGCGATTGCAGGACTGGCGCGAGGTCTATGAGGACTTCAACCAGGAAGCGGTTGAGAAGCAGGCCGGCCGGTGCATGAACTGCGGGATCCCGTTCTGCCACCAGGGTTGCCCGCTGGGCAACCTCATCCCGGAGTGGAACGACCTGGTCTGGCGGCAGGACTGGGCCGATGCCGCTGAGCGGCTGCACGCCACCAACAATTTCCCCGAGTTCACCGGCACGTTGTGCCCGGCGCCGTGCGAGACGGCCTGTGTGCTGGCCATCAACGACGACCCAGTGACCATCAAACAGATCGAGATCGAGATCATCGACCGGGCCTGGGACGAGGGTTGGGTACGCCCGGTTGTGCCTTCGGTTCGTACCGGCCGGAGGGTCGCCGTGGTCGGGTCCGGCCCGGCGGGGCTGGCCGCGGCCCAGCAGCTGACCCGGGTGGGGCACGACGTGGTGGTCTACGAGCGGGCGGACCGGATCGGTGGGCTGCTGCGCTACGGCATCCCCGAGTTCAAGATGACCAAGCACCGGTTGGACCGTCGTTTGGATCAGATGCGTGCCGAGGGCACCGAGTTCCAGGCCGGCGTCGACGTCGGGGAGGATCTTGGTGCCGATAAGTTGCGGGACGGCTTCGACGCCGTGGTGCTCGCTGGTGGTGCCACCGCGTGGCGGGACCTACCGGTGCCCGGACGTGAGCTGGCCGGCATCTACCAGGCGATGGAGTACCTGCCCCCGTCCAACCGGGTGCAGGAGGGTGACCTTGCGCGGTCGCCTATCCACGCCGAGGGCAAGCATGTAGTGATCATCGGTGGAGGTGACACCGGAGCGGACTGCCTGGGCACCACACATCGCCAGGGCGCGGCCTCGGTGACTCAGTTGGAGATCCTGCCGACCCCGCCGGAGCACCGCCCAGAGAGCCAACCCTGGCCCACCTACCCGATGATCTACCGGGTCTCCTCAGCCCACGAGGAAGGCGGCGAGCGGCTGTTCTCGGTCAGCACCCAACAGTTCCTCGGTGACTCCGATGGCCGGGTCCGCGCACTGCGGTTGGTCGAAGTCGTCTCCGAAGGCCGCCGGTTCGTGCCGGTGCCGGGCAGCGAACGGGACCTACCCTGTGATCTGGTGCTGCTGGCGATGGGCTTTGTCGGCCCGGAGAAGGGCACACTGCTCGAAGGGCTGGGTGTGGAGTACGACGCGCGCGGCAACGTCGCCCGCGATACAGGTTTCATGACCAACGTGCCAGGCGTCTTCGTCGCCGGAGACATGGGCCGCGGGCAGTCGCTGATCGTGTGGGCCATCGCCGAAGGCCGCTCCGCCGCCGCCGGCGTGGACCGATACCTCACCGGCCGCGACGTGCTCCCCGCCCCCATCGCCCCCACCGACCGGCCCTTGGCCTAGCGTCCCTGTGAGTGGCGATGCGAGTCACAGGTCGCATCGCCACTCACGGGTTATCCACAGGCGGGGCGATACCCCCAAGATGATCATGGCGGGGTGCCGCTCGGTGAGTGGGCAGGGGACCGTCGTGGCCATGATCGATGATTACTGCCCGCGCCTGCCCTGTGCACTGGAGCCGTGCCGGGCAGCCACCTGGCAGCAGCTGATCCGCGACCAGCACGGGCTGCTCGACACCGATCAGTTGCGGCTGCTTGATATCGGACCCGGGGTGATAACCGCCAACCTCGAAGCCCAGCGCTGGCGACGGGTGCTGCCGCGGGTCTATGCAACCTTCACCGGCCCGTTGATCAGGGAGGCGAGGATCACCGGGGCATTGCTCTACGGCGGCCCAACGGCGGTGCTCAGGCACACCACCGCCACGCAGGTCGCCAGCGGGACACCGGTCAGCCTCGCCGGTGACGGGATCTGCGCGACAATCGGTGAGCATTGGGTCGGTGCGGGCCGCGGCGTGCGCCACATGCTCAGGATCGTCGTGTCGTCGGGGATCGGTAGTGGCCTCGTGCTCGATGACCGGGCACGCGTCGGTCCGACCGGCAATGCCGGTCAGTTGGGGCACCTGGTGGTCGACCCGGACGGGCCGCAGTGCCCGTGCGGCGGGCGAGGCTGCGTCGAGCTGATCGGTAGTGGGCCGGTTCGTGCGCCGGGTCCGCGTCGAGCCCGATCAGCTCGGCGTCGACGCCGGGCTGATCGGGGCCGCCGCACCCCTGCACCGTCCATCCAGTTACCAGACGGCACCCCGCAATGGCTAGAACTCGCGCACGACGCCTCGGGCTCATCCAGGCGGGACGCTCGTCTCATCAGCCCCACCCGCCCCACGAGGGAGGTGGGGCATAGCCCCTGCACGGGGCCCACGCGCCGGCCCCGTGCAGGGTGGAAGACCGGTACGACGACCAGGAGGCCCCTCGCCGTACCGGCCCAGCTCAGGCGGCACCTCGTGGCGCCGCGAGGTTCTGCCCGGCTGGCATGACTCCCTCACACGGCCTCTGATGCTGTGCGTAGGGTGTGCAGCCGTACCCTGAATACAACCGTGAGTAACAGGCCGTGGCCAGAGCACGGAAGGCGCAGTACTGATGCATCGGTGCCGCGCAAGGTGGCTCATACCGCGGAAACACGTGCAGCGAGAGGTGGCGACATGGCGCTTCGACGGCAGGGACTATCCCAGCGCCGCAGGGCTGTCGGGTTGACTCAGGAATCACTCGCGCAACTCCTGGGCGTGGAACGCTCCACCGTCGTCCGTTGGGAGGCCGGCGACACCGAGCCACTCCCGTCGATACGACCGAGCCTGGCCCGCGCCCTGAACATGTCGATAGATCATCTCGCCGAGCTACTCGCCGAGTCCAAGAACATCGGTACGGCACGAACCCCCTCGGTAAGCCCCGAGGTGACGATCCCGGCGGCGCGGCCGCCTGTCGCAGCCGAACTCGATCACCCGATCGCCGCCGATCCGCCGGCCACGATCGCGTTCAACGCCACCCCAGCCACGCTTCCGAACGACATCGCCCATCCC
>DATEMN010000129.1:0-3441 GCA_035275565.1 Pseudonocardiaceae bacterium | reverse complement strand
GTGGCGCGGGACATCAACCCGATCGTCCGTGGTTGGATGAATTACTACGGCGCGTTCAACCGATCGGCGATGTATCCACTCCTGCAGCGCATCAATGCCTACTTGATACGCTGGATCCGCAACAAGTACAAACGGCTGCGAGCGAAGACGAAAGCCTTCCGGTGTTGGCGGGAAATCGTCCAACGATACCCTCGTATGTTCGCGCACTGGAAATGGACTGCTTCTGCGCCAGCTGTCTGGTGATCAGGATGACAAGAGCCCGGTAACTGGAGACGGTTACGCCGGAATCTGTGGGAGCCCGGGGCTGAAATGCCCCGGGCCACCCGACCGACCGGGACGGTCAGCGCTGGACGCGGTGGCGGCATGTCGGGAACGCTGCTGGAAAAAGGACTGGATAGTCGATTTAGACATCCAGAAATTCTTCGACAGTGTGCCGTGGGACCTGATGGTCACAGCGGTGGAGGCTCACACCGACGCCCGTTGGGTGCTGCTGTATGTGAAGCGCTGGCTTGCTTCGCCCTTACAGCGACCCGACGGGACCTTGCAGCAGCGAGACCGGGGGACCCCGCAAGGCTCGTTATGTGAAGCTTCACATAACGAGCCCTACGAGCAGCGCTGGGTTATGTGTAGTGCTGGACCGTTTCCGCTGGTGAGGAGGACAGCAGCGGTCGAGCGCTGCGCATAATTCGGGGTGGATTCTGATCATGCGGCTCGGCGTGGTGCCGGGCCTTCGTGATGGGAGGTCAGCTGCGATGGTGGCTGTGTCCGAACTGGTGTTTGGCTTGGATGCCGAGTTGGTGCGCCTGGGGTTGTGGGTGCCGAACTGGTCATCCACGGTGGTGACCTGCGATATCGCTGGACAGTGGTCATCAGGTGTGATCGCCTGCTGTAGCACTGCGACTGCTGTATCTGATCTTCCGGTAGCTCATCGCCTGGCTCGGCCTGCTGACCCGCAGCTCACGATCGAAGAACGCGGAGATCCTGGGGTTGCTGCGCCACGAGGTCGCTGTGCTCCGTCGCCAGATGGGCAGACCGCAGCTGTCCTGGGCCGACCGGGCAGTGTTCGCGGCCCTGATCCGGTTACTGCCCCCAGGCTGGCCGAGTGCATCGGATCGTTACCCCGCCACGGTCTTGCGGTGGCACCGGGACCTGGTGACCGACGCTGGATTCAGCCCGCTGGCGTTAACACCGTGCTGCTGCACCGGTTGTCCGTGCCGTTCGTCGTGGAGTATGCCACCCGCTGTGTCCATCTCCTCGGCGTCACGGCGAATCCGAGCGGCGCCTGGGTCGCTCAACAGGCGCGCAACTTTCTTGATAGACCTCGACGACCGCGCGGCTCAGTTCACATTCTTAATTCAGGACCACGACAACGAGATCACCAGGATGTTCGATGCCCTGTTCACCAGCGAAAGAATTCGCATCCTACGCACGCCAGTGCGGGCACCCCGAGCGAACACGACCGCCGAACGCTGGATCGGAACTGTCCGCCGCAAACTGCTGGACCGGATGCTGATCATCAACCACCGCCACCTCGAGACTGCGCTGGCCGAGTACGTGACGCATTTCAACGACCATCGTCCCCCACCGAACACTGAAGTGATCACCCAGCGCCACCCCAGGATACGACCTACCCGCTCACCGCCTGCAGATTCGCTAATATTTCCTTGACGTGTTCCTGTCCTGCATCCCGAGCGAATTTCTCCGTGACGTACGCCCACGTGGCAGTCCACCCACAAGAGCAGCTAGGCCGACTCACCTCACGCTTGCCCAGCTTTTCCGGGCGGATCGTGATGCTATGAATGACACTAATAATTTTCCTGCTCCTTACGCATAGGAAACCTTGACACTCGATCGACGTAGATCCCCTCCATCGCGACCTCGAGTTTACCCGTGACGACGGACGAGAAGACCACGCGGGCAACCGTCTAACACTGGTGCTTATGGCGCCAGTCGATCATTCGGCCGCAAATCGCCACCATTGAGTCGCTGCCACACCTTCGTGCGGCAGCGTTTAGCTGACGTCATCTCGGCATTGCACATCGCGCTTCGCAATAAGGTCCGAATTCGCTATCGTGAATCTCGTCTCAACAGAAGTCCTTGCCAAGCTTGTCCTCGCCGTTAAGGTCGCCCTCGTCGTCGACATTACCCGCAGGGCGGCCAACTGCCGCCTCCCACGCGAGAATACCACTCGCCGAGAACAGATGCCGGTTGTCGCCGGTCACCACAAAGCCCAGCTCACACCACGTCTCACTGAGCGCAGGCACGACCCTGTCTCCCTCCCCGCTTGTCGGAGCCACTCGGTCATCTCCTAAGACACCGTGTCCAGGCCGAGGGGGTGCGGTGCGTCCGCGTCAGGATCGAAGAAGATCGATCCTGGCCTGGGATCGCGACCGAACATGTCCCGGAAACGCTGTGCCTGGTCCTCCATCACCTCGCGGAGTTACTCGTGCTGCGCTAAGTCGCTCGGCCACCGATAAACCGTGCAGCCATCCTCGCGATGGATCCGCCGAGTGAACCACGGATCTTGGAAAAATTCCACCACCACGAGCGTGGTCCTCCCGGACCCTGCCCTCCTGGCGAGTTGACGTCGCTGCCGCCGGGCTCATTTCTCGGCCTTCTAGCGTATCCGATCACCTCGCTTATTCGCCTGTGCCGCGTCAGAAGTCGGTCATGCTTCCTAACCTGCGGGTTGAAGTAGGAACCTCGGTCAGTCATGATCATCGGTCGTGTGTCTTCGGCTGCTGTATTTGATCACGGTTCGCCTGTTCGGGTGGCTAGCGGCGCTGGTCCGCGAACACCTCCGCCAACACCTTGGGCCCGAGCCATTTCCGAGCCTGGGTGATCCCCGAGGCACTCGGCATCGACCACCTCGCGGGGCACCGCCGTGACCAATACCCCCAACGACACCCGAGCCGGCCGCACCACCACACCCTCGCCCATGATCGGCGACCGTGTCACCAATCCCGCCCGGCATCACGACGCCACACCGAGCCAATCAAGAACTACCAGGTCAACAGTTTGATCAACTTAGGCTGCGCGGCATTGAGGCTTGACCGCACGATCGATCATCGCGTTACCCGGGCTGATGATCTCCACGGCCAGCGCCACCTCGGCTGGCGCAGCAACTGTGCGATCCGCCCGGGTGTGCACCAGCAGATTCCCGTCCCGCAACTCGATCCGCCGCCAGTCCGCGGGCCGCCTCGAACGGTTCCTGACCGGCTTCCTCGCCTCTCAATGAGATCAGGATCGACGCAAAATCTTGCACCGCTACACCATCTGGCACCTGCTCCGACGGCAAGGTGAACCGCCCCGGGTTTCGTGCACACCTTCCAAGTTGGGAAGGATGGCGCGATGCCGAGCAGGTTCGACAGGGAGACTCGGGCGAAGGCGGTCCGGTTGGTGCGGGAGCACGCTGGTGACTATGAGTCGGAGTACGCGGCG
>DATEMN010000128.1:0-24563 GCA_035275565.1 Pseudonocardiaceae bacterium | reverse complement strand
GAACTGGGGGGATGGGGGGTGGGCTGGCTTACCGGTGGGCGGTGGCGGGGCTGTCGGTGGTGGTTGGGTCCCGAGAGGTTGAGCGAGCCTTGCGGGCCGCTGCGGTGCTGCGAGAGCGTTGCGGCTCGGGGCGGATTCGGGGGGCGGACAATGCCGGTTGCGCGGCCGAGTCCGACGTGGTCGTGGTGGCGGTGCCGTTCGACGGTCACGCGATGCTGCTTGAGGCGCTGCGCCCGGCGCTGGCCGGCAAGATCGTGATCGACTGTGTGAACCCGCTCGGCTTCGATGAGCGGGGCCCGTTCGCGCGGGCCGTGCCGGAGGGCAGCGCCGCTCAGCAGGCCCAGGCCCTGTTGCCCGAGTCCCGGGTCATTGCGGCGTTCCACCACGTCTCGGCAGTGCTGCTGGACGACCCGGAGGTGATCAGTCTGGACACCGATGTGCTGGTGCTGGGCGACGACCGCGAGGCCACTGATCTGGTGTGCTCGCTGGCTTCCGTAATACCCGGCGCACGCGGCATCTACGGCGGACGGCTGCGCAACGCCGCCCAAGTGGAAGCCTTCACCGCCAACCTCCTAGCAATCAACAAGCGCCACCACACCCACACCGGCATCCACATCACCGGCCTGTGAGCAGTGGCGCTTATCGCTGTTCAGTGTTGGTAGGTGTGTTCTGGTGCGGGGTAGGCGCCTGAGCGGACGTCCTCGGCGAAGTGACTAGCGGCCTCCCGCAGCTCGTCGCCGAGCGCCGCGTAGGTTTTGACGAACTTCGGCGTGCGGCCGCCGGTGATGCGGAAGGCCGCCATGTCCTGCCACACCATGACCTGGGCGTCGCAGTCCGGACCAGCACCGATGCCGATGGTGGGCACCCCGGTGGCTGTCGTGATCCGGGCGGCGAGCTCGGCGGGCACCACCTCCAGGACGATGGCGAACACCCCCGCCGCTTCCAACGCCTTCGCGTCCTCCACCAGCCGCTCGCCCTGCTCGCCGCGGCCCTGCACCGAGTAACCGCCCAAAGCATGCACCGACTGCGGAGTGAGCCCGAGGTGGGCCATCACCGGAACTCCCGCCGCAACCAGCGCCTCGACCTGGGGCAGGACGTGGCGACCGCCCTCCAGCTTCACGGCATGGGTGCCGGACTCCTTGAGGAAACGCGTCGCGGTCTCCAGCGCCTGCGCGGGGGAGGACTGGTAGGAGCCGAAGGGCAGATCAGCGACGACGAGCGCGCGACGAGTTCCGCGGGCCACCCCCCGCGCCAGGGGTATCAACTCGTCGACGGACACTGGCACCGTCGTCTCATAGCCGTACACGACGTTGGCTGCGGAGTCACCGACCAGTAACACGGGAATGCCCGCGGCATCTAACAGAGTCGCGGTGGAGTAATCGTAGGCGGTGAGCATCGCCCATTTCTCCCCGCGACGCTTGGCCGTGAGAAGATCCCGAACCCGAACCCGCTTGACCTCCTGGTCCGGTTCTACCGGTCCGCCGTACAACACGAAATCGACAGCAGCAGCGGTCATCGTTGACCGTCCTCCCTCGAGGCCGGCAGTTCGTCGCCGGTCCCCGGGTCGTGCCGGATGGCTGATATCTCTAGCCTGGCACCGGGGTCGGGAGTGAGCATCAGCGTGCGACGAGATTCACAACTCGGGGGATCGTTCCCGCCATCGGTTGGTGATCGGTAGTCGCCGGTCCCGGCCGAACGCCTTTAACGTGATCTTCGTGCCGGGCGGGTACTGCCGGCGTTTGTATTCCGCGGTGTCGACCAGCCGCACCACCCCCTCGACCAGTTCCGGTTCGAACCCGGCTGCCACCAGCTCGGAGAAACCCCGATCGCCCTCCACGTAGACGTCCAGGACGGAGTCGAGCAGCTGGTAATCGGGCAGCGAGTCGGTGTCGAGTTGCTCGGGACGAAGCTCAGCCGAGGGTGGCTTGCCGATCGAGTTCGGCGGGATCGGTGGGGTCTCACCTCGTTTGTCGGCCACCGCGTTGCGCCACCGCGCCAGTACCCACACCGCGGTTTTGGGCAGGTCTTTGATCGGCGCGAACCCACCGACGGCGTCACCGTAGATCGTCGAGTAGCCCACCGCGAGCTCGGATTTGTTCCCGGTGGCCAGTACCAGATGGCCGTGCTGGTTGGACAACGCCATCAGGGTCACTCCCCGGCAGCGGGCCTGAACGTTCTCCTCGGCGAGCCCGATGAGCCCGAGTTGGTTCACGAACACTTCGACCATTTCACCGATCGGCTGCACCTGATAGTGCAGACCGGTGCGCGCCGCGAGGTCAGCGGCGTCGAAGCGGGAGTGCTCAGAGGAATACGATGAGGGCATTGACACCCCGTACACCGCGTCGGCGCCCAGTGCGTCCACGGCCAGCGCGGCACACACCGCGGAGTCGATCCCGCCGGAGAGCCCAAGTATCACCGAGCGGAATCCGTTCTTGCGCGCGTAGTCCCGCAGGCCGATCTCCAGCGCGCCCCACACCTCGGCTTCGTCGGACAGTGGTTCGGCCACTGGCGCACCGAACGCAGGGGAGTAGGCCGGCAGCGGGTCGTCAGTGAGAACCACCCGGGAAACGTCCAGCCCGGCGTACCGGCCCAGTGCCCTGGCCGACCCGCCAGGCAGATCCAGGTCGAGTACCAGGAGCTGCTCCCGGAACTGCGGTGCCCGCAACAGCAGTTCCCCGCGCCCGCCGACCACCATCGAGTCGCCGTCGAAGACCAGCTCGTCCTGGCCTCCCACCAGGTTGACGTAAGCTAGCGGCGTGCCCGCTTCGGTGGCGCGGCGGGTCACGAGCGCCAGGCGGGCGTCATCTTTGCAACGCTCGTAAGGAGAGGCGTTGGGGGCGACCACCAGGTCCACCCCAGCCTGCGCCAGCGCGGTGATCGGGCCGTTCACCTGCCAGATGTCCTCACAGATCACTATCCCGATCTCCAGACCGTGCAGCCGGAACACGGTCAAGGTGGTGCCGGGGATGAAGTAACGACGTTCGTCGAAGACCCCGTAATTGGGGAGATGGTGTTTGAACTGGCGGGTTACCACGCTCCCGCGATGCACGACCGCCGCAGCGTTGCGGGGGCCGTGAACGTCGGCGTCCAGATATCCCACGACGGCGGCCAGCTCTCCGCAGCCGTCCACGACGAGCTGCCTGGCCAGGGCATCCAGCGTCTGCACTGAAGCGGCGGTGAACGACTTGCGCATCGCCAGGTCCTCCACCGGATAGCCGGTCAGCGCCATCTCGCCGAACACCACGAGGTGCGCACCGGCGGCGCTGGCGTCCCGACAGCTCGCGGCGATCACCGTGGCATTGCCCGCGAGATCACCCACACAGGGATTCATCTGCGCTAAAGCCAGCCGGAGCTGCGGCATGCTTTCCATCATCCAGCACGGCCGGGGAGTCCCGGCCTGAAACAGAGTCCCGACCTGAAACAGAGTCCCGACCTAAAACACCTGCGCGAAGCTCACTAGGATCGGCGCGGTGCCCTCTGTGTCTCTCCCATTGCGCCTGACCGCTGTCCTGGTGACCCTGCTCGCCCTCAGCGGTTGCGCTGCCGAGGCTGTGGGGGAACGCCAGCCCGCTGATGCCGCGGAGCCAAGCCCGCCAGCCCAGCTCGAGAGGGATCCCACCAGTCAGGTGCCCGCGGCGCTGGAGCGGTTCTACGACCAGAAGCCGACCTGGGGCAGCTGCCGGGACTTCGCCACCACCGACCGCAATCAAGAGTCGTTCGCGGACTCGACGCTGCAGTGCACCCGAGTGGAGGTGCCGCTGGACTATACCAATCCGCAGGGGCCTACCGCGCGGCTCGGGTTGCTTCGTCGTCCCGCTGACAATCCGCAAGAGCGGCTGGGTTCGCTATTGGTGAACCCCGGCGGTCCCGGTGCTTCGGGGATGGCCGCGGTCGCCTCGCTGGCGGGGGCGGTGGACGGCACCGATCTGGGCCGCCGGTTGGACCTGGTCGGGTTCGACCCTCGAGGAATCGGTGCCAGCGAGCCGAAGATCGTCTGCCGGAACACCCAGGAGCAGGATGCCGAGCGGCTCGACCTGGACCTGGACACCTCGCCGGCTGGGATCGAACAGACCGAGCAGGAGAACCGGGACTATGCCGCGCTGTGCGCCCAGCGGTTGGGCCTGGATGTGCTCGCCAACGCCGGCACCCGGGACGTCGCCCGGGACATGGACGTGCTGAGGTCGGCCTTGGGCGACCAGAAGCTCAATTACCTCGGTTATTCCTACGGCACCCGGATCGGCACTGCCTACGCCGAGCAGTTCCCAAGCAAGGTGCGGGCGATGGTGCTCGACGGTGCGCTGGACCCGGATGAGGTCCTGGTGGAGAGCCTGGTGAATCAGGGCGCGGGATTCCAGAAGTCGTTCGACGCGTTCGTCAGCTGGTGTCTCGGTCAGGCACCGTGCTGGCTGGGTACCACCCCGAAGGACCAGGCCAGCCAGAGGTTCCAGGAGTTGCTGCGACCGTTGACCACAGCGGCACTACCGCTCGGCAACCGCAAACTCTCGTACAACGACGCCATCATCGGCACCATCCAGGCGCTGTACAGCGATCAGTTCTGGCCGACGCTCAACCGGGGCCTCACCCAGCTGGTTGCCGGGGACGGCACCACCCTCCTGACCCTGGCTGACCTTTACTACCAGCGTGACCAGCAGGGGTACTCCGGCAGTCAGGACGCTTTCAAGGCAGTCCGCTGCCTCGACGACCCCCCGGTGACCGATCCGGCGGTGCTCCTGGAGGCCGACCGGCGTTACCGGCAGGTCGCGCCCTTCCTCGATGACGGGAATCCACCGTCTGCGGCCCGGGACGCCTGCGCTTTCTGGCCGGTGCCGCCGACGTTCAAGCCAGGCAAGCCGCAGGTGGACGGGTTACCCACGGTGCTGGTGATCTCCACGACCGGCGACCCGGCAACTCCGTACCAGGCCGGGGTGGAGCTCGCCAACCAGCTCAACGCCAGGTTGCTCACCTTCGAGGGCAATCAGCACACGGTGGCCCTGCAGGGAGTGAAGTGCGTGGACGAGACGATCTCGGACTACCTGGTGCGGCTCACCCTGCCGAAGAGCAAGAGGTTGTGCGTGGCCGGTTCCTGAGCGCGCGGTCGTTGCTGATCAGCAGGGAGCCGATCGCACCGAGCAGGCACACGCCCGCAGTGAGCAGGAAGATCTCTCGATACTGGGTGCGCAGCGTGGCTTCCAGGGCCAACTGGTAGGCGGCGAACTGCCGCTGGGACACTTCGTCGCTGACTCCGAAGGGCAGCGGAGTGGCCAGCTGGGCGGTGAGTTCGTGGAAGCGGTGCAGTCCCCACGCCGACAGTGCCGCGACGCCGACGAGCATGCCGGTCATCCGGGCCACCACCACCGCGGCGGACACGACGCCGTGCCGGTCGGCTGGGGTGGCGCGCAGCGCCGCCGCGGACAGTGGCGCGATCATCAGACCGAGCCCGAATCCAGCCAGCGCCAGGTCGGAGTCCAAGCGGGGCAGGGTCAGCAGACCGAGGTCGTGGCGGGCCGCCACGACGTCCGCCGGCCATCCCGCGACCAGCAGGTAGCCGGCGGCGGCTAGCAGCATGCCGGTGACGGCCACCACGGCGTCGCCCACCCGGCCAGCCGTAAAACCCCCGACCAGCGCGCCCACCGGCAGCGCCACCAGGAACCGGACCAGCAGCACGGTCGCGCCGGTGGCGTCGCGGCCCAGCAACGTCTGGGCGTAGAGCACCACGTCGACCAGGGTCACCATCAGGGCTGCACCAGCGGCCAGGCTCACTCCCAGCGCACCGAGGAAAATTCGCCACCGTACGCCGTCGGGATCCAGCAGCCGCACCGTCGCCCGCCGCTCCCACAGCACGAACGCGATCCCGGTCACGGCGGCCAGGCCCAGGGCCGACCACCCCCATGGCGGCAGCACCCCGCGGTCGGGCTCGGGGTTGTACAGCCCGGCCACCAGTAGCCCCAGCGTGAGCGCCAGCAACCCACCGCCGACGAGGTCCAGCGGTGCCCGTCGCACGCTGGACCTCGTCGCAGCCGGCACCGCCAATTGCACCGCTACCACTGCGGCGAGGGCGATCGGGACATTTACCCAGAACACCCCGCGCCAGCCGGCCAGCGCAGCCACCGCCACGCCGTACAGTGGGCCGAGCACGCTACCCAGTTCCTGAGCCGCGCCCAGCGCTCCCAACGCGGTAGACCGGCCGCGATCCGGCCACAAGTCAGCGGCCAGCGCCATGGATACCGGCAGCAACGCGCCACCGGCGACGCCTTGCAGCGCCCGCCCGGCCACTACCAGCGGCAGGGTTGCCGCCATGGCGGTCACCGCCGAGCCGACCGCGAACACGATCAGGCAAACCTGCAACAGCGCCCGCCGGCCGAAGCGGTCGGACGCTTGCCCCAGCAGCGGCATCGCGGCGACGTAGCCCAGCAGGAACCCGGTGACGATCGGGGTGGCCCGCTCCAGGCGGTTCAGTGGCACCTGCAGGTCGCGGATGATGTCGACCAGCAGACTGACGACGACATAAGCATCCAGTGCGGCGAGGAGGGTGACCAGCGCGCCGACGCCTAATGCCAGCCTTCGATGACGACGGCGCACCGGGGATGCCATCGCGTTCATCGAAGCAGGCCGGGATCAGGCGGGTGCAGTGATCTCGACCGGGACGTCGTACTCGGAGAAGCGCACGATGATCTTGCCGTCCGGGTCGGCCGCCGGGAACTGGGCTTGCACCAGCCGGAAGCCCTCGGCGGCGACCCAGATCTGACCGGTCTTGTCCTTGGGCGGCCCGGGCACGAGCGTGCTGAGCGGCTGCGCTGGGAAGTCGACCCGTAACCGATAGCTGTCCACTCCGCCGACCTGCTCACGGGCCTCGGTGGTGGCCCCCTTGCCACTGGCGAGCACCGCCGCGATGCCCCGGTCCGGATTCAGGATCACCGACGGGTCGTACACCGCGCCGGCCAGCGACAACGGTAATTTCTGCACCGGACCGGTCGGGGGACGTAGGTAGAGCGTCTCGCCCAGAATCACAAACCCGAGTTCAACGACCTGGGTGCCCTGGTTGATGTTGGCGGTGCCCTTCGCCGAGCCTTCCCGGGTGAGTTGGCCCTCGGCGGACCGGAGCCGGATCTCAGAGACGTTGCCCTGGATGTCGATGGCGAACCGGGTGCTGGTCACCGTCCGCATCGCCGTGGCGGAGTCGGCGAGCAGCCGGGTGCCGTCGGGAAGGGTGGCTTTCTGCTCCTCGACTGCGCTACACGACGTGATCAGTGCGAGGACTACCGTGGCGATGACCACGGGGGCGAGCAGGGTGCGGAGGCGCGGCATGTACGCATCGTAGGGGGCGCGCAACAGGACCGTCACCTGCTGTCCTCTACCCTGCGCCCATGGATCGCCAGCAGGAGTTCGTGCTGCGCACGCTGGAGGAACGCGACATCCGGTTTGTCCGGTTGTGGTTCACTGACGTGCTTGGTTACCTCAAGTCGGTGGCGGTGGCGCCGGCCGAACTGGAGGGAGCCTTCGCCGACGGCATCGGTTTCGACGGCTCGGCCATCGAGGGCTTCGCCCGGGTCTACGAGGCCGACATGCTGGCCAAGCCCGACCCGTCGACCTTCCAGATCCTTCCGTGGCGTACCGGCGACGGCCCGTCGACGGCCCGGATGTTCTGCGATATCGCGATGCCTGACGGCTCGCCGTCGTGGGCCGATCCGCGGCACGTGCTCAGCCGAGGGCTGTCCAGTGCCGCAGAGTCCGGGTTTACCTGCTACGTACATCCCGAGATCGAGTTCTACCTGCTGCGCGACCTGCCCGACAACGGTTCCGAGCCGGTGGCCGCCGACTCCGGCGGGTACTTCGACCAGGCCAGCCACGACGCCGCTCCGCACTTCCGCCGGCACGCTATCGAGGCGCTCGAGCAGATGGGCATCTCGGTGGAGTTCAGCCATCATGAGGGCGCCCCGGGCCAGCAGGAGATCGACCTGCGTTATGCCGACGCGCTCACCATGGCGGACAACATCATGACCTTCCGGTACGTGGTGAAGGAGGTCGCGATCACCCAGGGGGTGCGCGCCTCGTTCATGCCCAAGCCCTACACGACCCGGCCGGGATCGGCCATGCACACCCACATGAGCCTGTTCGAGGGTGACCGCAACGCATTTCACGACGACGACGACCCCTACGAGCTCTCCGGCACCGGCAGAGCCTTCGTCGCTGGAGTGCTGCGGCACGCCCGGGAGATCACCGCGGTCACCAACCAGTGGGTGAACTCCTACAAACGACTGATCACCGGCGGCGAGGCCCCGACCGCGGTGTGCTGGGGACACGCGAACCGTTCGGCTCTGGTGCGGGTACCGATGTATTCGCCGGGCAAGGCGTCCAGCCGGCGGGTGGAGATCCGCACCCCGGATTCAGCGTGCAATCCCTACCTCACCTACGCGGTGATCCTCGCCGCGGGGTTGCGCGGCGTACAGGAGGGCTACGAGCTGCCGCCCGCCGCCGAGGACGACGTGTGGGCGCTGTCTGAGCGGGAACGTCGGGCGGCGGGCTACGCGCCGCTGCCGCAGAACCTCTCCGAGGCGCTCATCGAGATGGAGAACTCCGAGTTGGTCGCCGAGACCCTCGGCGAGCACGTGTTCGACTTCTTCCTGCGCAACAAGCGCGCCGAATGGGACAACTACCGCCGCTACGTCACGCCCTACGAGCTACGCACCTACCTCCCCGTCCTCTAACCTCCGGTCATGGCAGCTGAGTTTCCTAGTAGCTGAGTTTCCTGGTAGCTGAGTTTCATGGTGACTGACGGCAGACGGGCCGCACTGGGTTTGGCGCGGTTGGGCTTCACCGACCACGGCACCGTGGATACCCTGACCCGGCTTGGCTGGTGGCGTGACGGGCAGGCCCGCGAGGACGCGGAGGGCGCCCTGTGGGCGCTGTCTCGCGCGCCCGACCCGGATCTCGCCCTGCGCACCCTGCTCCGGCTGTCCATTGCCGCCGGTGATGGCTGGGCTGAGCTGGACGCTGCGCTGTGCCGGGATCCTGAGCTACGTGGACGGCTCCTCGCGGTGCTCGGTTCGTCGACGGCGCTCGGGGACCATCTGGTCGCCAAGCCGCAGCGTTGGCGCGGGCTGGCCGCGTCGGATGCGGTTCGGCCAGGCTGGGCGGGCCAGGCGGTCGAGCAGTTGCTCGCCGCGGTGGGCGCGGACCCCAGCGGTCCGTCGCCAGGCCCCGCCGGGTCGCCGGGCACCATGGGGAGCACTCGAGCGTCGCTGACCGGTCGAAACGCCCAGCGGGCGCTGGGCGCGGCATACCGAGATCTGATCGCCCAGCTGGCCGCGGTGGATCTGGCTCCCGTGGTGGAGCCCGACTTGCCGGTGGTGCCGTTCGAGCAGGTCGGTGCGGCACTGGCCGAGCTCGCAGTCGGGGTATTGCGTGCCGCGCTGGCCGTCGCGGTGACCGAGGTGGCCGGGCAGGATGGGCGGCCACCTCGGCTCGCCGTGATCGGGATGGGCAAGTGCGGTGGCGCCGAGCTCAACTACGTCTCCGACGTCGATGTGATCTTCGTAGGTGCCGCCGAGGACGAGCTGAGCGCTGCCACCAAGCTGGCGTCCGCAACGATGCGGTTGGCGTCGACGTGTTTCGAGGTGGATGCGGCGCTGCGCCCGGAGGGCAAGACTGGCGCCCTGGTTCGCACCTTGGACGGGCATCTGTCCTACTACCGCCGATGGGCCAAGACCTGGGAGTTCCAAGCGCTGCTCAAGGCCCGCATGGTGGCAGGGGACGCCGAACTCGGCGACCGCTACGTGGCGGCCGTCGCGCCGTTGGTCTGGACTGCGGCGGACCGGGAGAACTTCGTATCCGAGGTTCAGGCGATGCGCCGCCGGGTCGCCGCTCACGTCCCCGCGGAGTTGGCGGACCGAGAGCTTAAGCTGGGTCACGGCGGCCTGCGGGATGTGGAGTTCGCGGTGCAGCTGCTGCAGCTGGTGCACGGGCGCACCGACGAGTCGCTGCGGGTCGGGTCCACGGTGGCGGCGTTGGCCGCGCTGGCCGCGGGCGGGTACGTCGGCCGCGACGATGCCGCGAACCTGACGGCTTCCTACCGGTTCCTGCGGCTGCTGGAACACCGGTTGCAGTTGCAGAAGCTGCGCCGTACCCATCTGCTTCCGGCCGAGGACGACACCGCGGCGTGGCGCTGGCTGGCCCGCGCGGCGGGGATGCAACCGGATGGGCGCCATGACGCCCTGGGGGTGCTGCGGCGGGAGCACACCCGGCAGTCGCACCGGGCCCGCCGGCTGCATCAGAAGCTGTTCTACCGCCCGCTGCTGGAGGCCGTGGCCAGGGTGCCTACCGAGGCTTACCGGCTGTCGGAGTCCTCGGCGAAGGCTCGGCTGGCCGCGCTGGGTTACGTGTCACCGCAGGGCGCGCTGGGGCACCTGCGGGCGCTGACCGAGGGGGTTTCCCGGCGCGCGGCGATCCAGTCCGCATTGCTGCCGGTGCTGCTGGACTTCCTCGCCGACACCCCGGATCCCGACGGTGGCCTCAGTGCCTACCGCCGGGTGTCCGAGGCGCTCGACGACACCCCCTGGTATCTGCGGCTGCTGCGCGACGAGGGTGCCGTGGCGCAGCGGCTGATGACCCTTCTCGGCACCTCCCGGATGGTGACCGACCTGTTGGTCCGGGCGCCGGAGACGTTGCAGCTGCTCGCCGATCTGGACGAGATGGCCGGGCGCGACCCGGCGGAGGTGGCGGCGTCGTTGCGCGCCACCGTATGCCGGCACCGGGATCCCGAGGCTGCGGTGACGGCTGCTCGGACGCTGCGCCGCCACGAGTTGCTCCGGATCGCTTGTGCCGACCTGCTCGGACTGCTCCACGTCGACGCGGTGTGTGCGGCACTGTCGTCGGTCTGGACCGCGGTGCTGGCTGGGGCGCTGGACGTCGCGCTGCGCGCCGAGATCGAGCGCAGGCAGGCTGAGCCGGCCCGGATCGCGGTGATCGGGATGGGTCGGCTCGGTGGTGCGGAGTTGGGGTACGGTTCCGATGCCGACGTGTTGTTCGTCTGCGAGCCGGTGGCCGGGGCGGGGCAATCCGCAGAGACCGACGCGGTGCGCTTCGCCTCCTCTGTCGCCGAGTCGGTGTGCAAGTTGCTGGGCTCACCAAGCCAAGATCCCCCTTTGGTGGTCGACGCCGGGTTGCGTCCGGAGGGACGCTCAGGGCCGCTGGTGCGCACCCTGGCCTCCTATCGGGCTTATTACGCGCAGTGGGCGCAGATCTGGGAGGCGCAGGCGCTGCTGCGGGCCACGCCGGTAGCCGGCGACGAAGACCTCGGTAAGAGGTTTATCGCGGAGATCGACCCGGTGCGCTACCCCGCAGGTGGGCTGACCGCGCGGCAGGTCACTGAGATCCGCCGGATGAAGGCCCGGGTCGACTCCGAGCGGTTGCCTCGGGGCGCTGATCCGGCCACCCACACCAAGCTCGGCCGTGGCGGGTTGGCCGATGTGGAGTGGACCGTCCAGCTACTGCAGTTGCAGCACGCGCATGAGGTCGTGGCGCTGCGCACCCAGTCGACCAGTGCGGGTCTGCGGGCCGCCGCTGAAGCGGGGCTGCTCACGGCGGCCGATGTGGACGCGCTGCTGGCCTCCTGGCAGCTTGCCACCAGGACCCGCAACGCGCTCACCCTGGTGCGCGGCAAGCTGACCGATCAACTACCCAGTTCCGGAAGGGAGCTGCCGGCGGTGGCGCGAGCACTCGGTCGCTCTGGTGGAGCTGATCCAGGCAAGGTCGTCGATGACTATCGTCGCACTACCCGGCGGGCACGGGCCGTCGTGGAGCGCTCCTTCGGCATCTGATCACGCGCTCCGGTCTCACTCGTGGTGACCGAAGCCGCGGGACCGGGCAAGGCGTCGCTGAGCGAACCATGCGCGTGCGCCAGGAAGGAACATCGGCACCCCAGCGATGATCATCAATGCGGTGGTGGCCAGCAGCCCGACCCTGGTCGTCATCGGCACGGTGCCGAACACGGCGACGCCGTAGAGCGTGCCGAGCAGCGCGGGCAGGATCAGCGCGAAGCGGGCCCAGCCGCGGCCCGAGTGCATCGCCATGGCGAGCGCCATCTGGGTGAGGATGACCACGACGCCGGCACTGATCAAGATCGCCAGGGTGGCGGTCGCCACCTCCGCGCGCGTCGCTGGTGTCTCGTCGGGGAACTGCCGCGCGACGATCGACATGAAGGTGTCCTGTAGCTCATCGAAGTGCCGCAGGGTCGCGGCCGCGGTGATCACGCCAACCAGGCACGCCGCAAGCCACACCCAGTAGGACACGTCGATCGAACGCGGGCGGGGCCGCGCGACGAGTTCCGAGGGCATCGCTCGGGTGGCGCGACTCGGACGTGCCGGCGGTGCCGACGGGTCGTGATCACCGCAGTCTGTCTGCATCGGGCAGCAACCTACCCTGGTTCCCCCTGCGTTACCGGACGGGGCCATCGAACGGGAAAATCCCCTAATCGGCCCTTGGGGGCACCCGCCATTCCCGGTGCCCGCTCGGATACGCCTCGGCCGCAACCCCGATGGCGGGCGATCGTCGTGGCTCTAACTTTGTCTTCAGCCGGACAAGACACCCGGTGAGCACCACCGGACGAAGATCCCACTCACGATCAAGGAGAGCAATCATGGCTGACTTCAACTACACCCAGTACGTCGTACCGGTGCAGGACGTCGACACCGACACCTCGGGCGGCGCCGGTGGCGACAGCAACGCGCTGGCCTTCGGGTACTCCGACGCGGACGCCGGTGACGGTGGCATCGCCTTGGGCGGTAGCAGTGGCGACGCCAACGGTGGCAACGGCACCGGTTACGGTGTGGGCGGCGTCGGTGGCGACTCCAGCGCCGCCTCCCAGGGTGGTGACGCCAACCAGATCGGCCTGATCAACCTGAACCTCCTCGGCGGCCCCAGCGGTGGCGACTCCGCCGCCGGCTCCCAGGGCGGCAACGGTGGCGCGGGGCTTGGCGTGGGCGATGGGGGTAATGGTGGCACCACGGGCGCCGGTGGCGACGCGGACGCCAGCGGTGGCAACGCGGCGGCACTGAACTCCACCTCGGCCCACTCCAGCGCCGACGGTGGCCACGGTGGCGACGCCGACGTCGTCGCCGTTCAGGACACCACCGTGGTCAACGACTTCGACTTCGAGGACTCGTTCAACGAGGACAACGACACCACCACCATCAGTGACTCGTTCAACCAGGACAACGACGGCGTCGACAACGCCGGCGGCATCATCAACAACAGTGCCGTGGCCGGCGACGACATCGAGAACTCGCTCAACTCCGACGACGACACTGCCTTCGTGGACTCGTTCAACACCGACAACAGCACCAACATCGATGCCTCCGACGACGACATCGTCGTGACGGAGATCGAGGACTCGTTCAACTCCGACGACGACTTCCTGGACCTGGACATCCTGAACCTCGGTATCTGAGACACGAATGGATGAGCGAGCTCGTCCACCAGTGTTGACGAGGTCGGGTCCGCCGCCTTCCTCCCGGGGCGGCGGGCCCGGGATGTTCTGACATTCGGGCATTTCACAACACGAAGAAGGAATGGAGGTGAATGACGTGCTGTCTGTTTCCTCGCTCATCGAGTTCCTCATGAACCTGCTGCGCGACGAGGACGCCCAGGCGGAGTTCGAACGGGACCCCCAGGGCATGCTGGCCCGGCATGGTCTGGATGGCATGTGTGGTCAGGATGTGCGCGACGTGCAACCGATGCTGGCGGACCACGCGGCCGTGCATGTCAAGCACGACGGTTACGCCTCATCGTCACACCACGATGACGACCCGGTCCAGGAGATCTCGCGCATCACGCAGCACTATGAGGTCAAGAACGTCTCGGTGCACGAGTCCAACGAGTACAGCGTCACCTATGTTGACGATCACGACACGACTGTCAACGTCGATGACGTGATCATCGCGGATGGCGACGTCACCACGATCGAGGACTCGTACAACCAGGACAACGACGTCACCACGATCGAGGACTCGTTCAACGAGGACAACGACGGGGTCGACAACAAGGACGGCACGATCGAGGACAGTGCTGTGGCGGGCGAGGACGTAGAGGAATCGCTCAACTCCGACGACGACACCATCGTCAACGAATCGTTCAACGCCGACAACAGCGAGAACGTCGACGTATCCGACGATGACGTCACTGAGGTCGGTGTCGGGGGCTCGTACAACGAGGACAATGATGAGGTCGACTCCGATGTCGACCTCGCCGGTGAAGACGCTGCGTGAGCGGGTCCGAGCGGATCGGTGTGCACGATCTCCTACGGGCTACTCTCCTCGGTGAACTCCAGCAACACCCGGTTTGCCGCCCCCCACTCCGGGGGCGGCAAACCGGGTGTCCGGCTACCCCGGGGATGATGACGAGTAAGGAGGAGCAGTGACGCCATCGGCGCCGGTCAAGGCCGTGGATCTGGCGCTCGCGACGATCGCCAGGTACGACCGATCGGATCTCGACGCCCGGCTGCAGCAGGCCCGAGCCCGGCTGCTCGACGAGCAGGTCCGGGTGCTCGTGGTCGGGGAGTTCAAACAAGGCAAGAGCCTGCTGGTCAACGGGTTGGTGAAGGCGCCGGTGTGCCCGGTTCACGATGACCTGGCCACGTCGCTGCCCACCGTGGTCCGTCATGCCGACGCCCCGGTGGCCGCCCTGGTCCGCATCCTCGATTCGGAGGGTAACGACCTGGGTGGGCGGCGGACCGAGCGTGTCGAGGTACCCATCGACAAGCTCGCCGAGCACGTCTCGGAGAGCGGCAATCCGGGCAACCGGGAGGGGTGGAGCCACGCCGAGGTCGGCCTCCCGCGTCGCGTCCTGACCGGCGGGCTGGAGTTGGTGGACACCCCGGGAGTCGGTGGGCTGAACTCCGTACACGGCGCGGCGACGATGGCCATGCTGCCTTCCGCGGATGCCGTGCTGCTGGTGTCGGACGCCTCCCAGGAGTACACCGCCCCCGAACTGGAGTTCCTGCGCCAAGCCACCAAGGTGTGCCCCAACGTGGCGTGCGTGCTCACCAAGATTGACTTGTATCCGGAGTGGCGGCGGATCGCCGAGCTCAACCGGGCGCATCTGGCGATGGTGAACATCGATGCGGAGCTGCTGTCGGTCTCCTCCACCCTGCGCGTGCATGCGATCCGCATCCAGGACGCCGACCTCGATGCTGAATCGGGTTTCCCGGCGCTGATCAGCTATCTGCGGGAGCGCGTCGTGGGCCAGGCGGACCTGTTGGCCCGCCGGTCGACGGTGCACGATGTGCTGGTGGTCACCGACCAGCTTGCTGGCGGGCTGCGCGCCGAGCAGACGGCCCAGCTGGATCCCGAGGCCGCCCAAGGAGTGATCAAGCAGCTGACCGAGGCCCAGCAGCGCGCCGTGGCACTGAAGGAACGATCCGCGCGCTGGCAGCACACCCTCAACGACGGCGTCACCGACCTCAACGCCGACATCGACTTCGACCTGCGGGACCGGATGCGTGAGATCGCCCGGTTAGCCGAGGAAGAAGTGGACCGCAGCGGCGACCCGAAGAAGACCTGGGATCAGCTCGCGACCTGGGTGGAGCAGGAGGTGGCCTCGGCGGCGTCGGCGAACCTGGTGTGGGCGACCCAGCGGGCGCGGTGGCTGGCCACGCAGGTCGCCGACCATTTCTCCGAGGAGGAGGACCGGTTGCTGCCCAAGCTGCGCACCGAGGTCGCCGATGCGCTGGGCGAGGTGCGTGCCATGCAACTGCGCGAGGGCGAGTCGTTCGGGGTCGGGCGTCAGGCGCTGGCCGGGCTGCGGGGCGGTTACGTCGGTATGGTGATGGTCTTGGTGCTGGGGTCCTTTGTCGGGTTGACGCTCATCAACCCGTTCGCGATAGGTGCTGGCGTGCTACTGGGCGGCAAGACCATCACTGATGAGCGCCGCCGGATCGTCAGCCGGCGGCAGAACGACGCGAAGGTGGCGGTGCGCCGATACGTCGATGATGTGATCTTCCAGGCGAGCAAGGAGACCCGGGACATGCTTCGCCGGGTGCAGCGCGACCTGCGGGACCACTTCACCGCCCAGGCCGAGGAGACGAATCGGTCGTTGACCGACTCGCTGCGGGCCGCTGAGCGGTCGGTGAAGACGTCCAAGGGAGAGCGGGAACGCCGGCTGGCTGAGATCTCATCCGAGCTGGAGAGGCTAGCGACGCTGCGGCAGAAGGTTTGCACCTTGCTGCCCCAAGAGAATCCGGCGCAGGCTCGATGAGCGATCCGGTACGGATGGGTGGTCAACGCAGCCTGTCCGTGACGGTCCGCGGTGTGCTTCGCCGGGCGGTAGAAGTTTACCGGGACCACCCGCAGACCGCGCAATGGCTGCGCCAACAGCTGGACCGGCTCGATGAGCCGCTTCGCGTCGCGATCGCGGGCAAGGTCAAGGCCGGCAAGTCGACCTTGCTCAACGCATTGGTCGGGGAGCAGATCGCGCCGACCGACGCTGGGGAGTGCACCCGGGTCGTCACCTGGTACTGCGACGGGCACAGTCCCAAGGTCGTGATGCATCCCAAGGAGGGTCCGCCCACCTCACTACCGGTGAACCGGCAGGACGGGGCACTCACCATCGATCTGCAGGGCACTCCCGCGGAGGAGTTGAACCGCCTGGTGGTGCACTGGCCTTCGCAGAGCCTGCGTACCGCCACTTTGATCGACACTCCGGGTATCGCGTCGATGTCCACCGCCACCTCACAGCGCACTCTCACCTTCCTCACCCCCGAGGACGACGCTCCTACCGAGACCGACGCAGTGATCTATCTGATGCGTCACCTGCACGCCACCGATGCCGCGTTCCTGGAGTCCTTCCGGGACCAGGGGGTGGGCCGAGCGACGTCGGTGAACACCGTCGCGGTGCTCTCCCGGGCCGACGAGATCGGCGGCGGTCGGGTCGACGCGATGTTCTCGGCGAAGACTATCGCGCAGCGTTACCGGAAAGACCCCACCCTGCGCGGGCTGTGCCAGGGCGTCGTGCCGGTGGCGGGGTTGCTCGCGCAGACCGGTCGGACGCTGCGGCAGACTGAGTTCGACGCGCTGGCTGCGCTGTCCCGAGAGCCGCGCGAGGAGATGGACGCCGTGCTGCTGTCTGCCGACCGCTTTCTGCGGGCCGACCCGGAGACCAGGCATCGGCTGCTGGACCGCTTCGGTCTGTTCGGACTCCGGCTGTCGGTGACGCTCATCCGGCAAGACACGGCGGACACCCCGGCCGCGCTCGCCGAGGAACTGGTGCGCCGTAGCGGCCTGGACGAGTTGCGGTCGGTGTTGAACACGCAGTTCACCGAGCGTCGCGACCTGCTCAAGGCCCGCTCGGCCCTGCTAGCGCTGAACAGCGTGCTGCATGACGACCCACGCCCAGACAACGGGCCGCTGCTCGGAGAGGTGGAACGCATCCTCGCCGGCGCGCACGAATTCGCCGAGCTGCGGCTGCTGTCCGCGCTACGGTCGGGGGCGGTCAACCTGCCGACGGCGGTGTTGACCGAAGCGGAACGGTTACTCGGTGGGTCTGGTGGTGCCCCGGAGGTGCGGCTGGGGCAGCCACCCGGCGCCGGGCCGGACGAGCTGCGGCAGGCTGCCCTGGAAGCGCTCGCCCGCTGGCACCGGCGAGCGGAGAACCCGCTCTCCGGCCGGGCCGCGGCCGATGCCTGCCGGGTGGTGGTGCGTAGCTGCGAGGGCGTGGTCGCCGGGCTCACGTGAAAGGGGCGCGGGCCTGCGGGTGAAGAACGTGGTCAGCCGCTCGTTCAGCTCACGCAGGTGCGGGGAGCCGGCGTGTTTGATCTGCTCGGTGAGCACCTCCACGTCGGCCATGCCGACCCGCTGACCCGCCGCGCGGGCGGTGTCCTGCGCTGGAGGAACGGTGAGTGCGAGCAGGGTGGGCTCGGCGAACGCTGCCACGCTGAATACCGAACCCAGCAGCAGCTTGCGACGGCGCATGTCCCGTCCCGATAACTCGACGACCGTGCGGAGCATCCGGCGCACCGCGGTGGCGCTGGTGCCCAGATGCCTCCCCTCCCGGGCTGCGGCGTTGACCACCGCGCGGGCCAGCCCGGCGTTGCTCCACTGACGCCTCCATCACGTCGGCCCGCACCGATATCTGCGGCAGCATCGCGCTCCAGTGGGCGCGAACACGGCCAGCGTTTCCCGGGTGGCTTCGAGGTCATCGCGAGCCGCGTGGGCCGACGCCAAGGCCAACAGCAGGTCCCCGGTGAGGGGCTCACCGTCGGCGGCGTGTCGCTCAAGGACGGCCGCCGCCTCGTCCACCCGGCCGGCTATCGCCATGAGCTGCACGTACCGGTCGGCGTCCGCGCCGGTGAGTAAGGGCTGGTTCAGTAACTCACGGTACGCGTCGGCCGCGCCCGCCGGGTCGCCGCAGGCGGCGAGCATCTCGCCCAGGCTCCGGCTGAACGACCAGTGCCACTGTCCGGCCGTGTCCACTGCCAGCCGCATAGCGGCCACTGCCCCCTCTCTGTCCTCGTCGTGCCAGGCGAGGATGGCCAGCAAGCCCCATGCGTCCGGAATCAACCGCCCGTCGCCGCTGTCGACGACCTCGTGTGCCAGAGCACGCGCGGCGGGTCGGTCACCGTTCTGGAAGGCTCGGCGGGCCAGCCAGAGCACCGCGGGCGGCGAGGTAACCGGATGTCGCAGGGCCGCGACGTCGGCGTACCGGCGGACCGCTTCCGCCGGCTGGTCACGCAACTCGGCGAGCCCGGCCAGCCGCAATGACGCCAGCGCCGCCGCATCCGGGTCGTCGCTGTCCCTGGCGAGCCGATACGACACCTCGGCGGCGTCGAGATCCGCTTCGCGCGCATCGCGGCCGGCAGTGACCCTGACCGTCGTACTCCACCAGCGCCGGGTCCTGTCCCGCCCATTCCAGGGCCGCGCCCACCTGGTCCCGCGTCGTCCAACGACTCGGTGGCGGCTCCCCAGGTGACCATCAGTCGGCGCGCCTGCGCACCCAGTACCGCCGGTGCGTGCCATCCCCGATGGTCCACCTGCTCCCAGGACAAGCCGGATCCTCACCGCGACAGCAGGCGGCGAGTTCCAGGCGGGTAACGCTCTTCACGAGGTCTCGATCAGTGACCGCAGCTGGTCGAACAGCTCCTTGCGGCTGCCGACGCCGAGCCGCTGACGAATCCTCGCCATGTGATGCTCGACGGTCTTGGCGGAGATGAACAATCGCTCCCCGATCTGCTTATGGGTCAGGCCGGTGAGAATGAGCTGGCCCACTTCGAGTTCCCGCTCGCTCAGGATCGATCGAGCCTCCACCGGTTTGCTGCCGGAAGCCACGGGGACAACCCTTGCGTCCATGCTTCGACCCTGCGAGGAGGCATCAGGGTCCAGTTCCTCTCCCGATTCAGGGGTGCTGTCGGGGCCGCTGGGCAGGCTGCCGTACAGGGTGCGCGCGCAGGTGAGCAAGGTCGCCATCGCCCGGCGATCGGTGGTCCGCGTCGCAGCCTGGCTGGCGAGCTGGGCCGCATCCCATGCCAAGCCGGCACCGTGTAGCCGGCGGGCCGCAGTCTGCACCGCCTCCGGGTCGATCTCACCGGACAGCACCTGCAGCCAGCTGCTCGCCCCCGCCGCCAGCACGGCGGCGTAGGGACTGCTCGATGCGGCGGCGGTCAATGCGGCCACGTGCCGCTGCGCCTCCGAGAGTGGGGCTTCCGAGAATTGAGTTTCCGGGAATTGCTGGGCGACGACGGCTGCATGTAGCTCGTACCAGTGCAGTGGCACGGCCCACAGCACGGGGTTGCCCAGCTTGTCGAGCAGGTTCTCGGCCTCCTTGAGATGCGGTGTGATCGACTCCCGTTCGCCCAGCCGGGCAGCGGCGACGGCGAGCTCGCCCAACGGCTGCAGCATGTAGAGATCGATCGGGTGTCGGACGAGGGCACAGCGAGCCCGTCGCCATGCCGAGCTCAGCGCGGCTACATCATCTTCGCGGCGAGCCAGGCCGGCCGCCAAGCTGGCAGCGATCAGCTCGTCGCGCGGCTCGAGGGGATCGCGCTGGCGAGCTGCCCGATCCAGGGTGCGGTGCGCGACGTCCAGCTTGCCCCGAACCATCGCCATCCAGCCGTGCAGCAGCAGATGCCGGGGATGCGCTGGACGGCCACCGAGCTTGGCGGCGACGGCGCGCCGCAACGTAGCGTCGACGACCGTCAGCTCACCGCACTGCAGCGCGACCACGGCGGTCAGCGCCGCCGGTGTGTCAGGCAGTAGCACGGTCTCGCCCGCCGGTTCCAGCAACACCGTCGCCCTGGCCAACTCGGACAGTGCGCCAGGGAGTGTCCCGGTGATGGTGGTGAGCATCCCGCGCGCCATCAGGATCCCCGCGCTGGCCATCAGGGTTGCGCCCCGGTCTGCTCCGGCGTCCGCCGCGTCGAGTACCGCGCGGGCTTGGTCCAGTGCGCCGGTCCCGATCAGTGCGGGCACCGCGAGCGCGGCACCACCCGCAGCATCGGCCGGAAGGCTGCAGTACAGCTGCGCACTGTGTTCCGGCAGCCCGCGATGCGCGAGGACTGCGGCGATCACCGAGACCCCCCGCTCCCGATCGGGAGCAGACGGGTCCGACACGATCTGGTCGACCAGCCTCAGCGCCTGATCGAGGTCGCCGGCGAGCGCGACCGCCTGGGCCTGGCGGGCCGCTAGTGTCTTCGGTGCGGCTCCCGCGTCGATCGTTCCCGCGTAGAGCTCGGCAGCCAGCGCGGGGGACTGCCGCAGCGCCTCGTCAGCGGCCCGCTCCAGGACGGCAGCCACCCGGCTGCCGCTGGCGCGGGTGCCCAGCAGCTGCCGCCCAGCGGCGAGCACGGACCCACCCCGGTCGAGTTGGATGGTGGCCAACCGCCGCTGCATCTCCCGGCTTCGCAGCATCGGCATCAAGCGCAGCACGATGTTGCGGATGAAGGGGATCAGCTCGCCCCCGTCGGTGATCAGGCCGGTGGCCAGCGTCGCTTCCACCGTGTCGGTCAGGGCGGTCGGATCGGCGTCGAGCAACGGACCCAGTGTCTCGGCGTCCAGAGCCGCACCGACGGCCATCGCCTGCAGCAATCCGTAGATCTCAGGATCCAGTGTCTCCAGTTGGTAGCGCAGCCGTTCGGCCAGGCTCGCAGAGACGTTGACCCGATCAGGGAGCCGGAACTGTTCCGGGCGCCGGGGATCGAACCTGCCGGTGTCCCGGAGTGCCTGGGTGACGAGATCGACGAGCGTAGCCAGCCCGCCGGTCTGCTCGAGTACCAGGTCGACCAGCGGGTCGGGGGGAGTACATCCCGTCCGCGCCGCGATCCTGGCCCCCACGGCGGTGCGACCTAGGTGCCCCAAGACCACGGGTGAGCGGCGGCGAGCCAGGCTCGCACCGAGCGCAGAGAGTTCCCGAGACCGCGGCCACGGCCGGTAGGCGACGACCAATCGGGCGGTCGCTGTCTCGGCGAACGCGCGCAATCCTTCGAGCATCGCATGGTCCAGCCGATGCGCATCGTCCACCAGAACGGGTTCGTCCGGGTCGAGTGTGTCGAGCCGCAGGCCGGCAGCGGAATTGCCGTGCATCACCACGGCACCAGCCTTCTGGTACTCCCGTGCCACCGCGTCGAGCAGCGCCGATTTCCCGGTACCTCCCGGGCCGACTATCGCGGCCGTGAGCGGAGCCGGCGGAGTGGCGACGATCTGGCGAAATATCCAGGCTGCCGATGACGGCACGCTGGGGGTCGCAGGATCGGGTGATTCCAATTGTGGACGGACCATCCTGGCCTTTCCCGGGACCGCTCTCGTACGTACTTCTAACGTATTGATCGGTTCCAGGTTGCGTCGCGTTACGTTACGGGTTCGTGGCCGTCAGCAGATAACAACCAGCCGTTACAGACCGATCAAGCAGACGGGTGAACATAACGTGGTCGAGAGGTCGTGGGTTGGTGTACGTACTGGGCGTGGATGTCGGAACAAGCTTCACGGCGGCAGCCATCTGGCGAGGGGGGCAGGACAAGGCCGAAGCGGTGGCCCTGGGGAGCCGGATGCCGGCGGTGCCCTCGGTGCTCTTCCTGGGAGCGGACGGTTCGGTGGTCGTCGGGGAGGCCGCCGAGCGGCGCGCGCTGACCGACCCGGACCGCGTGGTCCGGGAATTCAAGCGCCGGATCGGTGACGACACCCCGTTGCTCGTGGGTGGACAGCCCTACGCCGCGCACGACCTGGCGGCGATGATGGTCCGCTGGGTCGTCGATCGGGTCACCGAGCGTGAAGGTGCAGCTCCGGATCGGATCGCGATCACTCACCCGGCCGGGTGGGGTCCGTACAAGAGGGAGCTGTTGTCTCGCGCGCTGGGTGCGATCGGTCTGGACGATCTGACCTTCCTGGCGGAGCCCGAGGCGGCGGCGGTCAGTTACGCCGTGCAGGAGCGCGTCGAGGCGGGTACCACGATCGCGGTGTATGACCTGGGCGGCGGTACCTTCGACGCGGCCGTGATCCGCAAGACCGGCGTGGGCTCCTTCGCCCTGCTGGGCTCGGCCGACGGTCTTGAGCAGCTCGGCGGCGTGGACTTCGATGAAGCCATCTTCACCCACGTGCAGGCACATGCCGGCACAACCCAGTGGGACGGGCTCGACGTCGACGATCCCAGTGTGCTCAGCGGGCTGGCCCGGCTGCGCCGGGAGTGCATCGAGGCCAAGGAAGCGCTCTCCTCGGACACCGAGGTGTCCATCCCCGTGGTGTTACCGGGATCCAGTGCCCAGGTCCGTTTGGTACGCAGCGAATTCGAGGAGATGATCCGTCCGGCCGTTGAGGACACCGTCGACGTATTGTCGCGGGCCATCCGCTCGGCCGACCTGAGCAGCGCGGATCTCGGGGCAGTGCTGCTGGTCGGTGGTTCCTCCCGGATGCCGCTGGTGGCCCAGCTGGTGTCCGCTGCGCTGGGGTGCTCGGTCGTGGTGGACGCCGACCCCAAGGCCGCGATCGCGCTGGGCGCCGCCCTGTCGATGGCTCCACAACCCCCACCGGCTCCCGTGACTACCGTGGCCGTCGCAGTGCCACTCGTGGACTCCGACCTCGAGCTCCCCACGAGCCGCGAACACCTGCCGAACCAGATGCCTGACCATGCACCCGACCGGCCCCCGATGGTCCCCGCCCAGCGCGAGTCCTTCGAATCCACCGAGGATGATGCGGCACTGCGACGAAAGATCGTGACCAGACGCGCGCGCAACCTCGTCGGGGCTGGAGTGCTCTCCGGTGTGCTGATGATCGGACTTGCCGTCGCGGCGGCAGGGGGAGACTTCTTCCCCGCTGTCACCGGAGGCCCAAGCACCGCCACTCCGGCGGTCGCCCCGCCGGCCGACGCGGTTGCGGCCAGCATCGACTCTGCTAACCCCGCCGAGACGGACGGCGCAGTGGCCTCCAACGTTGCGGTTCCGGGGAAGAAGGCGACCACGGTAGCCCAGACCACCGATTCCACGCCGAAAGCGGCGACCTCCACCGCTCGTCGGCCCGCAGCCGTCAATACGGTTACCCAAGGTGGGCAGGTAACCAATCCGGTTCCGCCGCCGGGTCCGAACCCGAACCTGCCCCCGGTTCCGACACCAACCCCGGATCGGACACCGACCCCGGAACCGACCCTGACCCCGGTTCCGACCCCTGAACCAACCCCTGAACCGACCCCGGAACCGACCCCGGAACCGACCCTGACCCCGTCCCCGGATACGCCACCGAGCCAATCGACGGCGTAGACGGGGCATTCAGCAAGCTGAGCGTGGTTATCGACGCCGTGACAGCCCCGTTCAGCCTGCCGAAAAGACTGCGCGCCGAGTACCCGTCGTCGAGTTCCGGTGCTGGCCCGCGACCGGCGGTTGATGATAGAAGCGGTATCAAAGGCACGTGGAGATGTGCACTGGATTGGCCAGGAAAGGGGTACTGTGAGGGTATGGCCGACCCCTACCTGCCGAGGCTGGTGGACGGGCTGATCTCAGATCTCCTTGTTGACCTGCCCGGTCTCCTGATCGTCGGGCCGAGAGCTTCGGGAAAGACGACCACCGCGCGGCGGCACGCCAGGAGCATCGTCCACCTGGACCAGGATGTCGAGGCCGAGCAGTTCCGGGCTGATCCCGACGTGGCACTGGCCGGTCTGCCCGAGCCGGTGCTGTTGGACGAGTGGCAGGCGGTGCCGGGGGTGCTGGGCGCGGTCAAGCGCGCCATCGACAGCTCGTCGCGGCGTGGGCGCTTCATCGTCACGGGATCGGTCCTCGATGATCTTCTGCGGTCCAGCTGGCCGGTCACCGGGCGTCTGGTGCGGGTGGAGATGACGGGACTGACCGTGCGCGAGACGCAGCGCGGTGATCTGTCCACGGCGCCGTTCTTTCGACGGATCGCCGAGCGGGGTGTCGAGAGTCTGGTGGTGCCGCCCGATCCGCCCGATCTGCGGGGTTACGTCGAGCACGCCGTGGTCGGTGGGTACCCCGATCCGGTGCTCGGGGTGCCCGCGTCGCGCCGGGCGCGATGGCAGCTCAGCTACCTCGATCGGCTGCTGACTCGCGATGCCGCCGACGTCGATACCACGCGCGACCCTGC
>DATEMN010000127.1:0-2469 GCA_035275565.1 Pseudonocardiaceae bacterium | reverse complement strand
GCGACGGCGCGCTCGGCTACCCAGCTCAAGCGCCGTACGATCGGGTGCTGTCGACCGCGGCGGTGTTCCAGGTGCCGTACTCGTGGATCGCGCAGACCCGGCCCGGCGGCTTGGTGGTCACGCCATGGGCCACCGAGTACTACAACGGCCACCTCCTCGCGCTGTGCGTGCGGCCAGACGGCAGCGCGCAGGGCCGGATCGTGGGAAAGACCGCGTTCATGGCCGTGCGCGACCAGCGGGTGCGACGGATCCGGATCACCGATGTGGTCACCGACGCCAGCGAAGAGCAGGCAGAGCGCCGCTACAGCAAGCGACACCCGCGCTGGTACGTAGCCAGCTACGACACCAGGACAGCGATCGGCATCCGGGTGCCGCGCTGCCGGTACCGCTACACGCCGGCCGACGACGAGGACCCCGACGGCATCCTATGGTTCCTCGACCAGTGGTCCGGCTCTTGGGCCGCCGTGCACCACCGGCCCGGCGAGGACGGCCCGTACCTGGTGCGCCAGTACGGTCCCCGCCGGCTGTTCGACGAGGTCAGCGTCGCCTACCAGGACTGGAGGAAAGCAGGCAAACCGCCGGCCAGCGCGTGGCGGATCATCGTCACTCCAGACGGGCAGCACGCCGAACTCGTCCCATAAGTGCGTCACTGGTCGGAGAGCGAGGCAAACCGTGGGAGGCTACGCGGTCAGCTGGTCTTGGGGCGTGAGGAAGATCGGAACAGGATTTGGCGGTAGCCAGTGACGCGCTGATCTGGGAGTCCGCGATGCGCCGGGTGTCCGGGAGACCGACCAAAACCGTGGGAGGTCAACTGTCGAGCTCCTGGTGGCGATGCCCTACGCCACAAGCTCGACCGTCTCTTTCTGATGGGTGAATCCGGGATGCCAGCGGGCGAAGTCAGCGGCCAGATCGTCGTTGAGAACCTGGGTGCGGACCTGCAGCACCTCGTGGAGGTCCGCGAGGGAAAAGGTGGCGGGGACCTCCAGCTGTCGCCAGATTATCGAAGATGAGCCTGCACAAATGGGATCGCGACCGTCTCTAGTCCTTCCGGTACGTTGAGCATGGGATGGACGTTCACCTCGAAGACCACGCCGCCGTTCTCGGTGGCGAGATCGACGCCACCGAAGGGCAGGTTCAACGATCGCGTCGCGGCTATTGCAAGGCGGCGGTACTGCAGCGGGAGGTCCTCAGCGGGGATGAGCGTGGACACCGCACCTCGTGACTCGTTGCATGGTGCGTCGGGATCTGCCTGCACGTGCTCGCACACTCGCAGTACGCGATCGCCTAAGACGACGACCCGAAACTGGTGACGGCGCCCGTCTTTGTTGATGTTGCGGGCGTCGCGGGAGAGCAACCAGTCCTGGTCCGATGCTGCGTAGTGCCCGAGCGCGGCACGCAGGTGCCTTCGGGTGGCCAGGTGGAAGACGTGGTTGCCGCCCGCTCCTACCGTCGGCCGTGCCCAGACGTCTTGGTCGAGCCGTTCGAAGGCAGCCAGTGCCGTGCCCAGATCCGGCTGGCACAACGCGATTGTCTCCATCTGCGCGATGTCCGCACGGCGGAAGCAGTCGACGGTGCGCCGTTTGTCGGTGGCATTGCGCCAGGCAGCCGGGTCCGCGCCGAAGGACAACGGTCCCTCGGGTGATAGTTGCCGCTGGAAGGCCACCAACCGCCATCGGTCAGCCGGAGGGATCTCGTACACGATCAGCACCTCGGGGCTTGCGACCAACCCCTCCGAGGCCACCTCCATCCAGAACCCACTCCTGTCAAAACCCACCCGGCCACTACCACCGGTCATGAAATGCCGGGCATCGATCGACAACGGCGGTGCACCGGTGAGAAGTTCGACGGCCTTCTCCAGCGGGACGCGACTGCCCTCCCCCGAACCATGGTCCGTCATCAGAACAACAGCACCCGCACCCATCCGCTACGCCACGCCTCCACGATCGTTTTCGACCGATTCTGCAGTCAGGCTGCGACGCACTGGTAGAACACAATCCAGCGTGCCAGTCCCGCTCGGGACACAGGTGTTCATGGACTGCCAGGATGTTCCTGGCACCCTCGATACCCCCATGCTGTGAGACACTCTCGCACAGGTCGACATCTTCGCCCGAACACCGACGAAGCGCTGCGGCTCACCGGCACCACCACAATCGAGGACGCCTTGGACGCACTCGCTGGTCTCGTGGACACCGTCATCATTAAACGCGGCAGCGCCGGCGCCACTGCGGTACGGCACGGGCAGTGCCATGACATTGCCAGCATCCCGCTGGCTGCGGGGGATGCCACCGGCGCCGGTGACTGCTTCAACGCTGGTTTCATCCACGCCCAGCTCACCGGACACGATCTTCCTGGCTGCCTCGCTGCCGCAGTCGCCTGCGGCGCTGCTGCCATCACCGATCTAGGTTCCAGCGCTGCGCCCAGCCCGGTCGGGTTGCAACGGTGGCTATCCCGCGTCCCCGCACCGGTCGC
>DATEMN010000126.1:0-5483 GCA_035275565.1 Pseudonocardiaceae bacterium | reverse complement strand
GGTCGGCGACCTCCTGGACGCGGTCGCCCAGGTGGGCCGGTGGGCGGTCCTGGACCGGGCACCGATCAGTCAGTACAGGTGCGGACGAGTCGCCCTGCTGGGCGACGCCGCGCATCCCATGCTGCCGTTCTTCGCCCAGGGGGCGGGACAGGCGATCGAGGATGCGGCCGCCTTGGCCACGAGCATCGAGGAGGCCGACGGCCTTACGTCGGCCCTGGCCGCGTACGAACGCGTCCGGGTACCGCGCACCGCCCAGATCCAGGAAGCCAGCCACGACCGCGCGACCGTGAACCACCTCCCCGACGGACCCGAGCAGGAAGCGCGCGACTGGGCGTTCGCGAGCCAGGACCCGTTGAAGCACAGTGACTGGCTCTACAGCTACGACGCGCAGGCCCAGGCACGACAGGCCGTGCACACCACGGACCGCGATCGGGTCTAGGGGGACACGACCCCACCCCCGAAGGATCACACAGGCCCAACAGACGAAAGGCGCGAACACAGCGATGGGCAACAAGGTGGTCGCCTCGGCCGCGGAGGCCTTGGCGGACGTCCACGACAGCGCGACGCTCGCGGTCGGCGGGTTCGGTCTCAGCGGAGTTCCGAGCACCCTGATCCAGGCCGTTCACGACGCCGGCGTCAGCGGACTGGCCGTGGTGTCCAACAACTGCGGTGCCCTGGAATCCGGCTTGGCCGTGCTGCTTTCGGCCGGCCGGATCTCACGCGTCACCGGCTCATACGTAGGGGAGAACAAGGAATTCGCTCGCCAATACCTCACCGGCGAGTTGGAGGTCGAGCTGATCCCGCAGGGCACGCTGGCCGAACGGCTGCGGGCCGGCGGATCCGGCATACCGGCCTTCTACACGCCGGCCGGTGTCGGCACCCAGGTCGCCCAAGGCGGGCTGCCCTGGCGGTACCACCCGGACGGCTCGGTGGCGGTGGCCTCCCCACCCAAGGAGGTCCGGGAGTTCGACGGGGTGGAGTACGTGCTCGAGCGCGCCATCACCACCGACTTCGCGCTGGTGCGGGCGGCAAAGGGCGACAGCGAGGGCAATCTGGTCTTCGCCAAGTCCTCCCGGAACTTCAACCCGCTGGCAGCCATGGCCGGGCGCATCACCGTCGCCGAGGTCGAACAACTCGTCCAGCCGGGGGAGATCGGCCCGGACCAAGTGCATCTGCCGGGCATCTTCGTGCAACGTGTCGTAGCACTCACCCCCGAGCAGGCCGCCGACAAGAAGATCGAGAGGCGGACGACATCCGTGTCCACGACACGAGAGACGGTGCATCGACAATGACCTGGAGTCGCGCAGAGATGGCCGCCCGAGCCGCACAGGAGCTCCGGGACGGGCAGTACGTCAACCTCGGCATCGGCCTGCCGACCCTGATACCCAACCACCTGCCCGACGGTGTTGAGGTAGTCCTCGAGTCGGAGAACGGCATCCTCGGCGTGGGACCGTACCCCACAGAGCACGAGGTGGACCCCGACCTGATCAACGCGGGCAAGGAAACCGTCACCGTCGCACCCGGCGCCTCCTTCTTCGACTCGGCCCTCTCGTTCGGCATGATCCGCGGCGGGCACATCGACGTGGCCGTCCTGGGCGCCATGCAGGTCTCCGCCCGCGGAGACCTCGCCAACTGGGCCGTCCCAGGAAAGATGATCAAGGGGATCGGCGGTGCGATGGACCTGGTGCACGGCGCACGCCGGGTGATCGTCCTCATGACGCACACCGCCAAGGACGGCAGCCCCAAGATCGTGCGGGAGTGCGTGCTCCCGCTCACCGGCACGAGGTGTGTGAACCGCGTCATTACGGACCTCGGCGTCCTCGACATCACCGACGACGGCTTGCTGTTGGTGGAGACCGCCCCTGGGGTCACCCCTGACCACGTCCAGGCCAGGACGGACGCCCCGCTGCGCGTCGCGACGCTGCTGACCGTCTGATCCTCGAGCCGTACAGACGTCAGCGGCGCTCGGCGTCACACCGCTCTGCGGACACCGTTGGCGAAATCGGTGGTGTCTATGCAGGGGTGCAGGCGGCTCAAGCGGGAGGTTCGGGTGCTTGCCAGTGGTGTCCCAGTCAGCCAGGCGTCGGTTCGGATGAGGTTGAGGGCGGCGGCGGTGAGTACGTGTTGAAGGCGGGTCTTGCCCAGGCCGATGTAGCGGCTTCTGCGCAGGCCGCAGCGGCGTAGCCCCTGGGAGATGGTGCCTTCGACGCCGGCGCGGGTGGCGTAGTGCCGCTGCCACTGGTCGGTTTCCTGCAGCTGCCGCCGAGCACGGATTGCTTCGTGTTCCTCGCGCGGGGCCAGGGTGAGTTTGTGTGGCTCGGTCTTCGAGCGGGTGCATTTCGACCGCACTGGGCAGGCGGCGCAGTCGTGGCGGTCGAAGAACACGTTCGACTGCCAGTAGCCGGGCCGCTGTTGCCGGTGGGGTTTCCAGCGGACGCTGTGGTGCCCTTGGGGACACACGGCGGTGTGGGTGTCCCAGTCGATGTGGAAGCCGTCGATGGCGAAGCCTTCGTCGGCCCTGCCCTGCCAGGTGATGTCGTGGCGGATGGGGCCGGTCAGTTCGACGCCGTGGCTGGGGACGCTGGTGGCCAGCAGTTTGGCGTTGACATAGCCCCGGTCGACGAAGTCCTCACCGGCCAGCAGCCCGGCCTGCTCGAGAGCAGTGTGAATGGTCTCGGTCATCTCGACGTCGGTGATGGTGGCCTCGGTCGTGACGACATGCGTGATCAGGTGCGGGGAGTGTGCAGGTCTCGGTCAGGTGGACCTTGTAGCCGCTCCACTCGGTGGCGTTCTCGACGCAGTAGCGGGCCTCGCCGTCATAGGGAGACTCGATGCGGTCGCGGGAAGGCGGCATGTCCTTCGGCTCCCGCATCCGCACCCGGTCCTCGGCGATGGAGAACTCCTGGATCCAGCACAGGCGCAATACCTCGACGGCCGGTATCTGCCGCAGCCAGGACGGGGCGCCGGGATCGCGCACCGCGCTCAGCAGCAGTATGCCGTCCTGGCCGGTCTGCTCCATGTACTGCATGCGCGGGCCCTCACCACGCGGCAGCCGGTAGTCCTCGATGCGCCGCTGGTAGCGGTCAAACCAGTCGGCCGGCATCGCCTGCAGCAGCCAGTCGGGCGCCGCGGCGGCCAACGCGTTCAGCGCGGCGCGCAGGTGTTCCGCAGTGTTCTCCAGCCGGTTCAACTGACGCACCGCGGCCAGGACGTGCGTGGAATCGGTGCGCTGGCCACCGGGCCGCACCAGCAGGCCGGCCTGCCGCAGCCGGTCCAGGATCAGGTCCAGCACACGCCGCGGCACCCGATCGGCCACCAGACGGTCCCGGAACTCGCTCAGTACCGAATGATCGAACCCTGGATCGGTTAACTCCAGCCCGAGGAGAAACTTCCAGTCGATGCGCCCGCGCACGGCAGCGGCCGCTTGACGGTCCGACAGGCCCTCCACGAACTGCAGTACCGATACGAGCGCCAACTGATGGGTTGGCCACGCGGGTTGACCACGCTGCGGGAACAGGTCCACGAAGTCCTTGTCGGCAAACAGCGGCCCGACTACTTCCCGGATCCGCATGCACAAACAGCCCTTCGGGAACGCCAGCCGGGCCACCTCGGCGGTTTGGGCCGGAATCTCGTCCGGCAGGCGTGGACGCAGCGACACCTCGATCACCTCACGCTCGCGCCCCCACGCCGTTCCGGCCATCATCCCGCCGCCGCAAGGTCACTTGGCGACCACCGCCGAATTCGCCAACGGTGTCCGCTGCGGGACACAACCTCACTGTCGACCGCTTGTGCGCCTCCGAGTCGGAGGCAGTCGTCCAAGCCGCGCGGTCCATCGCGCTGGGCGACGCCTCCGCAGTCCTGGCCGGCGGCGTGGAGTCGATGAGCCGCGCCCCCTACGTCTCGCCAGTGAGCGACCGGCCCTTTCCCGCTGGGGCACCGGCAGCTGCACTCCACGACCCTGGGCTGGCGCATGGTCAACCCGAAGCTGGCGCCGCAGTGGACGGGCCCGCTGGGGGAGAGCGCCGAGCTGATCCACCGCTCGGGGCGCCGGTGCCTGATCAGACCACGCGGACGAAGCCGACGCCGGCGCGCACGGACCGGGCGAATAGGCGCTATCGCTGACGAAGGCGCCGCCACTGACAAAGCCGCCGCGCCGGTCCGAACCGGCGCGGCGTTCGACGAAGACTCCTCAGCTTGACACCAGCACGCACTTCCCGCCGAGAGAGGTCTACGGCCTCACAACGATGTTGACGAAGCCACCGTGCGCTCGTTTGCACGCGGCGTCGATGGCCAGGTCGACCTGGTCGAGGGTGAAGGTCTTGTGCGTCAGGTGGCTGAGATCGAGTGTGCCCGCCTTCGCCATCCCGGCCATCTCCTCACCTTGAGCGGTGGTGAACCAGAGAGATCCCAGGTAGCTGATCTGGTTGACCATGAACCACGGTGGGTTGATGGGGAGCGGATCGTAACCTCCGCCGATCATGACGAGCCGGCCGCCACGGGCGAGCGACTTCAGGGCGTCCTGGGTCGCTTCGGGCGGCGACCCCGGGCCCAGTGCTTCGATCACGATGTCCGGGCCTTCGCCTTCCGTCTGCTGCCGAGCCCAATCGGTGCACGGTCCGTTGTGGACCGAGTGCGTGGCGATGCGGCGAGGCGACAGTGCTTTGATTTCCCGCAGCACTTCCTCGTTACGGGCGACCGCGAGGATTTTGGGGACGCCCATGGCCAGGGCCAGCAGTACCGCGCCGACCCCGAGGGTGCCGGTGGCGCCATTGATGAGCACCGTCGTCGAGGAATCGGCTCCGCCACGAGCCAACGCGGCGTACGCGGTGCCCAGATAACCGAAGCGAGCAGCCTCTTCGAACGTGACCTCGTCCGGAAGGACAACCAGGCTGCTCGCCGGGGCGATCATGTACTCGGCGAATCCACCCCACGGGTACCTGGTGAACAACCGCTGCGCTTCGGGAGTGAAACCGTGGTAGCCGCCCAGGCCGTAGGACATGCATTCTCGCGGACGCGAACCGCGACACCGCGAGCAACTCCCGCACGAGCGCCCGGGATTGACGTACACCCGCTGCCCGGCGGAGAGTTCGAGCACGTCCGGCCCGACGGCCTCGATCTCACCGGCGGGGTCGAGGCCGTAGATCGCCGGATATTCCGGAAAGGCGAGCTCGGGCAGGAAGTCCGCTGCTGCCAGAACATTCTTCAGGTTGGGAACGATGCCGCACGCGTGCACGCGGATCAGCACGTCGGACCCGGTGGGCTCGGGCACTGCGATGCGGTCCACTTTGAATGGACCTGCGGAGCTGTGAAGTCTGGCCGCAGCCATTGTGTTCATTGCCGATCTCCTTTGATCGCTGGCCGAACAATGCGGACGTACGTACCCCCGTAGTGCGTCCGGAAGGGGGGGTCTTTTAACTGGTGGTCAATTTTAGGGTGCTCTACGACGCGAATGTCAAGAATTGACAATCACGGTAAAGAGTGCA
>DATEMN010000125.1:0-7334 GCA_035275565.1 Pseudonocardiaceae bacterium | reverse complement strand
CCGGGCTCACCGACCACGTCCTCGGGGTCGACCTCCACCCGGTGGCGGTCACGCTGGCCCGCGTCACCTACCTGCTCGCCATCGGCCGAGAACGGTTGCTCGCCCCCGCTCGAGGGGCCATCACGGTACCGGTCTATCTGGGTGACAGCGTCCAGTGGAAACCAACGTCGCGACCTGTTCACCGAGGAACACCTCGTCGTTCCCACCGGCAGAGGTGATCAGCTCTTCGATGCCGAGTTCCGCTTCCCCGACCGATTCCTTGCTGACGCCGCTCACTTCGATCGCCTGGTCAGCAGTCTGGCCGACCAGGCTGCCCCGTCGTCCAATCCAGCCTGCCAAAGCTCACAGGTCGAGATGTAGCCGCAGTGCACTGTCGAGCTGGGCCAACAGATCGCTCGGAAGGACGCCAACACGGCGCCCGATCTGGACCGCAGCGACTGATCGGACCTGTTCAGCTTGTGCCTTCGAGTCTCGGCGGAGCCCACACTGGGCAGCGGGAAGCAACACTTGGAACGGGTAGATGCGAGTGATGTTCGACGTCACGGGCACCACGGTCAGCACACCAGACCCGGATCGCTGCACTGCCGCGTTCGCACCGTTGTTACTCACGATCACGGCTGGCCGCACCTTGTCCGCCTCGGAACCGAGCACCGGGTCAAGATCGACCATGCGGATCTCCCCACGTCTCATCAGGAGCCGTCAAGCCCATCGACCGTCACGGCCTCCCATAGTGATGCGTCCTCGCTCGACTCCCACTCCGCCCACGCCTGCTCGTAGGAGTCGGACAGGACGTGCGCGCGCAGCAACGCAACCGCCCGTGCAACCGCAGCCGAGCGCGACGGCACACCATGGGACACCGCATAGTCGTCCAAGAACTCGACATCCTGCCCAGACAAGCTGACACTAAGTTTCACACCCTCAATACTACCCTTACCCGCCATGCCGTACTACCAGCCGAGCAACCGTCATCCGGCTCCGGATCGCGGTCAGCGAGAGCTTGACACCGCTACTCGGCTCCGAACTGCGGGGTCGGGCGGCGAACGGAACACTGGACAGCGTGGTGGCGTTGCGGGAGTAACGGTGTAATTTCGGGCTGAGGGCGGTGGGTGTGGTGAATCCCTTGGACTCCTACTCGCGGACGGTCAGCTCGGTCGCTGCGGCGGTCACCCCACATGTGGCGAGCCTGCGGATCGGGTCGGGCGCAGGGTCGGCCGTCGTCTTCACCGATGACGGGCTGCTGCTAACCAACGCGCACGTCGTCGGCCCGGTGCAGGATGGCGTCGTGGCATTCACCGACGGCACCGAGAGCCGCTTCGACGTGGTGGGCCGCGACCCGCTGTCCGACCTCGCGGTGTTGCGGGCCCGGGGTGCCACACCGGCGGCGGCCGTCCTAGGCAACGCCGACGAGCTGGTCGTCGGGCAACTGGTGGTCGCCATCGGCAATCCCCTTGGGCTCGCCGGATCGGTGACTGCCGGCGTGGTCAGCGCGCTGGGTCGCGCACTGCCAGTGCGCGCCGGCCGGGCGGTGCGGGTGATCGAGGACGTGATCCAGACCGACGCCGCGCTCAACCCCGGTAACTCCGGCGGCGCGCTGGCCGACGCCAGCGCCACGGTGATCGGGATCAACACCGCCGTCGCCGGTATCGGGCTCGGAATGGCAGTGCCGATCAACGCGACGAGCCGCCGGATCATCGGTGCGCTGCTCATGGACGGCCGGGTGCGCCGCGGCTACCTGGGGCTGGCCGGGATGCCCGCCCCACTGCCCGCGCCGGTCGCCGAACGGATCGGGCAGAATTCTGGACTGCGACTGGTCGAGGTCGTCCCCGGTAGCCCCGCCGACCGGGCCGGGCTGCATGCTGGCGATCTCGTCCTCAGCGCCGGACGCAAGCCCGTCACTGATGCCCAGAGCATCCAGCGCCAACTGTTCTCCGAGGCCATCGGCACCACATTGCCCATCACTGTCCTGCGCAACGGCGCGATGGTAGACGTGATCACCGTGCCCACCGAGCTGGTGGCGACGTAGTGTCGAGGCCGGATCGAGAACAGCCGCACCCGCTCGGATCGGCGCGCTGTCACTGACCGGCCGCCTGCGGTAACGGTGAGGTGTGCGAGTATCGCTCGCAGTCTCCGGGCTCAGGAGTTTGTACATGATCACGTCACTGGAACGCGGGCGGTACGACTGGCCGTGGCGGGGTGGGACCTCGTACGTCGCGCCGGACGGCTCCCAGGTGGCCCTGCGCACCAGCGACACGGGCCAGCTGGACGCGTCCAGGCCCTGGTCGTGCAATTTCATCGCGTTGGTGCGGGGCACTCGCCGAGCGTTCACCGTCGCCGAGGCCGGCGCCTTCGACTGGCACAGCACCTACACCACGATCCCCGACCAGATCACCGACCAGCCCTATCGCGGCGGTGACCTGATCGTCGGCATCCGCAACCACAGCGATCCCCCGGACTACCGGGCCGCCTGGCGAGGGCAGTGGTTCGAGCTGCACACCCGCGCCTGCGGTTCCCCCGACGGGATCACGAAGATCTTCGACGCGTTCCGGCTCACCGACACCCCGCTGGGCATGCTGGCGCTGCCACGGAGCACCGGGCAAGCCCGGCTCGAACCGCTCCGGGTGGCCAAGCAGATCCCCGGGATCGGCCATCTGACGATCGAACGCCCCGGGACCAGCCGGGTCGCGGTTCCCGATGTCCGGGGCTATCCGGCCCGGCACGGGGAGCTGTGGCGTCAGCCGCTGGGCAGCGGAGCACAGGGGCGGTCCCGAGCGGAAGCGCTGGTCCTAGCCACCCCCACGGCGATCACGCAGCTGATCCCAGGGCCGGCCGACACTGCGGACTCCGAAGAAGCGCTAGCCTTTCTCGAAGGCCTGATCGTGACGTGGGAGGCCGCATGATCGTGCTGGCGGTGCCGGTTCTCGCAGGTGCATTCCTGCTGGTCGAGGCCGGGCTTGAGCATCTGCGGGCACCCAAGCAGCTGGCTCGCGCGGCCGGCACCAGCATCGCGGCGGCCCGCGCCATCGCGGTGGTCGAATTCGTGATCGGGGCGCCCTCGGTGGTCGCTGTGGTCTGGGGTATCAACGAGCTGCGCTGGGCACTGGCCGCCCAGTTCATGATCTACCTGGCTTTCGCCGCCCACCTGATGTGGCGACGCCACCGTGGGGACGATTCGGACTGCGGCTGCAATCAGATGGGCACCCAGGTCGGTCCCGGTGGGATCGGCCGGGCCGTCGTGCTGGCAATAGCCACCCTCGCGGCGACGGCGCTGTATCCCGCAGCCGTACTACCCGACGGTGGGACCGCGATCCTGCTCATCGCCTGCGCCGTCGTGCTGGCCGTGCTGCTGTACACGCTGCCGGCAGCGGTTGACGGGCGAGCCGCATGAGCGTGCTTACCGCCGCGGTGGTGCTGGCCTGGGGTTGCCTGACGGTGCTGACGTTGGCGATGGCCGGGATGTTGCGGCAGCTACGGAAGCTGCAGGCGGACGTGGCCGCGCTAGGGACGCCGCAGCGACACTCGGTGACGGGCCGCCGGGTGCCGGAGCTGGCCGGCGCGGAACCCTTGGTGCTACTGGTGCTCGACCCCGGCTGCAGCTTCTGCGACACAGTGCACGAGCCGTTCACCCGGCTGGCCCGCGAGCATCCGGGCACCCGGTTCGAGGTGCTGTCCCCGCAGCACCGGTGGGCCGGTGCCCCGGACGTCCGATCGCGGGTGGATCGCAGACTCGTCACCGAACTCGACTTACCATGGGCACCGGCCCTGCTGTACGTCGACCCGGACGGGACCGTGCTGGCTGGGCAGCCGGTGCGGTCCCCGGAACAGCTCGGCGAGCAGGTGGCAAGGTTGCGCGACGCCGCAGCGCACCGGCAGGCAGCGTCGTGACGCCCCGCCGAGGGTTCCTGGCCGTCGTCGGCGCCGCAGCCATGACACTGGGCCTGACCATGCTGGGCTGGATCCCGCTGGCTCGTCCGGCCAGGGCCGAACAAGGCAGTGAGTATCCCGGCTGTGGCCGTTACGGCGACGGCCCTGGCGGGCCGACCTGCACGGGCGCGCCCTACTCACCGTCGTACTGCGGCCCCGACAAGTGGTTCAAGAGCGGTTGCTTCGGAAATTGGAAAGACGGGCTCGACTGCTACCAGCCAGCCACAATCTGCGAAGCCGGCGGGGAGAAGCGTGACGCCTGGCGTTGGGAGGCCGACGGAGTCGTCTACCGATGCGCGGACGGCGAGATCAACTACAACGGGTCGCCGAACCTGGAACAGGTGATCTGCAACGCGTCGCTGCCTCAGCGGATGACATAGCCGTCACGGAGAGCCTGCTCGATGGAGTTCGGGACCAGCCGCCACCAGCTGCGGCGCATCGTATTCGGGCCGGTGCTGGTGACCGGCGCGCTGGCAGCGCTGGCGGTGGTCGCTGCGGTGCCACCGACGCTGCTGGGTATGGGCTGGTTGTTGCCCTGGCTGCTGCTCGGGCTGACCGCCGGATACGCGCTGTCCGGCTCGGCATGAAGCGTCAACTCAGCGCACCTGCTGAGCTCGCCGGTCTGGCGGGATTCGTCACAGGCATACTTCACCGTCGGCCTGCTTACCGGGGGCATCACCATCGCCACGCTGGCGGTGGCGCTCGGCAGCCTGCTACGTCCGGCGTTGCCGCCTGCCATGCGAGGTGGTCTGATCGTCGCGGTCGCACTGTTCGTGCTTGCCGGTGAGTGCGGGCTGCACCGCGTGACACTGCCGCACCGCCGCGCCCAGGTGCCGTCAGCGGTGATCGGCGCCGGTTCCGATACCGGGGCACTGCAATTCGGCTTCGAGATGGGCTGTGGGGTGCGCACCCACCTCCCGAGCAACCTGCCCTACCTGCCGCTGGTGGCGGTGCTGCTGGTGGGCAGCTGGGTGGCGGCGCTGCTGGCCGGGCTCGGTTTCGGTCTCGGGCGCGCGGCGATGGCACTGGGTAGCCACCACAGCCGAGACGCTGCGTGGTGGGATCGCCAGTGGCACCGCCACGGGCACCGGCTGCGGATCGCCCTGGCACTGACCGCCGTCTTGGTGACCGCGACGATCCTGCTGCGCTAGATTCCAGCGGCGTACCGTAGGATCACGGACCGTGGCGGACTCCGACAACGACCTCGAAACCCGGGTGGGCACCCTGGAGCGGGAAGTGGCTCGGCTCCGCGAGCAGGGCGTCCTCACCAGCTCCGACGCTGCTGCGGCTCGCGTGCTGGCAGCCGGTGCCGATCACGACGTATCGGAGGTCCGTGCGGAGCTGCGTACCCATACCCAGGCCCTCAACGCCCTGCGAGAGACCCAACTGGAGCAGGGGCGGACGTTGGCTGAACACGGCGAGGCGATCAACAGCATCCAGCAGGAGTTGACCGAGCATCGCCAGGCGATCGTCAGCCTGGACCAGAAGATGAGCGCCGGGTTCGCCACGCTCAACACGGGGATGGCGCAGATCGCCGCGCTGCTGAACGGGAAAGCCTGATCGGCGTCAACAAGAACCTGGTGTCGCCTCGACGTCCGTAGGTCCTCGGGTGGGACACTGCGTGCCGTGACTGCACTTGACTGGAGTGACCGCCCTGTCGTGATTGGTGAGGTCGGCCAGGCGCACGACGGCAGCCTGGGCACCGCGCACGCGTTCATCGATGCAATCGCCGATTCCGGAGCCGATGCGGTGAAGTTCCAGACCCACATTGCCGCTGCGGAGAGCCGGACCGACGAACCCTGGCGAATCAAATTCAGTTACTCCGATAACACGCGATACGAGTACTGGAAACGGATGGAATTCACGCCTCAGGCTTGGGACGGGCTGCGGCAGCACGCGCAGGATCGTAGACTGGCGTTCTTGAGCTCGCCGTTCTCGCTGGAAGCAGTCGAGCTGTTGCGCCGCGTTGGCGTCGCCGCGTGGAAGGTCGCCTCCGGGGAGGTCGCCAACCCGCAGTTGCTGGACGCGGTGGCTCAGACGGGGCAGCCGGTGCTGCTGTCCAGCGGGATGAGTGGCTGGTTCGAGCTCGACGCGGCGGTCGCGCGGTTGCGGGCGGGTGGTGCCGGTCCGCTGGCCGTGTTGCAATGCACATCGGCCTACCCCGTCGCGCCGCAGCGGGTCGGGCTCAACGTGTTGGGGGAGATCCAGCAGCGCTACGGCTGCGTGGCCGGGCTATCGGACCACTCCGGGACGATCTTCCCGGCACTGGCCACGATCGTACTCGGTGGACGCGTGATCGAGGTGCACGTGACACTGTCCCGGGAAATGTTCGGCCCCGACGTCGCCGCCTCCGTGACCACCAGCGAGCTGCGCACGCTCGTCGAAGGTGTCCGCTATCTCAGCGCGGCACTCGTGGCGCCCGTCGACAAGAACCACGTCGCGACCGAGCTGGCACCGATGCGCGCGCTATTCGGCCGTTCCCTCGTCGCCCGCCGCGCACTGCCCGCCGGGCACGTCCTCGCGGCCAGCGACCTGACCGCCAAGAAACCCGCCGGCGGCATCCCCGCAGTACGGCTGGAATCGCTGGTCGGCAGTCGGCTGCGCCGAGCGCTGCACGCAGACGAACTACTCCACGAATCCGCCCTTGACACCACGGAAAACGCACAAGATTCCACATGACGGCGCGCCACCGTATCATGGGAGCGAAATCAACCATTCACCCCAACCCATAATCCGCTAAACGCTCATCGAGCGTACGAATGGCGGCAATGCGCTGCCAGGGTTGCATAGCAGCACGGGCCTGTTCCAACCGTCCGGTCAGCCGAAGGGAACCGTCATCCGCCGCGATTTCTCCGGCATCGCCGAGCAGCCGTGCCGCTTCGTCGATCTCATTGCACAGCACATACGCCTCAACCAGGTCAACGATAGTCATAGCTACGCTTCGTCGGGCATGTGACCGGCCCAGGAGCTTGAGAGACTGCTGTGCATAGGAAACAGCGCGGTCAGACTCACCGAGCTTGAGGTGACACTCGCCACGAACCGAGATGTGTATCGCTTCGTCAAGATCGCTATAGCTCGGAGTTTGGTCATCGACCGCTGTGAGTACCGTGTGAGCCGTGTCGAGGGCAGCCAAGCAGGCATCTCGCTGCCCGTCGGCGGCATATGCCTGCGCGGCCACGTCAGCGGTATTGGCACTCAACCGCATGTCACCGGTACGGCTGGCCCACTGTCCGGCCGCGACGGCGTGGTCGATGCCGATGCGCGGTTTACCCTGCCAGGTCGCCAGCTGACTCATCACGCACAGCACGAAGGCACCCAGCCCGGTGTTCTCCGCCTCATGCGCCAGCGCGCGAGCATCCTCGTAGTAATACCCAGCGTGGTCGTATTGCTTCAGGTCAAATGACAGCCACCCG
>DATEMN010000124.1:0-14532 GCA_035275565.1 Pseudonocardiaceae bacterium | reverse complement strand
CAGCGAGGTGCTCGCGATGCCGGTGACCGAGGCCGAGCGCTTCTTCGGCGAGGGCGAGGCACGCATCCCGGCCGCGCACAAGATCGTCGAGCGGCTCTCCGACGTCGGGCTCGGGTACGTCAGCCTCGGCCAGCCGCTCACCACGCTGTCCGGCGGCGAGCGGCAGCGACTCAAGCTGGCCACCCGCATGACCACCAACGGCGGCATCTACGTCCTCGACGAGCCAACCACCGGCCTCCACCTCACCGACGTCGAGCACCTGCTCGGCCTGCTCGACCGGCTCGTCGACTCCGGCAAGTCGGTCATCGTCATCGAGCACCACCAGGCAGTCATGGCGCACGCCGACTGGATCATCGACCTCGGCCCCGGCGCCGGCCACGACGGCGGCCGAATCGTCTTCGAAGGCACCCCCACCGACCTCGTCGCCACCCGCTCCACCCTCACCGGCGAACACCTCGCGACCTACGTCGGCACCTGAGGAGAGGCTCGCGCAGACACTGTGAGACGAGGTCGAAGACGATCGTGGAACGCGCGGCCTGGGACTTCATCGCAGCCGAAGGCAGCGGCCTGGAACGGGTATGAGCGGGATACGGCAGAAACCCGCCGTAGCCCGGTCGCGCCTGGATAGGGCGATTGCGCGCGTGCTCTTCGGCGTCCGGGTGGCGCTGCTGCGCCACGACTCCGCAAAAACAAGCTGTACCGGGCCTTCCGGGAGCTCGGGCGGGTCATTCGCATCATCGTGTTGCTGCGCTACTTGTCTGAACCCGCGCTGCGTGACTCGATCGCGGTGCTGACCAACCGGATGGAGTCGTTCAACCATTTCTGACAGTGGCTGCAGTTCGGCAGTGACACCTTCGCCGACAACGATCCCGACCACCAGGACAAGCTGGTCAAATTCAACGAGCTCATAGCAGACTGCCTGATCTACAACACGACCCTGAACCTGACCGCAGCCGTCAACGACCTAGTCGCCCTCCGCTACTCTGATCAAGAGCTCGGCGCAAAATGGGAGAACTTTTCCGCGCTCCGGATACCCGTGCGCCCACTGATCCGGCCTCCGCGACGAAATAGCCCTTGCTCGACGGCGGGAATCAGCGTCTCCGCGTTACGAGGCGATCATCACGACGGCCGACTCTGCCTCACGGGACCAGCACAGCGTAGTTCTGGCTCAAGACGATGGTCTCTTCGTCGCGATCTCGACGGCCGCGCTGGTGTGGGATCCGGTGCCCGGACAACAGAAACGATTCGGTGTTGATCTCAAACGATGTGCCCCCCGCGGGCAGCCCGCCAGCAGTCTCGGCCAACGTTTTGATCTCTTGCAGGGACGCGTCCGCGAGATGCAGGTGGCAGTCCAGCGGCTCAACTGCGCCGCTGAGTAGCGTGAGCAAGGTGAGCTCGAAGGGGTAGTTATCGGTGTGGATGCCGATGAAGTGTCCCCGGCGGTAATAGAGGTAGGCGGCCATTGTGGGCACAACGATCACGCCGATGTCCGATGCGATTAGCCGCGGGATGGCGTCGGACCAGTGCACGTCGAGGAGCACCTGTCCCGGAGTGGCCCAGCACTGGTGCCTGGGACTTTTTATCGCACCACGTCTGTTGCAGAAGTATCCATCGGAGTGCCCTTCGGTGATCGTGCTGCGGCGCTGGTGGGCCTCGGTGAGCAGCCGTGCGCGGGTGCTGTCGTCGATCACGCTCGCTAGCCGCCGGTGAACCAAGCCGAGGTCCGGGGAGCTGTTGCGGTGGCCCGGCATGAGATCCGGCCAGCCCCACAAGTCGGCGTTACCGCAGGGAAACGTCGCCGCGTACAGCTCGCGGACAGTGGCGTCTGCTGTGCCATCGACCGGGTCGGAAGGCGGCACCAGGCGATCTGCACTGCTCGCAGTGGCCAAGGTCAGGGCAGCACAGTTAGCGTCGAAGGCAGCTCGATCAGCCGCGTGCAACCGCCAATAGGTATCGATCAGCGGCGGCGGCACAATGTCCAGGTCCGGATGCATCATTCGCAGGAACAAAAAACGACGATACTCCAGACCCACCGTGCTGACGACGTCGTCATCCAGCTTGGTACCTTCCCCGTGCGCGAAACGTTGCTGGACGCCGGAAAGGTCCAGCCAGGCAAGGCGCTTGATGACAGCGGCGTCGGCCACAACAGGGGACGTGCTCACCGTGAACCTCCGGGAAAGCGTCAGGGTGGATGACCCAGGCAATCGCCCGCACGTGAATCGTTCCGGTTACGAGAGAGACCGAGTTGATTACATTTCGGCCATATTACTGTAGCAGGTTCGTTCTTCATGTCGAGGCGGCGGAACCTCGGGGGCACCGAGGCCGCGGCGGGCGTAGAAGTCGGCGATCGCAGCCAGCACGGTGTTGATGGTGGCTGGGGTACATTTGGCGACGGTCTGTAAGGAGCATGGTCGCCGTCGCCAGTGACCAGTGTAGCTAGTGTGATCGCCTCGAGGGTGAGGGGCGGCGGCCACGTCGGCGGAGACCGAGGACTGGCGTCGTGTTATCGGAAATAGATTCCGGGAGGCTCAGGTGGCCGAACCATGGCTGGCGGTGAGGTCAGGTTCAGCGCCCATTGTCCAAACCGGCGGGTCTTGCTGGTAAGGTAGGGTGAAACGGTTGCCAGATCCTCCCGCGCCGCGCGGGTAGCCTTGGCGGCTAGGTCGTTGATGGCTGCGGTCAGGTCCAGGGTCGTGTTGTAGATCAGGCAGTCTGCTACGAGCTCGTTGAATGTGACCAGCTTGTCCTGGTGGTCGGGATCGTTGTCGGCGAAGGTGTCACTGCTGAACTGCAGCCGGGATCGAGTCACGCAGCGCGGGTTCAGACAGGTATCGCAGCAACACGATGATGCGAATGACCCGCCCGAGCTCCCGGAAGGCCCGGTACAGCTGGGTAGCGGTGTGGATCTTGCCCTGATGCACCTCGGGGGTGTTGTTCAGCTGAGACACGGGCGGCCGACGTGAAGCGGACAAGGTCGACGGGGGTTGCCAGGCGTAGGTCCTCCGTACTGGGGTACACAGAGAGAACGTCGCCAACAGCTCGGTGTCGATGGGGGTGCGTTGTGCAGAACTCGAGGGACCCCGCTATGAGGCGCGCATCGGCTTACCCGAATCGGCACATCACGCTGCTGCAGCGGTGTCACCCGAGCCGGGGAACCTCATCTTTGGTAGCGGACTGATGCGTAGCACCGACGAGGACAGTGCCGACGCTGGGGTCCGTGGCACGCTCGACCGGTTGGACTCCTATCAGCAACGGCACCCGGCGCTGGGCGTGCCGATTGCTGTGGTCCGTAAGTTTCTGGATGACCAATCCATCAATCTCGCTGCCGTGATCGCCTTTTGGGCGTTCTTCTCGATCTTTCCGCTGTTGCTCGTCTTTGTCACGCTGATCGGATACTTCCTGCCACCCAGCCTGCGAGAAGACGTGCTGAGCAGCGCGGCCAGCTATTTTCCGATGATCAGCACGGACTCGATCGTGCATCTCAGTGGCCGGTGGTGGACGCTTGTGGTTGGGATTTTCAGCGGGCTGTGGGCCGGTTCATTCGTGGTCATTGCAACCCAGTCGGCGTTCAACTCGGTGTGGGAAATCCCCTATGTCCAGCGACGCGGCTTCGGCAAGCAGATCGGACGCAGCCTGTTCGCGCTGAGCGCCATCGGGCTCGGCCTGATCGCCAGTACGATGATCAGCAGCTACGTCACCGGCATCGCCACTGGTCCCAACCTGGGCGTGGTCGGGCACATCGCCGGTTACCTCATCCCGGTTGTGCTGGACGTGGGGTTGTTCATCGTGGCCTTCCGCCTGCTCACCGACCACGAAGTTGCTACCCGCGACGTGCTGCCAGGCGCGCTGCTGTCGGGCATTGTCTTCTGGCTGCTCCAGCAACTGTCCTCGCTGGTCATCTTTCGGTACCTGCACAATGCTGAGAGAATTTACGGTAGCTTCGCCACCGTAATCACCATGCTGTGGTGGTTGTACCTCCAAAGCGTCGTCACGCTACTTGGCGCGCAGCTCAATGTGGTGCTCAAGGAACGGCTATACCCTCGCGGGCTGGTCAACGGCCCCACCACCGAACCCGATTATCGGGCCTACGAGGCCTACGCCAAGGAACGCACCTACCACCACGGCCAGCAAGTCCACACCGAGTTCCTGCCGCACAGCCCTGATGACAAGGAGAACTCTGAGGTGTAGTGGCGGCTTCTCGCGTCCGGCAGGGCCTAGATCCATGGGCGCCGCCCCAAGCTTCCGGCGGCTTCGCCGGACTCGCCCTGGCCGTGATCAGCGTCGCGCTAGCACGCGGAACGTCGTGGCCGCCACGAGGCCGTAGACGAGATGGGCGCTGAAGTCCTTCCACAGCGTCTCCGCGTCGTATTCCCACATCGGCTTGTAGATCTTCGCCGGCACGAGCACCACGTAGGACTGCACCCAAACGCCTGATCCCAAAATCAGCCCATGCCACGTGCGACGAGCGGTCAACGAGCCGCTCACCAGGCCGAATGCAGCGCCCCACCCCACCCCGGTCGCCCAGTGCACGATGTTGTTCATCAGGCGAGCCCGCTCGAGTGGTAGCTCGCGCTGGAGAACGCCCTGGATCAGGCGCCTGCCGAACTGGGCCGGGGCGGGAGCGTCGTCCCAACTGCTGAAGCCAGCCGAGAACTCCCAATCAACAAACCCGCTGTCCCCACCGTTGCGCCGGTACCGGGAGAACCAGAGCAGATCCATCGCAACGGTGCCGGCCGCTCCCGCCACCGCGCCTCGCACAACCACGCCAAGTGGCCTCAAGCAAGTCCGCTCTTTCATCCTTCGAAGATAGATAGTACGTGGGTCGGCGGTGCTGCCGGGGCTCGGACACCGGCGGGGGTTAGAGTGCGACCAGTCCTGATCGATGAGGAAAAGCGGGAGAGTGCTGTGCGCGAGGGGGATGCTCGGAACCCGGCCGGGAAACCGTCCAGGGAACTCGCCCCCGCAGGTCCGCCGGTGGACCCGGCGTTGTGGTGGCGCAGGGACATGCGTGCGGCGTTGTGGGTGCGTGATATCGGTGCGGTGTATCGGCTCATCCTGGCGGTGACCGGGATGTCGCAGTACCGGCTGGCCGCTGTGGTCGGTCAGACGCAGTCGGAGGTCTCGGAGATCCTCACGGGTCGGCGGGTCAAAGACGTCGCGGTGCTGGAGCGCATCGCCGACCGGCTGGGTATCCCCCGCGAGCTGATGAGTCTGAGTGCCTACAGTGCTGATGGCGCTTACTGTGGTGGCGAGGTCACGGTCGTCGATCCCTCGGAGGGGGTGAGCGCGGAGGTGCTGCGCAGACACGCACTGGCGTTGGGCGGAGTCGCCGCGTTCGGTGCCCACTTCAGGGGATTGGGACGCCTTGCAGAGCTGACAGCCAGCCCGGCAGCGGTGCCGCTGCCGGAACGGATCACCGAGATCCATGTGGTGGAGGTCCGGAATCTGACCCGCGGTCTCCGCTCGGCCGCCTATGCCTACGGGGTGGACCCTCGGGTGAGCAGCACGGCGGCCGAGCAAGCGAGCTGGCTGCTGCGGGTGCCCGGTTCCGAGTCACTCAAGCGCGCGTTGCTGGTGGCGGTGGCCGAGCTGCAGATTGTGGCCGGATGGGCGGGTATTAGCGCGGGGCTCTACGACCGCGGGATGTACCACATCACCCGGGGTCTAGAGCTGGCTACTGACACCGGTGATGCCTATCTTCAAACTGCGGCTCTCAACGTTGCGGGGCTGGCCACCATTGAGCACGGTCATCCGAATGACGGGCTGAAGCTGCTGCAATGCGGGCAGCTCACGGCGCTGAAGATCCCCTCGCAGCTCGACTGGATCCCGGTCGTGGGGGGAGGTTGTCGGGTGGCTTTGCAGGCGTGCGGGCTCGCGGACTCCGCGACCGCGCTGGCGACACTCGGGCTGCCTGAGGAGGCACACCAGGAGCTGGGGAAATCGCGTGAGCTGTGGTACCCGACCCGCGCCGATCCCGACGGTGATCTGGACCGTCCGGCGGCTGTCTTGGAGCTGGCTCGGGGGCGGCTGGACGTGGCGGAGCAGTTCGCTGCAGCGTCGCTGCGCCGTTGGCAGGGTATCGGCGAGGTAGGCCGTATCAATTCCAGCGTCGTGATGGCCACCATCCACGTCCGGGCCGGCGAGCCCCGCGCCCTAGCGCTGGCCCATACCGCGGTCACGGCAGTGGGCAAGCTCAGCTCGGTCCGCGCCCGCACCAAGCTCAAGCCGCTCGCCGCCGCGCTGGACGCCCGCCCCGGCGCTGACGCGAAGGAACTGGCCCACCTAACCCGGCAGGTCGCCACGACCCGCGCCTGACCGCGCACCTCGGCAGCGGTTTCACGGAGAAGTCGACCGCGTCGCCGCAGCGCGAGGTGAGCTGCTGATGTGTACCGTGAGCCGGCTGGCCGCCTCGGCAGCCCGGTCACGGGCCTCGGTCACGTCCTGCCCGGCCACGACCACCAAGGCGGCGCGTTGGAACGAATCGGTCACCGTGCCGATCCGCGTGCCTGGGGTGACGAGCACGTCTACCGCGAGGCAACCCGGGGTGGCCTGGGCCGCCTCGACTCCGCTGACACCGGCCACTATGCCGGGCGGGGACAGCACCGCGAGCGTGGCCGCCGCGCGAGACAGGTCCGGCTCCGACGGTACCGACACCGGCTCGCCGAGCACATCATCGAGGACCATGCCGAATGGCTCCACGCCCGGGTAGCGGTACGCGACCATGGCGTGGATCCAGTCGCCGGCCGGGCGGCCGTGCATCTCGCCGAGCACCACGCCGTGCGCGGTCCAGAAGAACTCGACGTGGAACAGCGAGTGGGTCAAGCCTACGCAGTTCACCGCCGCCGCAATCCGCTCGTGGACGGTGTGCAGCTGAGCCGGGCTGAGCGGCGCCGGTATGCTGTTACTCAGCGTGACATAATATGGCGGATCGCTCACTGACTTGGCAGTGACAGCGAGAACATGCGGTTGGCCACGCAGTAGGATGCCCTCCGCGCTGTACGGCACCCCGTCGATGACGTCCTCGATGAGCACGCGCGACGAGTGCCCGAACGCCTCCTGGATCGGTCCGGCCGGGTCCTCACCGGGCGACACCAGCCGGACTCCCCTGCTGCCGAAGGAGTCCGTGGGCTTGACGACGGCGGGGGCTGTCCGCCCACGCAGGTGCGCCTCCGCCGCGTCAGCCGTGTCGAACACCCGCACCTTCGGCTGAGCGAAGCCGTGCGCATGAAGCCACTCGCGGCACCGGTCCTTCGCTCGGACTCGGGCGACGGCGGTGCTCGGGTTCCACGGCAACCCGACCTCGGCGGCGGCCGCCGAGGTGGCTGCGAGCGAGAACTCCCGAAATCCGACCACCGCCCGCAGATCAGTCGCCGCGCGGCGCTCCCGGGCGAGCCGGCAGGCGGCCGCCACGTCGCGGTAATCTAGCGGCCACGTCGCTGCCGGTGCCACGTCGCCCCACAGACCGGTCACGTTGCTCGGCTCGTCGGCCACCTCGACCCGCACACCACGCGCGGCGGCCGCGTCGCGCAGCCGGGCTGACCAGTCCGCCACGTGTCCCGCGGTACCGCCGCCCCCGATGACCAAGACGGTGCCCCGGCTCATCCTGTCTCGACCAGAGGCCAGCAGGCGTCGGCTGCCTCTTCCAGGAGCCGGATCAGGTTCGGCTGGTCGAGCGCCCGCCCGATGAAGGTGGCAAGGATCGGCGTGATGAACTCATCGGGTGGCTGCCGTACCTCGGTGCCGGGTGGGATCTCGTAGGTGAAGTGCTCGATGCCCGGTACGGTCAGCGCCGCACCGAGGTCGGCGAAGCCGGCGAACCGGCCGGTCTCCTTGGTGATCACTTGGATCGACCCGGCGACGACACCGGTCGGGTCGGGCATCGGCCGAGGATCGGCGGCACCAGTCGTTACCCGCAGAGTCTCACCGAGGAAGTCGTACTCCCGGCTGAGCGGGATCAGGTGCGAGGTGATGAAGTTGCCGCCGGTACGCGCATTCATCTCCAGGATCTTCACGGCCCCGTCGGGCAGATGACGGAACTCCAGGTGAATCGCGCCGCAATCCAGACCGAGTGCGCCGACCACCTCGTCGGCGATCACGCAGGCCCGGTCGAGCGCTGCGGGCGGCAGCGCGGAAGGGTGGATCTGCAGGTACTCCAAATAGAAGGGGGCTGCCGTCCACTTGTCGGTGACCCCGGCACTCACCACGCGCCCGTCCACCACGATGCCCTCAATGCTGTGCTCGGTACCATCGAGGCGCTCCTCCAGGATCAGGTCCTGCGGGTAGTACTGAAAGATCGGATCGACCCCGGCCCGAGTGAAGTGCATCAACCGGTCGAACGCGACGGACAGTTGCCCGGCATCGTCCACCTCAAAGATACCCTTGCTCGAGGACGCGCCAGTGGGCTTGAGGATTGCCGGGAACCCGACGTGCTCCGCCGCCGGGGCCAAGTCCGCCGGGGACCGAACGTGGTAGAAGCGTGGGATCGCGTGCGGGGCGGCCTTCTCCAGCAGCGTGCGGGCGGTGTGCTTGTTGCGCGCCGCCGCGGCGGCGGCCGGTGAGTTGCCCGGCAGACCCAGCCCCTCAGCGAGATACGCCACCGTCTCGACGTCCCGGTCGCCCCACGTCACCACACCGGCCACCGGCCGTCGGCGGGCGACCTCGCGGGCGGCAACCAGCGCGGCCGGGCCGTCGTACGTGTCGGCAAGCACCACCTCGGCGGCGACCCCAGGCGGCAGCGGTATCGGCTTGTCCGCAAGCAGCACCACGTCGAGACCGATCCGGTTGGCGGCAAAAAAGCACGCCTGCGCCTCAAGGGTAGTGCGTCGGGTATTGACGAATATCACAGCGTCTCGCTGCGCCACAGAGCCACCTCGCAGGGGAAATCAACCCGATCCGATCTAGGCCAGCGTCGAGTGTATCCCTGTTTTCGACTGGAAACGTACATTGCGCCCGGCCGGTCGCAGAGCGACGAACTGCCCGGAATCGGCCCGCGTCGAGTAGTGTATAATAATGGGCGCATAGCCCATACATCGGGGATGAGGTGTGCTGTTGACCGGGCCGTTTCTCGCCTCTCCCTGTTCCGCGGCTATGCCTGCCAGCCGGTGAGGCGATGTTCGACACCTGGTACACCACTGCGGGGGTGAGGAGACCACACCGTCGACTGTTCACCGAGGAGCGCGAACAGGGACTGGCGCTATTCTCCGCCGCCGAGGTACCGGAAGTGGCCCATCCGCTGGTTACTGAGCGCGGTGCGCCGATCCGAGATTTCCTGCTCACCCAAGCGCTCTACCAGTACCTGCTGTTCACCGTACACTTGGAGACCCGGGTGGTGAACCGGGCGCTGGAACGAATCGGCAATGGGCGCCTCGGAATACCGATGCGCGACCAGGTACGGCTGGACGCGTACAAGATCTACACGGACGAGGCGTATCACGCATTGTCCAACCTGGACCTGGTCCGGCAAGTGACCACTGCGACCGGGATACCACCCAACGAGTACCGCTTCGATCCGGTGCTCTCGGCGCTGGACGGGCCAGCCACCGCTCTGGCCGGTGCAGACGGGCTCGGACAACTACTGCAAGCGGTGGTGTTCGAGACCATCACGCCTACTTCACCCAGCTGTACCCGGAGATCTGGCAGCAGCTCGACACCCGCCTCCACGCACCGGTGGCCGGCTACCTGCCCGGCGTCGTGCGCGCCTGCCTGGAACCCGATCTCGGCTACGCGCGGCAGGCCCTGTACTCGGCCGGATTCCGGCCCGCCGAAGCTAAGCGGATCGTCGCCGAGACGTACCGGCCCGACGCAGTCGACGCGCGGATCCGGCAGATGAGCCGACATACCCTCCGGCTGTTCCGCGCGACCGGGGTCCTCGACGTGCCCGGCGCCGGCGAGACGTTCGCCGCCGCACGGCTGACCACGCCGCACCCACTCCCCGTCTGTTCCTTCCCCTCGGCGACCTCAAGCGGGTGACACCATGACCCAGCCTCCACCGACCACACTCGTCGGCGACGGCATCGCCGTGCAAGGCTCCCAGTGGAGTTTCGGCGGCGATACGGCCGAACACTTCGATGAGCACGTGTCGCGAAGCGTCCCCGGCTACCACGACGGGCACGCGCTGGTCGCGCAATTGAGCGACTTCTTCGTCCGGGACGGCAGCCGGGTCATCGAGGTCGGCTGCTCGACCGCTGCGCTCACCGAGCTGCTCGCCACCCGACACACCTCGGTCTCGGCGACTTTCCACGGCGTGGACATCGCGCCGGAAATGGTGATCCAGGCCCGGCGCCGCTGCGTCGAGCTGACCACCGTCAACATCGAACTAGCCGACGCGCAGCGCATCGACTACACCGGCAGCACCTTTGTGGTCATGTACTACACCCTCCAGTTCGTCCCACCGGACCGGCGCCTGGAACTCCTGCGTCGGATCTACGCGGAGATCCGACCCGGCGGTGGCATCGTGGTCTTCGAGAAGACCCTCTCCCCCGACGCACGCCTGCAGGACCTGTTCAACCAGATCTACGAGGAGTTCAAGCTCGGCGCTGGGTTCACCCCGGAGGACATCCTCAATAAGTCCCGAAGCCTGCGGGGCGTGCTGGAGCCGCTGACCGGCGAGCAGAACCTCGCCCTGCTGCGTACCGCCGGGTTCACCGACTCGTGGCTGATCCACAAGCACCTCGCGTTCGAGGGCCTTCTCGGCGTCAAGCCGGTTCTGTAGAGCAGGAGGAAAAGATGACCACCGACGTGAAGGTGTACGACGCGGAAGGAACCGCGTTCGTCCTCAGCGATCCAGACCTCAGTACGTTGCGCGACACGCTCCCCGGCCACGCCTACGAACCGGTGGTCCTCGCCCTCCTCGGCCCGCTGCTGCGCCAGCCGGGCGCGGTGTTCGCCGACATCGGCGCGCTGTACGGGTACCTGACCGTGTGGGCCGCCCGGCACGCACCGGAAGCCACGGTTGTCGCATTCGAGCCGGAAGCGTCCTACGTGGACGTGCTGCGGCGCAACCTCGCGTTGAACAACCTGCCCGAGGTCCGGGTGGAGCAGGTGGCGCTGGTCGATGAGGAGGGCACCTTCGACTTCATCACCAAAACGATCATGCCGCAGGTAGCATCCACCGGCCCGCGCGGATACCTGCGCGCGCTGCGGCGCAGCCTACTGCCCCAACCGACCCCGAACGGTCCGCTGGAACCCATCGTCGCGGCACCCTCGCAGTCCCGGGTCGGGCTGCTGCCGTTTCTCGCCGCGACCGCTGCGCACCCGGTGCGCATCCAGCTGCAGCCGCGCGCGGTCGACCGTACCCACCAGGTACCAGGGATCACATTCGATGATTGGTCCGCCCGCTCCGGCATCCGACCGACCATCGTGAAGATCGACGTACACGGTGGCGAGGGCATGGTGCTCGGCGGCATGGCAGCGGCGCTGCGCGACCACGTCCAACACGTGCTGCTCGAACTGCATACCCGCGACCTGCTCGTGAAGTACGACCACCGGAGCATCCTGCGAACGCTGCTCTCCGCAGGCTTCGACCTGTTCGAGGTACGCGGGTTCCGGTCCTCGAAAGGCTGGCTGGCGCCAGTCCCGGAATCGGCTGTCGACCGGGTGGCGGACCAGTCCACCTGGTCGCCGATTGACTTGTATTTCATGAAGTTCTTCTACGCCAGGCGACAAACATGACGAACATGAGGACTGACCCGGCTCACGGGTGATAGCCCTCATCACTGACAAGAGGTCGGCCTGAGTACGGTGTCGCGTCGTGGCTGACTCACTGCCTGCGGCGGATCCGGAACTCATCGACGTGATTTCCGCGGTGCTGGCCGAGAGCGGGCCGTTGACCGAGGACCAGCTTGCCGCCGCGCTGGCGGGTCGCGGGGTGGATCTTGGCGATGACCCCGACGACGTGCTCTACGAGGCGTTGGAAGACAACGATGACCTGATGGTGCTGGCCGATAAGCGGTGGGTGTCGTTGCCAGCCGTACTGGCCGACCGGGTGTTCACGCACCGGGTGAGCGAGTCGGAACTCGAGCACGACATCCTCGCGATGAGCACAGACCTCAAGCCGCTCGACATGCTGACCGAGCAGGAGCGGTACCAGCGACTGGTCGACGGTGCACCGGTGGTCGGGGTGCTCCTGCCGTTCGACGCCGACGCCCTGGCCGAGCGGGGCATCCCGCTGGATGTGGTCGATGAGCACGGTGCGCTGCTACTACCGCCCGGTTATCTGCGGGAACGGGGGCTCAGCGAGGGTGCTGTCATCGCGCTCAGTCTCACCGGGGACGGGCTGTCGTTGAAGGTTGTTTCGGAGCACGTGATACGGCCTGAGGCGGTGGGCGCGCTGGGGCAGCGGCTGAGCGCAGTCCTCGCGACCGAACCGGACGAGCCCATGCCACTGGACCTCGCGGTGTGGCGGGCGTGCGTGGACGATCCGACGCTGTTCACCGAACCGCTGCCGCCACTGGGGATGGCACTGGACACCTGCGGGCTGGCTCATGACGGCGAGTGGCTGGCCAAGCCGGGATTCGACTTCGATCGGTGGCGGGTAGAGCTGCGATGCGCGGCGATCACCCGACGATATGACCTCACCGACGATGAAGCCCTCTCGGTCCTGGCGATCGTCATGCTGTATCACCAGGTTGCCGAGATGCACGAGACCGTGCTGGCCGTCCAGGACGATGAGGCCGCGCGGGCCGCCATCGCCGCCGAGGTCATAGGCCGACCGGGATCGACCGACTCGGATCGGGACATCACCGTCAGGGCGACCATGCCGTTTCTGGCCGAGCCAGCCGTAGCCGAGGCGGTGCTGGCCGAGACCATCGGATCCGGCAGCGAGGGCGCCGCGGCGCTGGTCCTGTTCGCCGAGGCGCTGGAGCCGCTGGTGTCGCAGGCCGCCCGCCCGGCCCTGCGGTGGCTGTGCGGCAAGGCCCACGAGCGGCTCGGTGACATCACCGAGGCCGAGGCGGCCTACCAGGCCGCGGAGTCAGCCGACCCGCAATGGTCACCGGCACTGGTCGATCTGGCCCGGTTCGCCAGCGATCGCGGCGACGCAGCCCGCGGGCTGGCGCTGCTGCGCCGCGCGGGAACCCCGCCCGACCATCTCCTGGTTGAGCTGCTCGAGCACTTCCAGGCCCCGCCCCGGCGCGACCTCGGCCGTAACCAGCCGTGCTGGTGTGGATCCGGCCACAAGTACAAGAAATGCCACCTTCACCACGAGCAGCTCCCGCTCGAGGAACGCGCGGCGTGGCTGTACCAGAAAGCATCCATGTTCCTGCTCGACGGCCCCTGGCTCGGCGCGGTCGTCGAGGCCGCGCGGGTGCGGACACAGTTCGCCGAGATCCCCCATGCCACGCTCGACCCGCTGGGTGAGGCACTGGTCGGCGACGCGGTCCTGTTCGAGGGCGGTGCCTTCGAGGAGTTCGTGGCTATCCGGGGCGGGTTGCTGCCCGCGGACGAGCGGCTGCTGGCCGAGCAGTGGCTGCTCATCGACCGGTCGGTGTACGAGATCGAGCAGGTCCAGCGAGGTGCGGGTTTCACGATGCGCGACGTGCGCACCGGCGACGTCCACCAGGTCCGGGAGCGGACGGCCAGCCAGACAGTCCAGGCGGGCGCATTGGTGTGCGCCCGCGTCGTGTCCGCAGGTGATACGGCACAGATCTTCGGTGGCATCGAACCGGTCGCCCTGCACCAGCGTGACGAGCTCATCGCGCTGCTGGACTCCAAGCCCGACCCACTGGAGCTGGTCGCCTTCCTCACCCGACGCTTCGCACCAGTCGGCCTGAGCAACACCGAAGGTGACCCGCTGGTGCTGTGCGAGGCCACCCTGAAGACCGGCGACCCGGCAGCGTTGACCGCGAAGCTGGACCAGACCTACCAGCGTGACGACACCGGGACCGCGCAGTGGATCGAGCACGTCACCACCCACGGCATGGAGCGCATCCGCGCTACCCTGCGCCTCGACGGGCCTGAGCTGACCGTGCACACCAACAGCGAGGCCCGCATCGACCGCGTGTTCGACACTGTCCACGAACTCGACCCAACGCTCACCATCATCGACCAGTCACGTCAGCCGGCCCGCGACGCCCGGGAAGCTGCCGCGCTCGCCGCCCGTACCGACCCCGCCGACGATGCCCACCACATCGACCCCACCGCTCCCGAGATGGCGGCCGCGCTCGACCGATTCATCCGCGACTACGAGCAGAAATGGCTCGACGAGTCCATCCCCGCGCTGGCCGGGAACACTCCCCGCCAGGCCGCCGCGGATCCCACCCGACGCGGCGACCTGATCCGGCTTCTCGACTCCTTCCCCACCCACCAGGATGGCCCCGGGATGATGAGCCCAGACCGGCTCCGCGCCGCACTCGACTTGCGGTAACAACCACGCGAGTCGGGTTCGCTTCACCCTACTGGACGGCTTCGGCCCGTCGGTCAAGCTCGCGGACGCCTCGCCACCCCGCAAACCTGCGTGATATCACTGTCCGTGAGATCTGGGAAAAGGACTGTTGCATTGTTCGGAGGTGCCGCTGATGGCAACTTCTCGCCCGA
>DATEMN010000123.1:0-2390 GCA_035275565.1 Pseudonocardiaceae bacterium | reverse complement strand
GATCTCCACTTTCCGGTAGCCCTGGTCATACCAGAGCACCATCTGCGCCCGCGCCGACACCGATCCATCATACGAACCTGATCCGACCGCCGCCTGAAGCTCCGCGCGATCCTCTGCTGAAAGTGCCATGGGAAGATTATTTCACACTGCGCGACCAATGTAAAGCTAAACATATCTATCTACACTAGTGTCTCGTAATTAGGTAGGTTTACCTGTGGCGTGATTCTTGGGATCATGGTGCATGGCGTTGACTGTGACCCTGGACCTGCCGCCTCATGACCGCGAAGTCTTGGAGTCGTGGTTGCGGGCGCCGTCGATGTCGGCGGGTTTGGTGCGGCGGGCGCGGATCGTGTTGCTGGCCGCGGACGGTGTGGCGGTCAAGGACATCGTGGAGCGGGTCGGGGTGTCCAAACCGAGGGTGATCAGCTGGGAAGAAGCGGTATGCGGCCGAGGGCATCGGTGGGTTGGAGGATCGGCCGAAGCCGGTCGGCGGAACCTGTCAAGATCTTTGAGGCAGGTTGGTAGGTGAATTAATTGGTTGAGTGATCTGGCGGCATCGCCTCTGTGTCGGTGTCGATGGGTCGGTTGATCCAGACGGCACCGGGCAGTTTCGGGGGTTGCGGGATGCCGGCTACGAATCGTTCGGGGTGGGTGGTGTAGGCGTCGGTCAAGACGGTGCCGCGGTGCTGGCGGAGCTGGTGGGCGGTGCCGAAGTGCACCGACGCGGGGGTGTGCAGGCCGATGCCGGAGTGCCGGTGGTCATGGTTGTACCAGTCGAAGAACTCGCCGCAGAACACTCGGGCGGCCTCGATCGAGTCGAACCGGTCGGGAAAGACCGGCCGGTAGTTCAACGTCGTGAACTGCGACTCGCTGGAGGGATTGTCGTTGGACGTCGTGGGCCGCGAGTGCGACCGGGTGACGTGTAGGTCGGACAGCCTCTCAGCAACGGTCTTGCTCTTCATCGAGGTGCCCCGGTCGGCGTGCAGGGTCAGCGTGTCCGGGTCGATGCCGTGCTTAGTGATCGACTCGCGCAAGAACCGCCGCGCGAGCTCGCCGTCCTCGGTCCGCGCGATCATCCAGCCGGGGTGGTAGCGGCTGAAGATGTCGACGATCACGTACAGGTGAAACCAGATGCCCCGCGCTGGGCCAGCGAGTTTCGTGATGTCTAAGCTCCACACTTCGTTCGGTTTGATGGCCGGCAGCTCGGGTTTTGTTGCGCGGCGGGTGTGTGGCCTGGCGCCTGCGTTCGCGCACCTCGTCGTGGTCGCGCAGGATCCGATCCATGGTGGAGATCGAGCAGTGGTACTCGCCGGCGTCGAGCAGCTGGGCCCACCCCGTGGCGGGGGCGTCATCGACGTAGGGCTGGGTGTTGAGCAGCTCGCGCACCTTCGTTTTCTCCTCGGGTGAAGCGCTCGGGGCTTGTGGATGCCCGAAACTCGGCCACGCTACGCGACCTGCATATATTCGTGGATCACTCCGCCGATCCGGTCACGTCGAACGATCTTGGTGTTGGTGGTGTCAGGCTGGGGAGTGCTCGGAGTGGGGCGGCGTGGGCGAGGGATCGGTGTGGGCTATTGAAGTGGTCTTCATACTCAGTGAGAATGCGGCGTAGATGCCGGGCGTTGCGGATGAGTATTCGGTCGAGAAGTTCTCGGCGGAGGCTGCCGATCCACCGTTCATGATCGCATTTGCGCGGAGCGCCCGGATCGGAGTCGTGATGATCCGTATCCCCTCGTTGGCGAAGACCGCGTCGAACACGCTAGTGAACGTCGAATCCCGGTCCCGGATCACGAACCTGAACTGTTCCACACGATCGCCTAGGTCCATGAGCAGAGTGCGGGCTTGCTGGGCGACCCAGTCCGCGGTGGGATGTGCGGTGACACCGAGGATGTGGACCCGGCGGGTGGCGTGCTCGATGACTGCGAAGCAGGACAGCCTGGTGAGGAGCACGGTGTCGCCATGAAAGAAGTCGCAGGCGAGAATCCCGTGCGCGTGGCCGCGCAGGAACTCAGACCAGGTGGGACCCGAGCGTCGTGGGGACGGATCGAGACCGGCGCCTTTGAGGATTGTCCAGACCGTGGAGGCGCCGGCCTGGCGGCCTATGCCGGCGAGTTCTCCGGCGATGCGCCCGGTATCCCCAGTCCGGATTCTCGTCTGCGAGGCGCAGAATCAGCCTGCGCAGCGGTGGTGACGTGGGTGGCCGTCCGGGTCGTCGGCGCTTGAGGGTCCATTGTCGTGTGATCAGGTCGGCCTGCCAGCGCAGGAGCGTGTCGGGGGTGACGAACAGAGTGTCGACGGCACGTGAAAACTGACCCCGGCGTGGCATCTGAATTTTGACCCCTTCTCCGGTGAGCCTGGCTCGCACCGTCGAGCTGGGGAGGGATGAGGAG
>DATEMN010000122.1:0-29132 GCA_035275565.1 Pseudonocardiaceae bacterium | reverse complement strand
TGTGACTCACTGGGAAGAACGGCACAAAGGCGATTCTCCGCGAAGTCCACTCGTCGATAACGGACATCAAGGTACGATCAGGACGTGGCGAGTCTCGGGTGAAGCAAGCCCGGTTCGCACCCACTGCCAAAATGTCGAGTGTGGCCGAGACATCTGCAGGTTCCGCTGACACTCCTCCGCTGTGCCCCCGTCGACCGTCCGATCCTTCCGGGCTCGGGTTCGTGCGCAGACCCATGGTGCGCTGGCTCGATCCCCACCAACTCATCGACACCGCTGTCCGGGTTCTGCTGTCGGGCGTCTTCAGCTCCTACGCCGACAGCCGGGAGTTGCAGGCGCTGGAGCCGGCCGAGGTCCCGGACCGCTCCGGGGAAGCCGATCTGTGGCTGGACTACGTGGCCGACGTCGGCGACGGGTGGAACTCGACCTACACCGTGGCCAGGCTACTGGCCACCGAAGAACTCAAGCTCGACTGGGATGGCGAGACCCACTCCACCGAGCGGGGACGGATCCTTGTCATGGGGGGCGACCAAGTGTACCCCGTGCCCACGGCCGCGCAGTACGAGAACCGCATGCTCGGTCCGTACCGGGCAGCGCTGCCGTGCGTCCCCGGAGAAGCTCCTGAGCTCTTCGCCGTTCCGGGAAGCCACGACTGGTACGACGGGTTGGTCAACTTCACCAGTATTTTCTGCCGCAGCCGCTGGATCGGCGGATGGAGAACACGCCAGCGTCGAAGCTACTTCGCGGTCAAGCTCCCGAAAGGGTGGTGGCTGTGGGGTATCGACATTCAGTTCGGGTCCTACATCGATGAAGCCCAACTACGTTACTTCGCCGACGTCGCCATCGACCAGGTGCAGCCCGGAGACCGCATCATCTTGTGCATGGCCAAGGAGGTCGACAGCGGCCGGAAGCAGGACGAAATTCATTCCGACCGGCATGTGGAGTACCTCGAGCGCGAGATCATCCAGCCCAGTGGCGCCCGGATGTTGCTGTCCCTCAAGAGCGGGAAGCACTACTACTGCCGCTACGAGGAGGAGGGTGGCTTTCACCAGTACATTCGCTCGGGCGGCGGCGGCGCCTTCTTACATCCCACCCACAACCTCCCCGAGCGTATAGAACTTCCCAGAGCAGAAGGAGCCATCGCCTACCGCAGAGCCGGGACCTATCCGTCACCGGAGGTATCGAAACGGCTGAGGAAGCGGATGTGGCTGCTTTCTCCCTACAACCTTCCCCTGGCCGGGGTGTTCGGCACCATCCACGTGTTGTTGGCGTTCATGCTGGGCCTGCATCTAGGAGACCGACACGTCGCACTCGGCCTCGGTGATTTGCGCCACGCCCTATGGGAGAGCCCGACGTTCTTCCTCCTCATCCTCTTCATGATCGTGTCCTTGGCCGGGACGGTGCGCTTCGCCCACGATGCCAGAGGCGTCGGTCGATTCCTGGTCGGGATGATCCATTCAACGCTACAAGTCGCGGGCGTGGCAGGCTTCATGATTGCCGCCTCCTGGCTGTCGTCTGCCTTCGGGCTACGGGGCGGGTGGTCCTTGGTCGCCTTCCTCAGCCTTGTCGGCGTGGTGGGTGGTATCGGGGGAATGGTGGGGCTGTCGGGGTACCTCTGGGCCACCAACTGTTTCGGCCTGCATCAAACCGAGGGGTACGCGGCCCAGCACCACCAGGACCTCAAGCATTTTCTCCGGCTGCACATCGAGACCGACGGCACCCTCACGGTGTACCCGATAGGCGTCAACCGAGTCGGCCGGAAATGGACACTGCGCCCGGACGCTCCTGCACATGCTCCATGGTTCTCCCCAGATGGCCCTGAACCCGAGCCGCATCTCATCGAAAAGCCAATCACGATCAGTGGTCAACCACACCCGGAAAACTCCGAGGAGAAATAACTGTGACGGATAGCCATCATATGGCGTCAGGGACGTGGGGCGAAGCGCTCGTGGCCGGTAGGCGGGCCACCCGGTCACCACAGCCTCGACCAGGGATGTCGGCGTTACCACGTTGTTACCAGTAGGAAACACTTGCGGGGCTGCGCTTGGGGATTGCCGGCCCAGCGTGTGACCATCGACAGTGTGAAGAAGTCGGCTGCGGATATCGTTAAGATTCTGGGGTACCGCTAGCCAGGTGCGCTCGACGGCGTTGGATAAGGGGAAGCCGATGACGTCGTCAGCCCGGCAGAAGTCGAGCACCGACCAGAGCAGGCGTCTGGACTCGATGGCCGCCCACACCGGTGTCGTTTCGGAGTCGCAGCACCACGCACTGCGGGCCGACATCCGCATGCTGTCGACGCTGCTCGGCCATACCTTGGTCCGCCAGGGCGGAGAGGAACTGTTCAAGCTGGTAGAACAGGTGCGGGTGCTAGCCCGGGCGGCCCAGCCGGGGTGCAGTGCGGAGATCAGGTCGCTGCTGTCCACGCTGGACATCGGCACGTCCGTCCAGCTCGCCCGGGCGTTCTCCACTTATTTCCAGCTCGCGAACGTGGCCGAGCAACTACACCGCTCACGGGAGCAGCGCGCCCATTTCGGCGGGCGGCGCGGACCGCTGCGCACGGTGGTGGACCGGCTGGCCAACACCGTCGACCGGGCCGAGGTGCAGTCGGTGTTGGCGCGCATGCAACTACGACCGGTGCTCACCGCGCACCCGACCGAGGCGTCCCGCCGGTCGGTACAGTTCATCCTGCGCCAGGTGGCCGACGTCCTCGACCAGGATCTGCCCGAGGAGCAGGCGCAACAGCAGCTTGCGCGGCTGGTCGACCTGCTGTGGCAGACAGACGAGATCCGTCCAGGTCAGCCGACGGTGCTGGACGAGGCTCGCGCGGTCGCCTATTACCTCGAGCAGCTCGGTACCCACGCGGTGCCGGACCTGCTGGAGGATCTCGAGGACGAGCTCGCTCGTGCCGGGTTCGCGCTGCCGCCACAGTCGTGTCCGGTGGTGCTCGGCTGCTGGGTCGGAGGCGACCGCGACGGCAACCCCAACGTTTCCCCACAGGTCACCCTCAATGTTTTACGGCTCTACGCGGATCGGGCGCTGAGCATCCAGCTGGCGCTGATCGACCAGCTCGTCCAGGAGCTGAGCGTGTCCACCCGGGTGGTTGGCGTCTCCGAGGCCCTGCGGTGCAGCCTCGCCCAAGACCGGCGCCTGCTGCCCGATGTATACGACCGCTACCTGCGGCTCAACGCCGACGAGCCCTACCGGCTGAAGTGCTCCTACATCCACGCCCGCCTGATCAGGACCCGCCAGCGGATTCGCGACGGAGCCCCGCACCAGGCGGGACGGGACTACCTGGGGGCGGCGGCCTACCTCGCCGATCTAGAGGTGATGGACACCTCGCTGCGCGCGCACCTCGGCGAACGCATCGCCGAGGGCACCCTGGCCAGGACGCTGCGCAGTGCCGCAGCACTGGGCCTGCACCTCGCGGCTCTCGACGTGCGCGAGCACGCAAGCCGGCACCACACCGCGCTGGCGGCCCTCTACGACCCACTCGGTGAGCTCGTAAAACCCTACGCCGAGCTCGACCGCCAGGAGCGGGCCGCGCTGCTGTCCCGCGAGCTGGCCGGACGACGGCCGCTGACCGCCCGTTCCGCCGAGCTGCCAGCCGAAGCTGCGGACGTGCTCGGTGTCTTCGACGTGATCCGGTCCGCCCAGCAGACCTTCGGCGAGCCGGCTGCCTGCACGTACGTCATCTCAATGACACAGGGCGTTGACGACGTGCTGGCCGCCGCGGTGCTGGCCCGAGAAGCCGGCCTGGTCGCGTTGTCACCACCACATGGCAGGTGCACGGTGGATCTCGTGCCGCTGTTCGAGACGGCCACCGAGCTGCGCCGCGCCGGCGAGCTGCTCGACGGGATGCTGCGGGATCCCTCCTACCGGCAGCTGGTCCGAACCCGCGGCGACCTGCAGGAGGTAATGCTCGGGTACTCCGACTCCAACAAAGACGCCGGGATCACTACCTCGCACTGGGACATCCACAAGGCACAGCGCCAACTGCGCGACACCGCCGCCGCACACCAGGTCCGGCTGCGGCTGTTCCACGGCCGCGGTGGCTCGGTCGGCCGGGGCGGCGGGCCGGCCGGGGAGGCGGTGGCCGCCTCCCCCTACGGCACGGTCGACGCGACGATGAAGGTGACCGAACAGGGCGAGGTCATCTCCGACAGATATTCGCTGAGCACGCTGGCCCACGACCATCTCGAGATCCTCCTCGCCGCAGTGCTGGAGGCCACCTTGCTGCACCAGACCTCGCGGGTACCGCCGGAGGTGCTGGCTCGGTGGGACGAGGTGATGGACGTCGTGAGCGGGGCTGCCCATGCGGCCTATCGCGACTTTGTCAGCCTTCCCGGGCTCAGCGAGTTCTTCTCCACCGCCACCCCGGTCGACGAGCTGAGCTGGCTCAATGTCGGGTCCCGACCAATGCGGCGACCGGGCAGCGGGAAAACCACGCTGGACGGGCTGCGGGCGATCCCGTGGGTATTCGGGTGGACCCAGACCCGGATGCTCGTGCCCGGCTGGTACGGGCTCGGCAGTGGCCTGCGGGCCGCCCATGACGCCGGGCTCGGCTCGGTGCTCGGGGAGATGCGGGACTGGGCGTTCTTCACCAATCTGCTCGGCAACGTCGAGATGACGCTGGCCAAGACGGACCTGCGGATCGCGGAGTCCTACGTCTCGGCACTTGTCGAGCCCAGCCTGCAACCGCTGTTCGACGCTATCGTCGGCGAGCACGACCTGACCAAGCGCGAGGTGCTGCAGTTGACCGGCGGCTCGACTCTGCTGGCCCGCCACCATCTGCTGCGCCACACCCTCCAGGTGCGGGCCGCGTACTTGGAGCCGCTGCACCACCTCCAGGTCTCACTGCTGGCCCGGCGCCGCGAGGTGGATGAGCCCGACCCGGATCTGCGTCGTGCTCTGCTACGGACCGTCAACGGGATCGCCGCCGGGATGCGCAATACGGGGTGAGGAAGCGATGGCCGTTCGCGGCTCGCAGCACCGGCACATCCAGTCGCGCTGTTGCCAGCGAACCACCTGCGTACTCGTGCGTGCGCATCACATGTGACAGCGGGGCCCGAACCGGCGCGTGACGACAGGTCACCCAGTGTGGCATCTGGCGCGGGTTACCATCAAGGAGAGTCGCAGAAGAGGCGGTGCACGCCCGGACGAGTCGGCTGGCTACTACGCACCGTGAGAGACCTCGTCACCGCGGTTCGGGAAGGTCGACGCTGTGGATGCCTGGGTCCTCTGGTTGATCATCGCAGTGGTGCTGGGCGTCGCTGAGATCTTCACCTTGACCGCCGCGTTGGGGCTGCTCGGCGGCGCCGCCGTGATCGCATCGGCGTTCGCGGCGATCGGACTGCCCGGCCCCCTCCAGCTTCTGGTATTCGCCCTCGCCGCCGCGGCCGGCATCGCGCTCCTGCGACCCATCGCTGCCCGGCACATGCTCCAGCCGCAGCTCCAACGCTTCGGAGTAGAAGCGCTCGTCGGTAAGACGGCGTACGTCGTCCACGAAGTGACAGGTCGAGACGGCACTGTGCGCATCGGCGGCGAGGAGTGGACGGCCCGCGCCCTCGACGAGAGCCTGGTGATTCCCGTGGGAGCGACCGTTGACGTCATCCAGATCGACGGCGCCACCGCCGTCGTCTATCCTCGGGAGTGATCATGGAAGTCACAACTTTGCTGATCGCGGGGCTACTCGTTGCGCTGTTCGCGGTCCTCACCGTGGTGCGGGGGGTGCGCATCGTGCCACAGGCGCGAGCGCGCAACGTGGAACGGCTCGGCCGGTACCACCGCACGCTGAAACCCGGCCTGAACTTCGTCATCCCCTACGTCGACCGGGTCTACTCAGCAATCGATCTGCGGGAACAGGTCGTGTCGTTCGCCCCGCAGCCGGTCATCACCGAGGACAATCTGGTCGTCGAGATCGATACCGTGCTGTACTTCCAGGTGACCGACCCGAGGTCGGCCGCCTACGAGATTGCCAGCTACCTCCAGGCCGTCGAGCAGCTCACCGTCACGACGCTGCGCAACGTTGTCGGCTCCATGGACCTGGAGAAGACGCTCACCTCCCGCGACAGCATCAACAACCAGCTCCGCGGCGTGCTGGACGACGCCACCGGCAAGTGGGGTCTACGGGTCAACCGGGTCGAGATCAAGGCCATCGATCCACCGAAGAGCATCAAGGACGCGATGGAGAAGCAGATGCGGGCCGAGCGGGACAAGCGCGCCGCGATCCTGTCCGCTGAGGGTCAGCGCCAGTCCCAGATCCTCACCGCCGAGGGTGACAAGCAGGGCGCGATCTTGCGCGCCGAGGGTGACCGAACCGCCGCGATCCTCAAGGCCGAAGGTCAGTCCCGAGCGATCGACGAGGTGTTCCAGGCCGTGCACCGCAACGACCCGGATCCCAAGCTGCTGGCCTACCAGTACCTGCAGGTGCTGCCAGAACTCGCCAAGGGCCAGGGCAACACGTTCTGGGTGATCCCCAGCGAAGTCACCTCCGCGCTTCAAAGCGTGTCCCGCGCCTTCACGGAGACACTCCCCCAGTCTGCCGCCACCCGCGAGGTCGACTCCTCCGCTGAGCCGTCGGCGCGGGCCGCGGAAGATGCAACCCTGGCCACCGAAGCCGCCGCAGAGGCAATCGCCGACGCATCGGAGGTCGATGGCATCCGCCAGATCACCGCCGGGGAACACCCGTACGAACCCTTCATCGACGGCCAGAAACAGTCACACCAGGCTGACAGCTAGAGCAAACCGTACATACCGGTTAATCCGGCAGAGTCTCGCGACCGGCGTGGGGGTCAGTGGCGCCGGCTATGGAGTCATAACGGGCGAGATCCCAGCTGGCTCGGCTCACGCCTGCCCGGTAGGCGCTTTCGTAGAAGTCGAGAACCGCGGTTCGCGGGTCGGGCAACTTCCGGACGTCGTCGTAGCGGAGCACAGCGAGGTGGCTGCCGTTGCGTTCGACCCACTGCGCGGCGGGGGGTTGCAGTGGCTCGTCGGCGAGACCGTGTGGTTCGGGAGCGGTGTAGGAGTAGAACGCCGGCTCGGAAAAGGACTCGTCCCCGAACCAGAGCCCGAAGCTGATCACCTCGCGGGAATACGCCTCTCGGGTGACGGGGTCGGTGGTCGGCGAGTGTTCGACCTTGCCGTCGGCGAACCGGGTGAGCGCGATATCGAAGGTGTGCCAGAAGTGATGGACCGGGCTCGTCTTGCCCGACCAGCGTCCGGCGAACTCCTCGAGCAGCAGGTTCACCCGGCTGAGCACTCTCCAGTACCGGGTGACTGCGGCCGGATCGTAGGTGGCGTGTTCGGTGTCCTCAGCGAAGGGCCGGTCGGCGTCGGGCAGGTCGAAGGGGCGAGGACGTTCGACGGTGACGTCGACGCCGACAGCGTCAAGCCCGCGTCCCAACTCGGCAGAGAAACTGGCCACAGACTGCCCGACGAGCGGGAACGCGTGGCGTAGGCCATCGACAGTGGAGATGTCGAGGCGGTGGTCGAGGAAGTCGAAGTCGATCGTGAAGATCGGGTCGCGGCCCATCGGGCGGGTGGTGATCCCCCGTCCGGTGAGGTGAAAGGGCACGTTCCACCAATGGTTGCGCCGCGGGCTGGCCGCCAGCCGGATCTTGCCCACCAGCTGCGCGAATCGGTGCAGGGTGGCCAGAGTGTCGTGCCAGGACACATAGGAAATCTCAGGGAACGCCTCAGACGTGGGCAAGGTCATGACAATGCTCCGAAGGTGGGCTTATCCGGCTGGGCTTATTCTTCTGGGACCCCGGCGACGACGCCCTCGTCGTGCAAGCTCCCGATCTCCGCGGCAGACAGGCCGAGGATTCCGGCAAGGATCTCGTCGGTGTGCTGACCGAGTAAGGGCGCCGGCTCGGGTCGTAACCGGTCCACCCCAGAGAAATCGAGTGGTGAGCCAGGCATGAGATAAGTGCCGATGCCGGGCTGGTCGACCGCAGCGAACATCGGGTTGGTCGGCGAGCAACGCGGATCGGTCGTGACCAGCTCGGTGAAGGACTGGTACGGGCCCCAGCACACCTCGTGCCGGTCGAAGACCTCGCGGACCTCGCGCAGCGTACGGCTGCTGACCCACGGCTCGATGAGCGCGCCAATCACGTGGCGCGCGGTGAACCGGTCGCCTTCCTTCTCTAGATCGACCTCGAGCAGTTTCTCCACTTGGACGCAGGCGTCAGCGATCCCGACCGCGGCCACCAGGCTGTGCCACTGCCGCGTGGTGAGACCGACCACCATAACCCGCTTGCCGTCCTTGGTGGCAAAGTCGCGCCCGAACGCCCCATACAGGTAATTGCCGTACTTGGGCCGCTCGTGCTGGTTGATCTGCACTTCGGCGATCTTGCCGAGATGCCCGACCATCGCGAACGCCACATCCGACAGGGCCAGCCGGACGAATTGGCCGACCCCCTCGATCCGCCGCTTGCGCTCGGCGGCCAGCAGCCCGGTCGCGGCCAACGTGCCGGTGATCGCGTCCCAGGCCGGCAGCAAGTGGTTGAACGGGTCGGACAGGTTGCTGGGGCCGGTCGCCCAGGGGAAGCCGGTCGCGGGGTTGACGGTGTAATCGACCGCGGAGGAACCGTCGGAGTTACCGACGATATTCACCATGATCAGATCGGGGCGCCGGGCCGTGAGCTTGTTGAAATCTAGCCAGCCCGCAGCCGGGAAGTTCGTCAGAAACAGCCCCGCGCCATCGCCAGGCGCCGTGATCAGGTCGGTGAGCAGCTCCTGGCCTCGGGCCGATCGCAGGTCGACCGCGATCGAGCGCTTGCCCTTGTTCAGGCCCGCCCAGAACAGACTCTTGCCGTCGTCGGTGACCGGCCAGCGGGTGGCGTCTAGGCCGCCGCCGATCGGATCGAACCGGATCACGTCCGCGCCGAGCTGGGCCAGGGTCATCCCTCCTAGTGGCGCCGCCACGAAGGCTGAGCCCTCCACCACTTGCATCCCCGCCAGAATCCCGGTCATCCTGACCAACCTTCCGATCACCGTGCGAGCGCAACGAACCGCCAGTCGAGCACCGGCATCTGCGCCGCGTTCTGATCCCCAGCGTCCTCCGCTGGACAGCTGTGCACCACCGCCCGCAGGTCGATCAGCTGGTAACCGTCGCGCTGGTCGACGGCCTCGACGTGCAACTCGGTGCGCAGCACGTCACCCTCGAACACCGGGCCGGTGTGGTCGCAGCTGCGCCACGCCACGATCGTCACCAGATCAGGCAACGCCCGGGTGGCATGCGCCCCGGCGATCGAGATGGTATGACCGCCGTAGACCAGCCGACGCCCGTACGCCGACGCGCCGGGGTCGGTGTGCGTGGCAGCGAGGTTGAGGGTGGACCTGGCCAGCTCGGGGGCACCGGTCACGGTGTCGCGTACCTCGATGTCGTAGACCGTTCCGGGTTCGGTCACGGTGGGCTGGAACGCGCCAAGCTGCCACCCCCACGGCAGATCATCGACGGGGTCGGCGGCGGCGGAGATGTCCTCGAAGCTGTCGGCGTATCCCGTGGTGGCGTCGGGGTCGCGCAGCGGGAGCATCGGGCAGCGCCAGAAGTCGAGCACGGGCTCCTCGCGCTGGTTGACGACCTGCACTCGCAGCACGGCCAGCCCGGTCGCCGGGCGCCCCGGTTTCGGGCGGTTCTGTCGCAGCGCAACGATCTCGGTGCGGGTGCGCAGCGTATCGCCGAGATGCACCGGGCGCAGCAGGCGCAGACCACGATAGAAGAGGTTGCCGCGCACCCGCTGCGACGCAGAGGTGGTCTGCCCGATCGCGACATGGCAGACCAGCGTGGGATGGGCGAACGGCTCGGCGCGGCCGGTGACCGCCGTGGACAGCTCGTGGTCCAGCGGCAGCCGGAGCCGGTCGCCGGACAGTGCCTGGTGCTGCACAGCGTGGCCCGAGGTCAGAGTCAGGCCCGGAGCGTCGGCGAAGACCTGTCCCCGCGTCAGATCCTCGAAGTACGGCCCGCCGACCTGCACCCGGTTGTCGACCATCGTGACCAGATCGTACGGCCACCGCGGTCTCCCGCCGCGCGCTAGGTTTGGCGCCGGCCCGGCACAATGGTGAGGGTGGTCGTGTCCCGGCACCCGTTTCTGAACGGACCCTTTCCCCGGGCATTCGCGCATCGCGGTTGGCATCTCGGCGAGTTGGCCGGCATGGAGAACTCGCTGGCCGCGTTTCGCCGCGCGGCCGCAGAGGGGTACCGCTACCTGGAGACCGACGTCCGGGCCACCCAAGACGGCGTGGTCGTGGTCCTGCACGACGCCACGCTAGACCGCACCACCGACAGTTCCGGCATAGTCGGGCAACGGGACTGGGCGACAGTACGCACCGCGCGAGTGAGCGGCCGCGAACCGATCTGCCGGCTGGCTGACCTGCTCGAAGAACTCCCGGAGGCACTGCTCAACATCGACGTCAAGGCTGACTCGGCAGCCGCACCGGTACTGGAGTTGTTGCGTGCCACGGGTGCCTGGCACCGGGTGTGCCTCGCGTCGTTCTCCGAAACGCGGTTGCAGTGGCTGCGGGCAGCGGCCGGGCCGCGGCTGCTGACGTCGATGGGCACCGCGTCAGCGATCGCGTTGCGGCTGCGCTCGGCGTTGCCCGTCGGATTACCGATCCGGGGCGGACTCGCGCAACTGCCGGCGCGCCGGTACGGGATCACGCTGGTGGACCGCCTGCTGCTGGATTACGCGCACCAGCGGGGCCTGGAGGTACACGCCTGGACGGTGGACCAGGCCGCCGACATGGCGGCCCTGCTCGATCTCGGCGTCGACGGTCTGATCACCGACCGGCCGGATGTGCTGCGCGACGTGCTGCGCGCTCGGCGGGCCTGGCCCGGAGAAATAGATGAATCCCCACCTCGCCGGTCGGGGTAGCAGATGTGCCCGAACGAGCTACCTATGAGCCTCTAGGCGAGGTAACGCGTCACATCGATGACACGATTCACTCCTTGTGGGGAAATTCTTGTCTATCGAGCGTTTAAGGATGTAACCGACCGCCTGGACCGTCCGTGGTCCGGGAACGTAGGGGCCCGCCGCGACGTTGCACTCGGTGAGCTGGACCTAGGGGATCTGGTGGTCCCCGACCTGGAGAAAGGACATGCCATGGCCGACCGCGTTTTGCGTGGCAGCCGGCTCGGAACGGTGAGTTACGAGACGGACCGGGATCACGATCTTGCCCCCCGGCGGTCGGTGTATTACGCCTGCCCCAAGGGCCACAACTTCACCGTACCGTTCGCCGATGATGCCGAACCGCCTGTGACCTGGGAATGTCGGTTGCACGGCAACGAGTCCAGGCTGGTCGACGGGATAGCACCGGAGCCGAAGAAAATCAAGCCGCCGCGTACACACTGGGACATGCTGCTGGAGCGACGGAGCATTCCCGAACTCGATGAGTTGCTCGATGAGCGCCTCACCGAACTGCGCGGCCGCCGCTCCCGTTCCGCCTGAACCCCTGCAGCGCTGAGACCGCCGGACCCGGGTCCGGCGGTCTCGCTCTCTCAGCATCACGGCAGCTCAGCATCAGCTGCCAGTCCGCCGCAGTGACTTACGCTGCGTCACCAGTGCTGCGGTTACCCCGAGCACACCTAGCACCGTCAGCGACCACTCCGGTGCGGAGCCAAGCCGGGTCGCCAGAGTAGTACCGGAGTGCAGTGAGACCTGCGCCACCAGTGCGTCCGGCGTGAACAGACTGGTGCGTTGCTCGACGGCACCGTCCGCAGCGATCACGGCGCTGACCCCGCTGGTCGCCGCCACCAGCACCGCCCGGCCGTGTTCCACCGCGCGCACCCGGGAGATCGCCAGCTGCTGGTAAGTCATCTCGGTGAAGCCGAAGGTAGCGTTATTGGTGGGCACTGCCAGCAGCTGGGCGCCGGACTGAACGCTGCGGCGCACCAGGTCGTCGAAGATCACCTCGGAGCAGGTGGCTATCCCGACCCTGACCGGGCCGAGGTTCACCGCACCGTCACCGTTGCCTGGCACGAAGTTGCCCGCGCGGTCGGCATAAGGGCTGAACAGCCGAAAGAAGCGCCGGTAGGGCAGGTACTCCCCGAACGGCTGCAACCGGCGCTTGTCATGCCGCTGGCCCGGCCCGGTGCTGGGATCCCACACGATGGCGGTATTCGTGGTGTGCCCGTCGTCGGTGCGCAGCACGGCGCCGACCAGGATCGGGACGCCAATCGCCCGGGCTGCCTGGTTGATCACTGCTCGGGCGTCCGGGTTGCGCAGCGGGTCGATGTCGGAGGAGTTCTCCGGCCAGATCACCAGCGCCGGCTGAGGGTACCGGCCGGCGGCGACATCGGCGGCGAGCTGCTCGGTGCGCGCGGCGTGGTTGTCCAGCACGGCGCGGCGCTGGGCGTTGAAGTCCAGCCCAGCACGAGGCACGTTGCCTTGGACCAAGCCGACCACGACCTCGCCGTGGGTCGCCGTCGGCTGCACCAGCGAAGGGACGACCAGGCCGACGATTACCGGGACGACGGCAAGCAGGGCCGGCACCACGAGCGCCACGAGCCGTTGCCCCTGGACAACCCGCCGGGCCAGCTCCCCCGCGCCGAACCCGCAGAGCACCACCGCCGCGGTGAGCAGCGGCGCCCCGCCGATCGCCGCCACGGGGAGGAACACCCCGTTCGGTTGCCCGAACGCCACCCGCCCCCAGGGGAAGCCGTCGAAGGGCACCCGGGCGATCAACGCCTCGGCGGCCACCCACAACCCGGCTGCCCACACCGGCGCGGCCGGTAACCGGGACACCACGGCCACGCCGACCCCGGCCAGCGCTAATACCAGCGCCTCGAGGGTGGCCAGCGCCAGCCACGGCAGCGGGCCCACGAACTCCCCGACCCAGGACAGCAACGGCACGAAGAAACCGAGCCCGAAGCCGAACCCGTAACCGAAACCGGCCCAGGCAGACCGCCCGTACAGCACCGCCCACAGCATGGCGAACGCCACCGGTGCGAGCCACCACAGCTCCCGGGGCGAGGCACCAAGGTAGAGCAGCAAGCCGGTCCCGGCAACGCTACCCGCACGTAGCAGAACCCGACCATGCCGCCGGACTCGACGTGGCTGCTGCGCAGGTGTGTCGCCGGTCAATACGACCGGGCGATTCCGCCTCCGAGCAGTTCGGCGCGGATCTGGATCCAGGCAACGCATGGCCAGCGCCGCCGCCACCATCCGAAGGGCCACGCCTGCCAGCGGCAGACTCGGCAGGCTCCGCGGCGGGTTGGTTGGTGCAGGGTCAGCGTGTAGCGCAGCGCGGCCAGCGCCCCAGCGTCGTGCCCGGCAAGTTCCAGCTCGGCGAGCCGGGACCAGACCGGCTCGACCAGGCGCGCCGCGTGTGGGTCAGCGCAGATGCGCCGCCACATGACCTGGCTCAGCCCCAGCGGCGGTTCCGGTTCGTGCTGTGGTTGTGACGTTCGCGATATGAACATCGGCGACTGGGACATCGGCGCAGCGCTCGCCTTACTGTGATCGGGTTTTCTGGGCATGGACAGTGGTGGGGCCGGACCGACGTCGGGGGTGTCGGCCGTACCCCACCACGCGTCATCGGCCGAGTGGGAGGTACCCCTGGTCGCCGCTACGTCGGGAGCGGGACTAGGTTCGACCACTCGGCCGAGATGCGACTCGCGTAGAAGCCGCATGAATCGAACTCTAACTAGAGCCATAGCTACTGTCAAACCTCAAGGTGGGAGTCGCTTTCACGCAGCTTACCGGTGTGCCATACGCTGCGACCCCGATTGCCAGGAGGGAGTAGCCGATGGCGGACCGGGGTGACCCGTCGGCGTTACGCTGGCTGATCGGCGTCGAACTGCACAATTACCGCAAGCGTGCCGGTCAGACGCTCGCTGCCGCGGCGAAAGCGCTGGGATGCTCCGCTGGTCTCGTCGGCCACTTCGAGAAGGGGCTCTACTTCCCGCAGCCGGAACAAATCGCCGGACTGCTCGCCTTTTACGGTGCCCCGAGGTGGGACGTCGAGCGCCTCTCGTCGCTGGCCGGCCGGGCCGACCAGCGGACCTGGCTGGCGCCGTGGAACGACGTCATCCCGGACTGGTTGAAGACTTACGTCGGACTGGAGGGGCTCGCCTCGGACGAGATTAACTACGCGCCCCTAGTGCTACACGCTCTGATCCAGACCGAGGGGTACTCACGGGGTGCGACCGCGGGCAGCTCCCGGGTCCGCCCAGACCAGGTGGAGAGACTGGTCGGCCTGCGGATGGAACGGCAACATCGGCTGTTCAGCGACACCGCTCCGTTGCGTCTGACGGCGATCATCGAAGAGTCGGTGCTAGACCGGCCGATCGGTGGCGCCGCGACGATGCGCGAGCAGCTCGAGCACCTGATGAAGCTCGCCGCCCGGGACAACATCAACATCCTGGTATTGCCCACCTCGGTCGGGCGGCACGACAGCCTCGAAGGAATGTTCAGCGTGCTGCGTTTCGAGCAGGCGCAGTCCATCGGGTACATCGAGTACACCGACGGCGCGATCTACGTGCAAGATCAAGATCAAGTTGCGGCGTATACTCAGACGGCGGAGTCCCTATGCTCCGTGGCGTTGTCGCAGCGCGAGTCCGTCCAGGCCATCGCGGCGCGACTCACCACATTGAGTTAGTCCGGAGGATGAGCATGAGTAACCCAGGGTGGCGCGCCGGATGGCGGACGTCGACCCGCAGCAACAATGGGGGCAGCTGCGTCGAGGTCGACTTCACCGCGGCCGGTGTGCACATGCGCGACAGCAAGGCCTGCGGCACCGGGCCGATCATCGATTTCACCCCCGCCCAGTGGGCGGCGTTCCTGCACGAGTCAGTGCACGGACTCTCCAGCGCCAACGGCGCGGTCACCGTCATCCACGCCGACGGCACCCAAGTCCGGTCCACCTCCAGCGGAGTAACCCTGAGCTTCACTCCTGGGGAGTGGGCCGCCTTCACAGCCGGTGCCCAGGATGATGAGTTCGACTACCACACGCAGGTGGCTGCGCTGATCGGCTGAAGCGGCACCGCTCAGCGCAGCTCGTGGCCGGGGCGGGGCGCCGGCGGCTCGTCGACGACCTCGCCCTCCACGACGGCTCCCGGGGCGAAACGCACCGGGGTCTGCGGGCCCGTTGTGTACAAGCCTGCCGTGGTACGCAAACCTGCGGAACGCATCATCCGCCGCCGGACCAGCGCGCGGGTGGGCGGCAGGAGCAGCAGCAGGCCCAGGACGTCGGAGACGAAGCCAGGCAGCACGATGAACACACCGGCGGTGGCGATCAGCATCCCGTCGATCAGTTCCCGGTGCGGTGGTCTACGGGTGCGCAACGCCTCCCGGAACGCGACCAGGGTGCGGATCCCCTCGCGGCGCAGCAGGGCTGCGCCGACCAGGGACGCGAGGATCAGCAGTCCGATAGTGGCCAGCACCCCGATCGCGTTCCCCACCGCGATCAGCACCGCCAACTCGATGATGGCGGCCACGAGCAGGATCAGCAGGATCACCATGGGGCTCCAGCTCCCTCGGATCGGTTGACAGGGTGCGGCGTGTCGGCACGCTCCCACAGTGCCCAACGCACACCGCCGCGGCTTCGCTCCCGACCCGCAACCTACCGGCGTACCTGGGGCTGAGCGCGGTGCACCACTCCGAGGTACCGGTTACACGCAGTGTGCCCACCGATGAATTCCAGGTAACCCTTCTGGACGGCGCCCCTTGCTCATCGATCGCGCTACCCCCTATGGTGACGTGAACCACATACAGGGCAAACCCAGAGTCGGGAGGGTGCGGCGTGTCCGGGCCACCAGCCGGAACCGCCACCGCCGTGGAAATCTTCGAGCGGCGGGTACCACCTTTATATCAACTGGCCGACGATGCTGGCGCGATCGCGACCGCATGCCACGCTATGGCCGTTCGTTTCCACCAGGGCGGCACGCTGATCGTCTTCGGCAACGGGGCTGCTAGCACGGACGCACAGCACGTCGCGGTCGAGTTCGTCCATCCGGTCATCATGGGCAAACGTGCGCTACCGGCGATCTCGCTGACCGCCGACGTCGCGACGGTGACCGGTATCGCCGGGCTGGAGGGCTTCGATGAGATCTTCGCCCACCAACTGCGCCACTTGGCGTCGGCTCGGGACATCGCCCTGGGGATCTCTCCGGACGGCAACTGCGGCAACGTTGTGCGCGGGCTGGCCGCCGCCCGGGAGCTGGGCATGCTCACGATCGCACTCACCGGTGACGACGGCGGACAGATCGTGTCGCACCACGCCGCAGACCACATCGTGGTAGCGCGCTCCGACGACCCACGAGTGATCAAAGAAGTGCACGTCACGAGTTACCACGTGCTGTGGGAACTGGTGCACGTGTTCTTCGAGCACCCAAGCCTGCTGGAACCGGGGGCGGTCGCATGACTGTTCCGGAATGTCACGGCGAGGTGTGCATCACCTGCTCGGACGAGGCCGTCGCAGTCCGCATCGTCGCGTTGCTCCCCGACGAACTGGCCATGGTGGACACCGGATCCGGTACCGAGGAAGTGAGCATCGCCTTGGTGTCGGCGGGGGTCGGAGACGAAATCCTGGTGCATGCCAAGGAAGCGATCGCGGTCTTGGGGCGGTCATCATGAAGCCTGGTACCAATGGTCACGGCGACGGCGGACCGGGAACCCGGGCTGATGCCCGGTCCCAGGCTGATGCCCAGTCCCGATCCGGCGACCTCGCGTCCCTGTATCCGTTCCTGTACTCGCACCCTGAGCACCCCGGCGAGGACCACCCTGAGACGCCAGATCTCGAGGCGGTCCTGACCGAGGTGCGCCGTTCCACAGTGGACAAGGTGCATCAGATCGTGGCGCTACGGCAGGAGGTCCTCGGCCGCGATGGCCGGCGGCTGGCTTCGTGCGCCTCGGCAATGGCGGCATCGTTCGCCACCGGCGGGCGGTTGTTCGCCATCGGCAACGGGGGAAGCTGCACTGACGCAGCGGACCTCGCGAGCCTGTTTTTGTACCCGGGTCCGGGACGGCGGGCGTTGCCTGCCTTCGCGCTCGCCGGGGACATCGCGGTGCTGACGGCGCTGTCGAACGACGTCTCCTTCGACGTTGTCTTCGCCCGCCAGATCGCAGCATTCGGGCGGCGCGGTGACGTCGTCGTCGGGCTGTCCACATCGGGCAACTCCGCTAATCTCGTGCGCGCCTTCGACGAGGCGGGCAGGCGTGGCCTGCTCACCGTCGGTCTGGCAGGTTACGACGGCGGGGCGATGGCCGAATTGGGCAGCATCGACCACCTGTTCGTGGTTCCTTCTGACTCCGTACACCGGATCCAGGAGGCACAGACCACGATTTACCACACGCTGTGGGAGCTCACACTTGACGAGCTGACCAACGGACGGCGACATCCGGCACGAGAGAGCGACCGGAGGTCGCTCGTGGAGTAGGGGATCATGACCAGACCAACTGCACAAGCCACTCCCACCACAGAAGAAGAGGCGCCGATCCATATTTTATGGATCAACTGTGGTCTATCCTGCGACGGAGACTCGGTTGCGTTGACTGCAGCAACCCAGCCCAGCATCGAGGAGATCGCACTGGGTGCCCTCCCCGGGCTACCCAAGATTGCCGTGCACTGGCCGTTGATCGACTTCGAATGCGGTCCTGACCAGGGTGCCGACACCTTCATCGAGTGGTTCCACAAAGCCGACCGGGGCGAACTGGAACCGTTCGTGCTCGTCCTTGAAGGTTCCATCCCGAACGAATCGATCAATGGTGACGGCTACTTCACCGGTTTCGGGTACAACCACGACACCATGCAGCCGATCACGATCAACGAGTGGATCGACAAGCTGGCGCCCAAGGCGACGATCATCCTCGCGGTCGGCACCTGTGCCACCTACGGCGGTATCCATGGCATGTCAGGGAACCCGACCGGCGCCATGGGTGTGCCGGACTATCTGGGCTGGGACTGGAAGTCCAAGGCCGGGATCCCGATCGTCTGCGTGCCCGGCTGCCCGGTCCACCCGGACAACCTGTCCGAGACGATCCTGTACCTGCTCTACCAAGCGGCCGGCGCGGCTCCGATGATTCCGCTGGACGAGCACCTGCGCCCGCAGTGGCTGTTCGGCTCCACCGTGCACGAGGGTTGTGACCGGGCCGGCTACTACGAGCAGGGCGAGTTCGCCAAGACCTATGACTCGCCGAAATGCCTGGTCAAGCTCGGCTGTTGGGGCCCGGTGGTGAAGTGCAACGTGCCCAAGCGGGGCTGGATCAACGGTGTGGGGGGCTGCCCGAATGTGGGTGGCATCTGCATCGGCTGCACCATGCCCGGCTTCCCGGACAAGTTCATGCCGTTCATGGACGCACCTCCGGGATCCCTGGTGTCAGGAACGGCGAGCGCGGCCTATGGAACGGTCATTCGGTCGCTGCGCAATATCACCCTCAAAAAGGTTGACACCGAGCCCAAGTGGCGTAAGAAGAGCCGGTCACTCGAAACCGGCTACAGGCCCTCCTGGTGATCGCCGACCTGCTGGAGAAAGGCATTTAGACGATGACAACTACCGCAAAGCACGGCTCCACAGGCCAACTCACCGAGATGGTCTGGGATCCGGTCACCCGGATCGTCGGCAGCCTCGGTATCTACACGAAGATCGATTTCGCGGCAGGAAGGGTGGCCGAGTGCCACAGCAGTTCTTCGGTTTTCCGCGGGTACTCCATCTTCATGAAAGGCAAGGACCCCCGCGACGCCCACTTCATCACCAGTCGTATCTGCGGGATCTGTGGTGACAACCACGCCACCTGCTCGGTATACAACCAGAACATGGCCTATGGGGTGGCCCCACCGCATCTCGGTGAATGGGTTATCAACCTGGGCGAAGCGGCCGAGTACATGTTCGACCACAACATCTTCCAGGAGAACCTGGTCGGGGTCGACTACTGCGAGAAGATGGTCGCCGAGACCAATCCCGGCGTCCTCGACCAGGCCAACCGCACCCCGGCACCACAAGCCGAGGCCCACGGATACAAGTACATCGGCGACATCATGCGGGCACTCAACCCGCTGTCGGGCGAGTTCTACCGCGAGGCACTGCAGGTCTCCCGTTACACGCGAGAGATGTTCTGCCTCATGGAGGGTCGCCACGTGCACCCCTCCACGCTCTACCCGGGTGGCGTCGGCACCGTCGCAACCCACCAGCTGTTCACCGACTACTACACCCGCCTCATGCGGTACGTGGAGTTCTGCAAGCGGATCGTTCCGCTGCACGACGACCTCTTCAACTTCTTCTACGACGCGATGCCTGGTTACGAAGAGGTCGGCAGGCGTCGAGTGCTGCTGGGTTGCTGGGGCGCCCTTAACGACCCGGAGCACTGCGACTTCAACTACAAGAACATGACCAACTGGGGTCGCAAGATGTTCGTCACCCCCGGTGTGGTGGTGGACGGCAAGCTGGTCACCAACGATCTGGTGAAGATCAACCTCGGGCTGCGGATCCTGCTCGGCTCCTCGTTCTACGAGGACTGGGACGGCCAGGAGATCTTCGTTGACAAGGACCCGCTGGGTAACCCGGTCGACCGGAAGCACCCGTGGAACCAGCACACCATCCCGCGGCCGGCCAAGCGTGACTTCTCCGGTGCCTACAGCTGGACCATGTCGCCTCGGTGGTACGACGGTAAGGACCACCTCGCTTTGGACACCGGCGGTGGACCGCTCGCCCGGCTGTGGCCAACGGCCCTGTCTGGGTTGGTGGACACCGGCGGCGTCAAGGCCACCGGCAAGAGCGTCATCATCAACCTGCCAAGGACGATGACGAAGCCCGAGGTCACGTTCGAATGGAAGATCCCATACGACAAGGCCGGCAAGCCGCTGTCGAACGCGATCGAGCGCAACCGGGCACGGACCTACTTCCAGGTCTACTCCGCGGCCCTTGCACTGCACTTCGTGGAGCAGGCCCTGGCTGAGGTGCGGGCCGGCCGCACCAAGACGTGGGAGCCGTTCAAGGTGCCCAAGGAAGCGATCAGCTGTGGGTGGACCGAAGCGGTCCGCGGCGTGCTGTCGCACCACATGGTGATCCGGGACGGGAAGATCGCCAACTACCACCCGTACCCACCCACCCCGTGGAACGGGAGTGTCCGCGACATCTACGGAACTCCCGGCCCCTACGAGGACGCCGTGCAAAACACTCCGATTTTCGAGGAGAACCCGCCGGCGAAGTTCAAGGGCATCGACATCATGCGTGCGGTGCGCAGCTTCGACCCGTGCCTGCCCTGTGGCGTGCACATGTATCTCGGAGAAGGCAGAGAGTTGAACCGACTGCACACGCCACACGCATTCCCCGTAGGCGGTTGAGTCGTGCCTGCTAGCAACACATCAGATATTCAGGCGGTTGGGTCGCAGGTCGAGGCGCTGCTCGCAGAGTTCGCCTCGACCTCTGACCCGGCTACCGCTGCCCGGGCCGAGGAGCTGGTCGGCCTGCTCGTCGAGTTCTACGGAGCGGGCCTAGCCCGCATCGTAGAACTGCTCGACGAGCAGGCCGTCGCTCCGCTGCTGAGCGATGGCCTGGTGACAAGCCTGCTGGTGCTGCACGACCTGCACCCGCAGAGCACGGAGGAACGCGTCCTCGCCGCCCTGGAACGGGTCCGGCCCTACCTCGGCTCGCATGCCGGCGATGTCGAGTACCTAGGGCTGGACCCCGACGGGACGGTGCGGCTGCGGCTCGCGGGCAGCTGCGACGGCTGCCCGTCCTCCGCGATCACCGTGAAGATGGCCATCGAGAAGGGAATCGAGGACGTCGCACCGGAGGTGACCAAGGTCGTCGTCGAAGGCATGACGCCCGACCCGGCCGCCGGACCGGCGGCGGATGGGCACACCCTGCTACCGCTGACCCAGGTGACCCGGCAGCCGGAGTCCCCGGCTGCCACCTGGGTACAGGTCGACGGGATCGAGCGTCTCAGCCAAGGTCACGTGGCTCCCACGCTGGTTGCCGCCACCGCGGCGGTGGTGTGCAACGTGGGGGGCAGTCTCTACGCCTATGCCGACCGCTGCCCGCTCTGCGGCTCCGGCCTGACCGGCGCGGAACTGGAGGGAGCCCTGCTGGCTTGCCCCAGTTGCGCGCAGCGTTACGACGTGGTGCGGGCCGGTCGTGGACTCGGCGGGGCCGGCGAGACCGCCAAGGCACACCTCGACCCGCTTCCGCTGCTCTCCGAGAGCGGCGGGGTGCGGATCGCGGTACCCGCTGAGGCGGTGTCATGAAGACCGGATTGCGGCGCTTCGCCGGGGGGGGTACCCCCCCCGGCGAAGCGCCACCACCGGTCGAGCAGGTCCAGCGCTGCGAGATGTGCACCGAACCGATCGACGAGTGGCATGGGCACGTGGTCGACATTGAGGGCCGTGGTCTGATGTGCACCTGCCGCCCGTGTGCCCTGCTGTTCACCAAGGAGGGCGCAGGTGGCGGACGGTTCCGGGCAGTTCCGGAGCGCTACCGACACGCCGCCGACGTGCCGCTCGCCGAGGCAACCTGGGATTCGATTGGGATCCCGGTGGCGATGGCGTTCTTCTTCACCAACAGCGCGCTCGGGAACACCGTCGCCTTCTATCCGAGCCCGGCAGGGGCGACGGAATCCCTGCTGTCGCTGGAGGCATGGACCGACCTGCTCGCCGCGACCCCGACACTGGCCGACCTGCGGCCGGATGTCGAGGCGTTGTTGGTACACAAGGGGAGCGGCGGGTTCGAATGTTTCGCGGTCCCGATCGATGCCTGCTACGAGCTGGTCGGTCTGGTCAAAATGCACTGGAAGGGTTTCGACGGCGGGGAAGAGGCATGGGCGGCGATTCATAAGTTCTTCGCCGGCCTGCGGGAGCGCAGCGAGTCGGTCACGGTCGGCACTGAGGGAGCGTCCGGAAATGGCTGAACTCTCGTTTACCTGCCTCGACGTGCAGCCCGAGCGCTACGCCATGGCGCCGACGCTGCTGTTCCGGTTGCGGGTCCACGCAGCTGCCGAGCAGCGGGTGCGAGCCGTCGCGCTGCGCTGCCAGATCAGGATCGAACCACAGCGCCGCGGGTACGCCGAGCAGGAGGCCGAGCGGTTGCTCGAGCTGTTCGGTGAGCGCGGACGCTGGGGTGACACGCTCAAACCGTTCCAGTTCGCCAACACCTCGACGGTGGTCGCCAGCTTCACCGGCAGCATCGACGTCGACGTGTCGGTGCCGTGCAGCTACGACATGGAGGTCACGGCAGGCCGGTACTTCCACGGCCTGGAGGATGGCGAGATCCCGTTCATCCTGCTGTTCAGTGGAACCGTATTCAGCGACGGCGAGAAGAGCCTGTGGATCGAGCAGGTGCCCTGGCATGCGGAGTGCCGGTTCCGGATGCCGGTATCGCGCTGGCGCGAGATGATGGACGAGCATTTCCCCGGCAGCGGGTGGCTTCGCCTGCGCCGCGAGACGCTCGACGCGCTGGCGGAGTTCCGGGCCAGCCGCGCGCTGCCCACCTGGGACGACGCTGTCCTCGCCGTGTTGGACACGGCCCGCGAACACACTGCGGAGGGGGGATCATGACAGCCCAGATGGATATCGCCCGGCAGGTGGCCGACGCCGTCCTCTACGAGGGATACCTGCTATACCCCTACCGCGCGTCGGCGCGTAAGAACCAGATCCGTTGGCAGTGGGGGGTGCTGGTGCCACCTTCCTATGCAGCCGCCGGGCACGGTGAGTACGCCACGTCACGCACCGAGTGCCTGCTGGACCCCGGCACCGACCCGGTAGTACACGTCCGCCTGCGATTTCTGCAGTTACAGCACCGCAGCGGTGGCGACGGTTCGGTACCCGAGTTCGACGAGGCGGTGGAGCACGAGATCGACGCGGTGCTTCCCTTCTCCGAGCTGCTAGCCACCGAGCGGGTGGTGCCGGTGGCCATCCCCGGTGGCACCGAGATCACCGACGGCCTCACCCGGCAGCGCTGGCCACTGAGCGGCGAGATCCGGCTGTCCGCGCAGCGTCTGGAAGGGCCCTACGGCCTAGTGCAGTTCACCGTCGACGTCGTCAACACGGCGCAGTGGACGGAGCCGGAGGCCGCTCGACACCTAGCGCTGCGGCACTCGCTGATCGCCGCGCACACCGTGCTCGCGGTCACCGACGGGGAGTTCATCTCCCTGACCGACCCGCCCGAATGGGCCAAGCATGCCGCCGCGGCCTGTCACAACGAACGCGTCTGGCCGGTGATGATCGGCGACGCGGGGCGCCGCGACGTGATCCTGGCCTCGCCGATCATCCTCTACGACTACCCGGTGATCGCACCGGAGAGTGCTGGCGACCTGTTCGACGGCACCGAGATCGACGAGATTCTCACGCTACGCACGATGACGCTCACCGATGAGGAGAAGGCCGAGGTGCGGGCCACCGATGAGCGGGCCCGCAAGCTGATGGACCGCATCGACTCGATGCCCCCCGAGATGCTCGACAAGATGCACGGCGCGATCCGCTATCTGGGTGAGACCGGTGGCGCTCGCACTCCGGGCACTCGCCGGGAACCGGACCCGATCGAAACGATCACTACCCCCGGCACGCCGTGGTGGGATCCTGGTGCGGACGCCTCGGTCGATCCGGAGACCGACAGCGTGCTCATCGCCGGAGTCGAGGTGGCCAAGGGCAGCCAGGTAAAGCTCATGCCCGGGTTGCGCCGGGCGGATGCGCAGGACATGTTCCTCGAAGGGCTGACCGCCACCGTCGCCGCCGTGCTGCTCGACGTCGATGGCAACACCCATGTCGCGGTCACCCTCGACGATGATCCCGGCGCCGAGATCTCGGCCTTGCACGGCCGGTTCCGCTACTTCTCCCCCGATGAACTCACGCCGCTCGGAGCCACGGGAGGGCCACAGTCATGACCACCATGGTGGCCGGTATCGGCAACATCTTCCTCGGCGACGACGCGTTCGGCGTCGAGCTCGCCCGGCGGCTGAGCACCGAGACGCTGCCCGAAGGAGTTCGGGTAGCAGACTACGGGATTCGTGGGATGCACCTAGCCTACGACCTACTCGGTCTCGCTCCGGACACCACGATCCTGCTCGACGCCGTCGCACGCGGGGGCGAGCCGGGGACGGTTTACGTGCTGGAGATCCGGCCCGGAGACGTGCCGGACATCCAGCCGTCGGCCGTCGACGCGCACGGGATGGCTCCCGACGCGGTGCTCGCGCTGCTGGACAACCTCGGCGGCAGTGCGGGGCGAACCCTGTTAGTCGGCTGCGAGCCAGCCAACACCGAGGATGGTATCGGGCTGTCCAGCACCGTCGCCGCAGCCGTCGACAAGGCGGTCGGGGTGGTTCTGGATCTGCTCACCGACAACAAGGAAGGAAGTGACAGGGATGTTCAGTCTGCTGCGTCGGCTGATCTTCTGGGGATCAGTGATCGGCCTGGCCACTGTGGCGGTACAGGTGTCCAAGGACGTAGCTCGCTATAAGCAAATGAGCGAGATGTAATCCAATCCCACCACGGAGGTAATAGCCCATGTGCCTCGGCATCCCGGGCGAAGTGATCGAGATCCTGCGCGACCAGCCCGATCTGGCCATGGTCGACGTCAGCGGGGTCAAGCGTGCGATCAACATCGGCCTGTTGACTGATGACCCGCCTATTCCCGGCGACTGGATTCTGATTCACGTCGGTTTCGCGCTGTCCAAAATCGACGAGCAGGAGGCCAAGGCAGCGATGGACTTCCTGGTAGGCATCGGTCAAGCCTACGAGGAAGAGATCGCCGCCCTGCTCGAGTCGCGGATCGATGAAAGGCAGTGAGCGGTATGCGGTTCGTCGATGAGTACCGGGATGCCGAGAAGGCCCGTGCGCTCGCCGCGAAGATCGCGGCGCTGTGCGAACCGGGACGACACTACAAATTCATGGAAGTCTGCGGCGGGCACACACACACCATCTACAAGCACGGGCTGGAGGACTACCTCCCAGAGTCGGTCAGCCTGGTGCACGGGCCGGGATGCCCGGTGTGCGTGATTCCGATGGGCCGGGTGGACGACGCGATCGCGCTGGCCGAACAGCCAGACGTGATCATGACGTCCTTCGGTGACATGATGCGGGTGCCGGGCGGGCGCGGATCGTTCTTCGACTCCTCGGCCGCCGGCACCGATATCCGGATGGTCTACTCACCACTGGACGCACTGAAGATCGCCCGGCGGAACCCGGACAAACATGTGGTCTTCATGGCGATCGGGTTCGAGACCACCGCCCCGTCCACCGCGATGACCGTGCTGCGGGCAGCCGCTGAGGGCATCGAGAACTTCTCGGTCTTCTGCAACCACGTCACGATCATCCCGGCGATCAAGGCCATTCTCGACTCCCCCGACCTGAGGCTGGACGGGTTCATCGGCCCCGGTCACGTCTCCACCGTCATCGGCTGCCGGCCCTACGAATTCATCGCCTCGGAGTACGGAAAGCCGCTGGTCACAGCGGGTTTCGAGCCGCTGGACATCCTGCAGTCGGTCTACATGCTGCTGGAGCAACTGGCGCAGGGCCGCAGCGAGGTGGAGAACCAGTACTCCCGGGTGGTGCCGTGGGAGGGCAACACGGTGGCTCTGCGGGCGGTCGGTGAGGTGATGGAGCTGCGGCCCTTCTTCGAATGGCGCGGGCTGGGTTTCATCTCACATTCGGCGCTGCGGGTCCGGGAACGCTATGCCACCTTCGATGCGGAGCGGCATTTCGAACTGCCCGGCGTTCGGGTCGCGGACCCGAAGGCATGCCAATGCGGTGAGGTGCTCAAGGGCGTACTCAAGCCCTGGGAGTGCAAGGTGTTCGGCACCGCGTGCACGCCGGAGACGCCGATCGGCACCTGCATGGTCTCTTCCGAGGGAGCCTGTGCGGCGTACTACAACTTCGGCCGGTTCAGCCGCCAACGAGTCCAGGAGGCCACTCAAATACATCAGATCCAGACGCGGCAGCCGGCGGGCCAGGCATGACCCAGTACCAGGACACCACCCAGCAGCATCGGGCGGACTGGGCCGAGGCGGCCGTCGCCGAGCACGACCGTGAGCACACCGCCGACCATCCCCCGGCCGGGACTGAACACGCCGGCCGGGAGCAGCTGGTGCTGGAACGCATCGAGCGAGCACGGCGGGCTCGACCCCGGGTGCGTGAGAAACTCATCACCCTCGCGCACGGCGCTGGGGGGAAAGCCAGTCAGTCGCTGATCGAGGCGATATTTCTGGACGCCTTTCGCAACCCTTTGCTGGAACCACTCGAGGACGCCGCGACCGTCGTCGCCGGGGATGTGCGGCTAGCCTTCACCACGGACTCCTATGTGGTGTCGCCGCTGTTCTTCCCGGGCGGTGATATCGGCGACCTCGCGGTCAACGGCACCGTCAACGATCTGGCCGTCTCCGGGGCGCGGCCAGCTCATCTGTCCGCAGGCTTCATTCTGGAAGAGGGTTTCCCGGTCGAGGACCTGCGGCGGATCGTGGCATCGATGGCTGCGGCCGCCGCGGCGGCCGGTGTCTCGATCGTCACCGGTGACACCAAGGTGGTCCAGCGGGGCAAAGGAGACGGGTGCTACATCAACACGGCGGGAGTCGGGTTGCTCACCGACGACCTGACCCTGGGGGTGGCCACCGCCCGTCCCGGCGATGCGGTGATCGTCTCGGGCCCGGTGGGCGACCACGGCATCACCATCATGCTGGCGCGCGGCGAGTTGGACATCGAAGCCGACCTGGTCTCTGACACCGCGCCGGTGCACGGTCTGGTGCGGGGGTTGCTCGATGCGGTGGGTCCGGACGTCCGGGCGATGCGCGACGCCACGCGTGGCGGGGTCGCCACGATCCTCAACGAAGTGGCTACGGCTGCGGGCGTGGCCGTGGTGGTGGAGGAGGATGCCGTCCCGGTGCGCATGGAAGTCCGGGGGGCCTGTGAGTTGTTGGGCATCGACCCGCTCTACGTCGCCTGTGAGGGACGCATCGTGGCAATCGTCGACCCGAGCGCTGCCGATGCAGCGGTGGCCGCGCTGCGGGCGCATCCGCTGGGTGCCGGGGCCGCGGTGGTCGGCCACGTCGCCGCGGACCCGCCTGGGCTGGTCCTGCTCAAGACCGGATTCGGGGGCACCCGGATCATTGATCTGTTGGTCGGTGACCCGCTGCCACGGATCTGCTGAAAACGTTCCAGGGAGGATCACTGAATAAGGGTGAGGTGATCACCGAGTTCGTGGCCGACTGGCCTGAACACGGTGATCTGGTCTACATCGAACGCCGGGGCGACAGCTACACGGTGCAACGCATGGGCATCAGTGGGTCTTTCGTCGGGCCGGTGCCGGGTGCGTCGCTGCCCGATGCCTGGATCTACTACAGCGGCTGGGCAGCGCACCACCAGCAGAACGTGTCGGCGTTCTTTGAAGACCTGTTCGCTGAGATGGAGGCGGCGGCCGGGGGTCATGATCGTTGTCGTTGGTCGCCAGATGACCCTTGGCCGCACGGGCACTGAAGTCACGGGCAACTGAGTCGAGGTGCGATGGTTTACCGCATCCACGCGTCCGACCGAGCGGCGTTCAAACGCTGCCGCCGGCAATGGGACCTGAGCTCACCTCACCGGCGCAACCTCGAACCCAACTCGCAGTCAGGAATGATTGATCTAGGCCAGGCACTGCGGTCTGCGCTGGCCGTGTACTACTTTCCCGGGATGTGGGAATGGGACCGGGCCATCGTACAGTCCCTGGTGCACCAGGCCCTGGAACGGTCGGTGCGCGACCAGCTGAAAGCCGGCAACAGAGCCGATGAACAGGCCCAGCATGATTCCCTGGCCCAGGGTCATGCACTGCTCGACGCCTATGCCGCGTGGGCGCCGGCGGTGGACCACTTCACTCCGATTCGCGTCGAAACCGATTTCGAAGTGAACATTCCCGACCCGGCGACGCCCGGCTCGTATCTGGTGATCTCGGACGGGGCCGAGGTCCGGTACACCGATCGCGTCGACCTGCTCGCCATCGACTCCGACAACGCCTACTGGTTGATCCAACACCGGCTGGTCACCGACGGCTGGGCCGATCACGACGCCCTGCAGCTCGATGAGCGAACGATCGCGTGGTGCTGGGCGTGGCCACTGTTCTACCTCGGGATGCAGATCACCGGAACGGTCTACAACGAGATCCGCGCCAACGCCGACGAGCCGAGTACCGGGGTTCCGCGGCCGGCGGGGCATCAACAGGTGGTGCGTCACCGGCGAATGTATGCCCGCAGCAGGATCCTCTCTGGCGAACGCTTGCACGCCGAGGGCACAGACGCGTTTCGCCGCACCAGCATCCGGCGCGGCGACGCTGAGCTGGCGACGGCCGGCGCCGACCTGGCCGCCGAGATCAGCACCGCTACCAGCGCCGACCTCGAGATCTATCCCAACCCGGCGCCCGGGATCTGCGCGCAGTGCTCCTACCGTCCCCCCTGCTTAGCGCTGAATCAAGGCGACGACGCCACCGCTGAGCTGGCGGGTTCCTACCACTACCGCCCACCCGAGCCCCTCCAGGAAGGCCGCCTCGGCGGCGCAACATGGTCCATGAACCGCGGCGCCGCCCCACCCCGCTGGCCCAGCCGCCCCTAACCGCCCGGCCCGTCAGGCGGGTGTTGACGTTGCCGCGCAACGGTTCGATCCGCAGGTGCGGATGGTGTTAGCAAGATCCGCAAATCACCGGCTCGCAGCCGCAGCGATGGCGACCTGGCCGAGACTGATGCCACCGTCGTTGGGTGGCACCCGGGAGTGGGTGAGCACCCGGAAACCGGCTTGCTCCAGACCGGCCACGGTGCGTTCAAGCAGCAGCACATTCTGGAACACGCCGCCGGACAGGGCAGCGGCACCCACCCCGGTGGTCTCCCGCAGCATCAGGCAGACCCGGACGATCGCGTCGGCGACACCGTGGTGGAACCGGGTGGCGATCACCTCCCGAGGCACCCCCGCTCGCAGGTCGGCTACCACGGCATGCACCAGATCCACGCCGTGCAGGTGCAGCACGGGCCCCACCTCAGTCACCGTCGCCGGATAGCTGCCCCGCTCAGTCAGATTGGCCCACTGCTCGAGCTCCACCGCGGCCTGGCCCTCGTAGTTGATCGAGTCACGGACCCCGAGGATCGCCGCGACGGCGTCGAACAGTCGTCCGGCGCTGGAGGTCAACGGTGCGTTCACACCGCGGCCGGCCATCGCCAGCACGACGTCCCACTGCTCGGCGTTGCGCCGGATCA
>DATEMN010000121.1:0-2779 GCA_035275565.1 Pseudonocardiaceae bacterium | reverse complement strand
CCGGTAGCGGGCCAGCAGGGCAGGCCAGTCGTTGCCGGCCATATCGGCCACCCAGAAATAGTCGCGCATCAGACGTCCGGTCTCCTCGAACATCTGCCGCCACTCGGCGGCCGGTTCCACCTGCACGCGTACCCGCGACAGGTCGACGTCGAGAGCTGCCGACGGGTCGCCGCGGTCGGCGTCCTTGGCGGCCGAGCGCTCGGCGGGCAACACTCGCAGCTCTCTCCGGTCGCGGATCAGCAGGCGGGTGCCGTCACCGCTGACCCACACGTCATCGACGCCCTCGGCGAGCACGGTCGACGCGCCGGTGGTCAGATTCAGGCGCTCCAGCACCGGGCGCGGGGCGTCGGACTCGGAGGTGGCGAGGTCGTCGCCGAGCACGCCGTGCGGCGGCCGCCGCAGCCATCCGAGGCCGCCCTTCGTCGCGACCAGCGAGAAGTACCGCGCCGCTGGCACGGGGATGGGGACGGCGCGCTCGGTCAGGCCATCGAAGTCCACCACGACGGTCACCTCGTCGCCGTCGTGGTGGTCGTCGTCGGGTGTGCTGGCGCGCCCCTGCGCCGTGGGAGCGAACGGGGACGGGGTGTCAACTGCCAGCGGCAACAGCTGCGGGCGGATGCTGGCGGGGAAGGACAGGTCGAAGACCTGCGCGTCGTACACCGGGTCGAACGTGCGGGTGGACAGGAACGCCAGGTGACGGCCGTCCAGGGTGAACGTGGGATTGAAGTCGGCGAAGCGCAGCACCGTAGCGTCAACCACGGTAGCGTCAGAGAGCCGCGCCAATTTGATCTGACACAGCCTGTGCGGGCCGGGGTGCGTCCACGCCAGCCACCGGGAGTCGGGGGAGAACACCGGATCCTCCACGGCGCCGTGCTCCGAGCGGGCCAGCTCGGTGTCCGCGCCGGTGGCGGGGTCGACCAGCAGCAACCGCCCATCGTGCGTGGTCACCGCGAGCCGGCTGCCGTCCGGTGCCACCGCGAGGTCCATCACCCGCTCCAGCCGACCGGCTGCCAGGGTGCGCTCACCTGCGCCGTCCCGGGCGGCCACCACCAGCGCGTCCGCACCCCCGGCGTCGCTGATCCACACCACGTCCTCGCCGAGCAGCCGGGGCAGCCGAGCCCGCACACCCAGGCCGGTCGCCAGGGTACGGACCGGGCCGTCGGCGTGCGTCACCCACAGCACGCTGCCCCGCACCTCGATCGCGCTGGCCCGGCCGGTGCGGTCGACGGCGATGTCGCCCAGGTGGTTGCCCGCGGGCACTGGAGCGCCCGTGCGGGCCGCGCGGGGTCCCCCGGTGCGCAGCTCCAGCCGGCACGGCTGGGAGTCGGCGGCGAGGTTGTCGAGCAGCCAGAGCTCACCGGCGGCGGCGTACACCACGCGATCGCCGTCGGTGCTGGCGTGCCGGGCGTAGTAGTCGTCGTGGTCGGTGTGTCGGCGCAGGTCAGAGCCATCCGGCAGGGTGGAGTACACGTTGCCCACACCCTCGTGATCGGACAGGAACGCCACCCGCCCGGCCACCCACATGGGCGCGGTGAGCTGACCGTCCAGCTCCGGCAGCAGCCGGTAGAAGGTCCCCGAGCCCTCGGGGTCGATCCACAGCCGCCCCGCGGTGCCGCCGCGGTAGCGCTTCCACATCGCATGGTCGCGCCGGCGTCCACCGAACCCGGTCCCGAGCACCACCGCGCCCCCCGCCGCCACGTCCAGCGCGGTGACCGGGCCGTACGGCAGACGCTGCGCGGGCCCGCCGTCCAGCGGCACCGCACGTGCCCAGGTGCGGTGCCGCAACGGCTGGCCCACAGCGGAGGCCACCTGCACGCGGTGGGCTGCGCCGCGGGCCCAGCCCAGCACGCGGACGTGGACGTCGCCCCACCACGTGGTGCGCACCGACGGGCCACCCGCGGTGGCGACGACGTGTAACTCGGGTATCCCGTCGCGCCGGCTGATGTGGGCCAGGTACTCCCCGTCGGGAGAGAAACGCAGATCTCTCGTCGGGGCGCGGTCAGAGGTCAGCTGCCATGGCCGCCCACCCTCCAGCGGGGCGAGCCACACGTCGTCCTGGGCGACGAAACCCACCAGGTCGCCGTGCAGGGTGGGGTAGCGGAGGTAGGAGTCATTACCGGCGCTCAGCACTCCCGAACCCTAACCACGCCCGGGGCGGTCGGGGCTGGAGGCTCGGGCCCAGAACCGTTGCGGGATCCGGCCGGCCAGCCGGGCGTGCCGGCCGGCCAGCACCGCCAAGCGCATCGCCTCGGCCATCCGCGGCGGGTCGTCGGCCCGGGTCACGGCGGTGGCCAGCAGCACCGCGTCGCAGCCCAGCTCCATCGCCTGGGCCGCCTCCGAGGCGGTGCCGATCCCGGCGTCGAGCACCACCGGCACCCGGGCCTGCGCCACGATCATCTCGATATTGTGCGGGTTGCGGATGCCCAACCCGGTGCCGATCGGCGAGCCCAGCGGCATCACCGCCGCACATCCGACGTCGGCCAGCTTGCGCGCGAGCACCGGGTCGTCATTGGTGTAGGGCAGCACGGTGAAGCCGTCGTCGACGAGCTGCTCGGCGGCGTCGAGCAGCTCGATCGGATCGGGCAACAGGGTGCGGTCGTCGGCGATGACCTCGAGCTTCACCCAGGACGTCTGCAGCGCCTCCCGGCCCAGCTGCGCGGTGAGCACCGCGTCCGCGGCGCTACAGCAGCCCGCGGTGTTGGGCAGCGGCTCAATCCCGTGGCGCCTCAGCACGTCAAGCACGCCGGTGCGCGCGCCGGGGTCCATCCGGCGGATCGCG
>DATEMN010000120.1:0-13372 GCA_035275565.1 Pseudonocardiaceae bacterium | reverse complement strand
GTCCTTCGCCGAGTGTGCTGCGCGCCGCCGCGATGGGTGCGGTCACCCTGCTGGCCCTGGTGCTGGGCCGCCGCCGTTCGGCGGTGCCCGCGCTGGGTGCCGCGGTCCTCGTGCTGCTGCTGGTCGATCCGGCGCTCGGGAGTGACCCGGGGTTCGCACTATCCGTCCTGGCCACCGGTGGGCTGGTGCTGCTCGCACCTGGCTGGGCGGCCGGGTTACGCCATCACGGGGTACCGCCGGGGATTGCCGAGGCACTCGCGATTCCGGCTGCCGCCCACGTGGTCACCGCACCGGTGGTGGCAGGTCTGTCCGGTCAGGTGAGCCTGGTGGCGGTGTTGACCAACCTGCTCGCCGCCCTGGCGGTCGCCCCCGCGACGGTCCTTGGCGTGCTCGCCACAGTGCTTGGATCATTGCACCCCGGTGCCGCCGTCATCGTGGTGCATCTGGCTGGACCGGCGGTGGGCTGGCTGGTGGCGGTCGGTCACCACGGGGCCGCCGTCCCCGACGGGGCGGTGCAGTGGCCCGGCGGTGCCTCCGGTGCTCTGCTGCTGGCGTTGCTCGTTGTCACGGTGCTGCTCGCGATGCGAGCACCCAGACTGCGGGTGCTCGCGGCGGCCGGGTTGGTCGGCGCGCTGCTGGTGCTGGTACCGACACGTTACGCAGTGCCCGGCTGGCCGGCGCCCGGCTGGGTGATGGCGGCCTGCGACGTCGGGCAGGGCGACGCAGTGGTGCTGGCCACCGCGGAGCGGGATCGGGCGGTGCTCGTCGACACCGGGTCCGATCCGGGACTGGTATCAACCTGCCTCGACCGCCTCGGGGTCCGGCGGCTCGCCTTGGTCGTGATCAGCCACCTGCACGCCGATCACGTCGGTGGGTTGGTCGGTGCGCTACGGGAGCGGGCCGTCAGCGCGGTTGCACTCGGTCCCGGACGTAGCCCCCCGTGGGCGTTCGCTGAGGTGTTGCGGGTCAGTATGATCGCCCGCGTACCGGTCGTCGAGGTGACCGCTGGACAGCGGTTGTCCTGGCCCGGCCTGGTGCTCGACGTGCTGGCTCCGCTGCGGGCGTCACCGGCGGTCGGGGATCACGAGGCCGAGGTCGACGGTACCGCGGTGAACAACGATTCAGTCGTGCTCAGGGCGACAACTCCCGCCGCGCGCGTGCTGCTTACCGGAGACGTGGAGCTCAACGCCCAGGCGGACCTCCTGGCCGCTGGGACCGATCTGCGGGCCGACGTACTTAAGGTTCCGCATCACGGCTCGCGCTACAACGCCGAGAAGTTCTTCGCTGCGGTGCGACCGCGAGTAGCGATCGTGAGTGTGGGGGCACACAACCGTTACGGTCATCCCAGCCGGCACGTACTCGACGCGTTGACGCGGACCGGCTCCCGGGTGATGCGTACCGACCTCCACGGCGACGTCGCAGTCGTAGCGGGTGGCACTGGTCTCCAGGTGGTGGTACGCGGAGCGGCGCAACGACCCTGAAGATCTACGCGCGGTCACACTCCGAGGGCCTCGCGGACAGCCTTGGCGCTCGGTGTCACGGTGGCGCGCGGTCCCAGGTGGTCCTGCACCGCCTCCAGGGTCTTGAGCCCGTCGCCGGTGATGAGCAGGACGGTTTCGGCGTCGGGATCCAGGTGTCCGCGTTCGATGAGTTTCTTCGCGCAGGCTACTGTCACCCCCCCGGCGGTCTCAGCGAAGATCCCCTCGGTTCGGGCCAGCAGCCGGATACCCTCGACTATCTCGGCATCTGTGACGTCCTCGATCGCGCCGCCGGTGCGGCGGACGACATCCAATACGTAGGGTCCGTCAGCGGGCGCGCCGATCGCCAATGAACGGGCGATGGTGTCCGGTCGGACCGGCGTGACCACGTCATGGCCGGCTTTGAAGGCAGCGGAAACAGGTGAACAGCCGGTGGCTTGGGCCCCGAATACCCGGTAGGGCTTGGGCTCCACCAGCCCCAGCTCGGTGAACTCGCGGAACCCTTTGTCCACCTTGGTCAGCTGTGAGCCGGATGCGATCGGCACTACAATCTGGTCCGGTAGTCGCCAGTCGAGCTGCTCGGCGACCTCATAGCCCAGGGTCTTGGAACCCTCGGCGTAGTAGGGGCGGACGTTGACGTTGACGAAGGCCCAGTCCTCGTGCTCGGCGGCGAGTTCGGTGGCCAGCCGGTTGACGTCGTCGTAGGTGCCGTCCACTGCGATCAGCGCACCGTCGTAGACCGCGGTGGTGAGCACCTTGGCTCGCTCCAACGAGGAGGGGATGAGTACCACCGACTCCCACCCTGCTCGGGCTGCTGCCGCCGCTACCGCGTTGGCGAGATTGCCCGTCGACGGGCAGGCCAGCACCCGAAAACCGAGTTGCCGAGCGGCGGCCAGCGCGACCGCCACCACCCGATCCTTGAAGGAATGTGTCGGGTTGCCGGTGTCGTCCTTGATCCACAGCCGGTGGATCCCCAGCGCGTCGGCGAGTCGATCGGCGCGAATCAGCCGGGTCAGGCCGGGCTGGGTGTTCGGGTGCTCGCTGACGTCGGCCGGCACCGGCAGCAGCCCGCGGTAACGCCAGATTGACGGGGGCCCGGATTCGATGTCCGTGCGGGTGACGGTGCCGAAGTCGTAGCTCACCTCCAGCGGACCGAAGCACTCCGCACAGGCGAACTCCGCGGCCAGCGGCGTGTGGGATCCACATTCCCGGCACACCAATTGGCGCGCCGTGCCCAAGTCGAGAGCGGCAGGGGTCCGGGTCTGTAGCGTGCCAGTCATCGCGAGGTCACTCCTCATCTCTCCCGCACGGCGGGTCGGAATTGGCACCGTGATCGCCAGCAGCCTCGCGGGATGGAGACAGGCGCGTCAGCTGACGTCGGTTGCCGGGGCTTCGTCGGGCCGATCCCTCTGCCCCTCTGGATGAGCGGTATTCGGTTGTACTCTTCACCGTACGTCAGTCGGTACCGACCGCCCAGTCACGTCCACCATGCGGGAGTGCGAAAGAGTCCGGGTCCGATGCAAGGATAGGCGGCGTGAGCCCTCCGATGGTGATGTCCGCGCCGCTGCACCTCGTCCTCGGTGAGGAGGAACTGCTGGTCGAGCGGGCCGCGCAGGCTGCGGTGGACACCGCGCGGCGGGCCGACCCAGAGGTCGAAGTTCGCCGGGTTCGCACCACCGACCTGGTTGCGGGTGAGCTGGGCGAGTTGGTCAGCCCGTCGCTGTTCGCACAAGGGCGGGTGGTGGTGCTGCTCGCTGCGCATGAGGCGGGCAAGGACATCGCGAACGCGATCCTGGACTATGTGCGCAACCCTTCTGAGGGCATCGTGCTCGTCGTCGTGCATGCCGGGGGAGCTCGCGGCAAGACGCTGGCCGACGGGCTGCGCGCGGCCGGTGCTGTGGTCAACGAATGCCCCCGGATCGCCCGCTTCGAGGATCGGGCCGGCTTCGTGAGTGCCGAGGTCCAGCGGGCCGGTGGGCGGATCAGCGCCAGCGCCGTCACCGCGTTGCTGGACACCGTTGGTTCCGACCTACGCGAACTGGCCTCTGCCGCGGCCCAGTTGACCACCGACAGCGGCGGCTCGGTGGACGAGGCCGCGGTGCGCCGCTATCACCGGGGCCGCGCTGAGGTCACCGGTTTCTCGGTTGCGGAGAAGGTGATGATCGGGGACCGTGCCGGCGCGCTGGAGATGCTGCGCTGGGCGATGCAGCTGGGTGTGCCGCACGTGCTGGTTGCCGACGCCCTGGCCGACGCGGTGCGCACAGTCGCCCGGGTCAGCGCCGCCGGCCGTGGCGACCCGTACCGGCTGGCCAGCACGCTCGGCCTGCCTCCGTGGAAGGTCAAGAAAGCGATGGCGCAGTCCCGTGGCTGGGAACGCAGTGGGCTGGCTCAAGCACTCCAGGTGGTCGCCGCGGTCAATGCCGACGTTAAAGGAGTTGCCGCAGACGCCGAGTACGCGCTGGAACGCGCGGTGCTCGCGCTGTGCGCTGCCCGGTGTCGCTAGCCTTGATTCAGCCAGGCGCCTCTACAGTTGATCGGCTCGCTTGGCCATCGCCGATTTGCGGTTCGCCGCCTGGTTGCGGTGGATGACGCCCTTGCTCACGGCCTTGTCCAGGGCCCGGCTGGCGGTCTGCAGCTCGCCCAGCGCCCGGTCCTTCTCGCCTGCGGCGGCGGCCTCGCGAAACCGGCGTACGGCAGTCTTCAGCGAGGACTTGACGGACTTGTTGCGCAGCCGCGCCTTCTCGTTGGTCCGGATCCGCTTCAGCTGCGACTTGATGTTGGCCACGCATCTACCTTCGATCTCGCTGTGGGAGGGGTGCCGTCCTGCGGCACGGTGAATGAGCCTAACAGCCGCGTGCCCTCGGGTCTTCAAGCCGGTAGGACAGGGGGATGGAAGTACTGGGCAGTCGCATCCTGCTCCACCCGCGAGACCGCGAGCGTTCCACGGCGTTCTACCGCGACATGCTCGGGCTCGCTATTCACCGCGAGTTCCCCGGCGGCACGGTCTTCGCCCTCGGGGGCGGTTTCCTCGAGGTGTCCGGGCAGTCTGCTGCGGACCCGAGTGCGGCGACCGCGGTGTGGTTGCAGGTTCGCGACCTGGCCGCCACAGCAGCCGAGCTCATCCAGCGGGGGGTCGAGGTGCTCCGGGAGCCGCGTCGGGAACCGTGGGGGCTCGAGGAGATGTGGATCGCCGATCCGGACGGTCTGCGGCTGGTGCTTGTCGAGGTGCCTGCCGACCATCCGCTGCGCGTTGACCAGCGATCGGCAAGCGCTCAGAAAACCCGGTAGGGCAGGAACTTCCCGTCCAGCACCAACCGCACCCGGTCACCGTGGGGGTCTTCGCGGCGTTCGAAGGACAGCTCGAAGTCGATGGCGCTCATGATGCCGTCACCGAACTCCTCGCGGATCAGCTCAGCCAGCGTGCTGCCGTAGACCTGCACCATCTCCTGCAGCCGGTAGACCACCGGTTCGGTGGTATCGACCGTGTCCGCGCCACGCACCGGTGGTAGCTGCAGGGCGTCGACGACGTCGTCGTCCAGGTTCAGCAGGCGTCCCACGGCCCGGGCCTGTTCGGCGTCCAGCGGCTGCTGGCCCAGGACGGCCGACGTGCTCCACACCAGAGACCGGTCCAGGGTCTTCGCGATGGACGCCCACGACACCTGGAGGCGATGTTTGGCGGCGAGTGCGGCAGCGGCGGCTTCCCGGCGTCCTAAGGTGGGCAGCGGAACGATCGGCACGGTGGGCCTCCTCCTGGCGGGGGTTCTTCCTTCCGATCATCCCTGCTGCGCTCGGTCGCCGTCACGCAGCTGAGAGCGAACAGCCCGGTCAGTCTCCGGCGAGCGGCCCGGAGCGTGTTCTGAGTGGCGTGCGACCATGACATGATCCCCTAACGCCATCGAGGAATACTGAGTGAGCACGTTCGCCGACAAGACGTTCACCCCTCCCGAGCTGATCCGCAACTTCTGCGTCATCGCGCACATCGACCACGGCAAGTCCACCCTGGCCGACCGCGTGCTGCAGCTCACCGGCGTGCTCGACGCCCGTAACTACCGTGCGCAGTACCTGGACCGGATGGACATCGAGCGTGAGCGCGGCATCACCATCAAGGCGCAGAACGTCCGGCTGCCCTGGCAGGTCGACGGGGTCGACCACGTGCTGCACCTGATCGACACCCCTGGCCACGTTGACTTCACCTACGAGGTGTCCCGAGCATTGGAGGCGTGCGAGGGCGCGGTGCTGCTGGTGGACGCCGCGCAGGGGATCGAGGCGCAGACGCTGGCGAACCTGTACCTGGCACTCGAGAAGGATCTAAAGATCATACCGGTGCTCAACAAGATTGACCTCCCGGCGGCGGAGCCGGACCGGTATGCCGCGGAGCTGGCGCATATCATCGGCTGCCAGCCCGACGACGTGCTGCGGGTCAGTGCGAAGACCGGGCAGGGTGTGCAGGAGCTGCTTGACGAGGTGGTCCGGGTGGTCCCGGCGCCCGTCGGGGACGCCGTGGCGCCCATCCGGGCGATGATCTTCGATTCGGTCTACGACTCCTACCGAGGCGTGGTCACCTACATCCGGGTGATGGACGGCAGGATCACCCCGCGGGACCGGATCCGGATGATGGCCACCAACACCACTCACGAATTGCTCGAGGTCGGCATCATCTCGCCCGATCAGAAGCCGTGTGACGGCTTGGGCGTGGGCGAGGTCGGTTATCTCATGACCGGGGTGAAGGACGTCCGGCAGTCCCGGGTCGGGGACACGGTCACCAGCGAGCGCAAGGGGGCCACCGAGGCACTGCCCGGCTACCGCACCCCCAAGCCGATGGTGTTCGCCGGCCTGTACCCGATGGATGGTTCGGATTATCCGGATCTGCGCGAGGCGCTGGACAAGCTGCGGCTTAACGATGCCGCGCTGAGCTACGAGCCGGAGACCTCCGCCGCGCTGGGATTCGGTTTCCGGTGCGGGTTCCTCGGCCTGCTGCACCTGGAGATTACCCGGGATCGGTTGGAGCGCGAGTTCGGCCTCGACCTGATCTCCACCGCGTCCAATGTGGTCTACCGGGTGGTGCGCGACGACGCCACCGAGCAGACCGTCACCAATCCCGCGGATTGGCCCGACGGCAAGGTCGCCGAGGTGCACGAGCCGGTGGTGCGCTGCACTGTCATCGCCCCGTCGGAATTCGTCGGCACAATCATGGAGCTCTGCCAGAGCCGCCGCGGCACCCTGTTAGGAATGGACTACCTGTCGGCGTCGCGGGTGGAGTTGCGCTACACCCTGCCGATGGCCGAGATCGTGTTCGATTTCTTCGACGCGCTGAAGTCCCGCACCCGCGGTTACGCCTCGATGGATTACGAGGAATCCGGTGAGCAGATCGCCGACCTGGTGAAGGTGGACATCCTGCTGCAGGGCGAGCCGGTGGACGCGTTCTCCGCGATCGTGCACCGCGAGGCCGCCTACGGTTACGGCACGTCGATGGCGACCCGGTTGCGCGAGCTCATCCCGCGCCAGCAATTCGAGGTGCCGATCCAGGCCGCAATCGGTTCCCGGATCATCGCCCGGGAGACGATCCGCGCCATCCGCAAGGATGTGCTGGCCAAGTGCTACGGCGGTGACATCACCCGCAAGCGCAAACTGCTGGAGAAGCAGAAGGAGGGCAAGAAGCGCATGAAAACCATCGGCCGGGTCGAGGTCCCTCAGGAGGCATTCGTCGCCGCGTTGTCCACTAACGACGCCGCGAAGCCCAGCAAGAAGTCGTAGCGCCCCAGAAACTGTCGGTGGTGCGTGGCAGGGTTGGCTCCGCAAGCAAGGAGGGGGACCATGAGAGCTATGAGTGCAAACCCGAGCTTCGCCGGGGTCGCCGCAGGTCGCCCGTTCACGGTGCACGACCTGGAGGCAATGCCCGATGACGGCCACCGCTACGAACTCATCGACGGGGTACTCATCGTGACTCCGGCTCCCGGCTGGTACCACCAGGAGAGCAGCGCCGCTCTCCTCGGGCAGCTCAGGAATGCCTGCCCGGCCGAGTTCCGTGTGCTGGCGGCACCGTTCGGCGTGCGGACCTCGGTCCGCAACGAGCTCCAGCCCGACATTCTGGTGGCTCGCTACGTCGACCTCACGCCGAAGAACCTGCCGGTCGCGCCGGTGCTCGCGGTCGAGGTGCTGTCCGCGAGCACCGCGCTCAACGACCTGAACAACAAGAAGGCCGCGTACGAGCGGATGGGAGTCGCTTCGTACTGGGTGGTCGATCCGGAGCCGCCCGGCGGGCTGACCGTCTTCGAGCTCGACTCGCAGGGTCGCTACCAGGAGGTGGCGCGAGTCTGCGGGGACGAGAAGTTCACCACTGAGCGGCCCTTCCCGATCACGATCATTCCGGCCCGGCTGCTGGATGGCCTGCACCCGTAACGTCGCCTTTGGATCAGCGAGTGAAGACGATCTTGCCGGCGGTGTCGCCGTCGAGCATCGTCTTGAAGCCCTGCTCGGCGTCGGACAGGGGCAGTACCGCGCCGATGTGCGGGCGTAGCCCGGTGACGTCCAGGAAGGACAGCAGGTCACCCAGCTCGTCGCGGGTGCCCATGGTGGAGCCGACCATCCGCAGTTGCAGGAAGAACAGCCGGTGTAGCTCGGCGCGGTCGGCGTCGCCGGTGGTGGCGCCGGAGCAGACGATGATGCCGCCCGACTTGAGTGTTTTCACCGAATGCGACCAGGTGGCCTTGCCGACGGTTTCGAACACCGCGTCCACTCGCTCGGGCAGCCGCGCACCGGGCTCGAACGCCTGATGCGCGCCCAGCGAGCAGGCCAGTGCCCGCTTCTCCTCGGTGCGCCCGGTCACCCACACCTGCATCCCGGTGGCCCGGCCAAGCTGTATCAGGGCAGTGGACACCCCGCCCGAGGCACCTTGTACGAGCATGGTCTGGCCGGGTCGCAGCCCGGACTTCACGAACAGCATCCGGTAGGCGGTGAGCCAGGCGGTGCCCAGGCAGGCCGCCTCCGGAAAGGTCAGCGACGCCGGTTTGGGCAGCACGTTTCGCTCCGGTACGACGACTATGTCGGCAAAGCTTCCCTGCAGTTTCTCGGTGAGCAGCGTGCGGTGCGGATCCAGCGTCTCGTCGCCGGTCCAGTCCGGTCTGGTGATCACCGGGTAGATCACCACCTCGGAGCCGTCGGGCAGCACGCCGGCACCGTCGCAACCCAGGATCATCGGGAACTGCTCGGGTTTGATGCCCACTCCGCGTAGCGTCCACAGATCGTGCAGGTTCAGCGTGGCCGCTGCAACGGTGACCGCCACGTGACCGTCGGGTACTTCCGGATCGGGGCGGTCTCCGATGCGCAGCGAAGCCAGCGGGTCTTCGCGATTCGGCTCGGTGGCATAGACGGCGAACATGCGCCCAACCTAATGCCGGCCGTCGGCTGGCACATCCGGGCAAGCTACCCTGCGTTCGTGCTGTGGGCTGGCTGGGAAGCCGCTATCCGCTGGTGGGACGGGGTGGAGCTGTGGCTCATCCAGCTCGGGCTCGCCTTTCAAGTGGCTTTACTCATGCTGGTGCTGTTGCCGGTCTGCTGGTGGGCGGCTCGGGTCGTCGACCGGGTGTTCGGCTGGGTCTTTGACCGGCTTGGCCACCGCTACGCCGATGCCCAGGGCGCCGAGGAGCATCAGTGAGTTCCCGTCGGCGGGTCAGCGCGGCACTGATCGGTCTGCTCGTGCTGGTGGCTGGCGGCTGGTTCGGCCAGCAGGTGCTGTCCGGTGTTGACCGGCCGACGGTGGTCGCCTCGGCGGCTGGTCTGCAGGTGCGGGCGATGTCGCAGTTACCGCCGCAGGCTACCGAGGTGTGGCAGCTGATCCAGGCTGGTGGTCCGTTCCCGTACTGGCAGGACGGGACGGTGTTCGGCAACCGGGAGGGTCGGTTACCCAAGCAGCAACCCAGCTTCTACCGGGAGTACACCGTCCCGACGCCAGGCGAGCCCGACCGGGGTCCTCGCCGCCTGATCACTGGCGGTACCTCCGAGCTGTTCTACACCGGCGATCACTACATTTCCTTTGTCGTGGTTGATCCGCAGCGGTGAGGCGCATGCTGCACTACGTCCCCGATGCCGCGCGCGCGCTCACCGTAGCCCGGGAACGGGGGGACTTGGTCCACGTGGTAGGGCCGGTGACCAGCAAGGCCGATGCGCTGGACGCGATCGGGGCCGTGTTGAACTTCCCGGTCTGGTACGGCCGCAACCTCGACGCGCTGCATGACTGTCTCATCGACCTGTCCTGGCAGCCCGCCGGCGAGCACGTGCTGATCTGGGCCGGTCACCGTCAACTCGAGACCGCCGACCCCGACGGCTACCGCGCCGTGCTCGCCGTGCTCGAAGACGCAACCGCAGCCAACCCACGCCGCCCGCTGTCGGTAGTACTCGCCGACACGTGAGTTCCGGATCGCCATTCGGATCCGAATGGTGTTTGTGCCTTCAGGTGGTAGGGATCCAGGATGGGGAGCGCTTTTCGGTGAAGGCGTGGATGCCTTCTTGGGCTTCCGCTGACGCGAAGCGGGTGGCGGAGAGTTCCAGCATCGCCGTGAAGTCCTGCGGCGGCGCGCGCAGTAGTTGCTTGGTCAAGGCGAGCGCCTCGGGGGCGCCCCTGATGAGCATCCCGGTGTAGCGGTCCACCTCGGCGTCGAGCTGCTCGGCTGGCACGGTGCTGTTGAGCAGGCCGACGGCGACGGCTCGGGTGGCGTCGAAGGTCTCCCCGGTGAGCAGCAACTCGTGTGCCGCGTGGGCCAACAGCCGGGGCAGCACCGTCACCGAGATCACGGCAGGCACCACACCGAGACGTACCTCGGTGAACGCGAAGGTGGCATCGTGTGCGGCGACGGCGATGTCGGCCGCCGCTGTCAGGCCGATCCCACCGGCGCGGGCGTGCCCGGCCAGCTTGGCGACGACCGGTTTCGGATGCGTCCGGATCCGCTCCAGGATGCCGGGGAGCTCTTTGACGGCATCCGGAGGCTCGGTGAGGTCGATCCCGGCGCAGAACACCGGCCCGGTGTGGTCGAGCACCACTACCCGCACCGAGTCGTCGCCGGCGCTGCGTTCCAGGGCGTCGCGTAGCTCGGCCCGCAGCCGTTGCGACAGCGCGTTGCGGTTGGCGGGGGAGTCCAGCGTGATGGTGGCGATCCCGGACTGCACGGCCAGGTGCACCAGCTCGGGGGCATGAGTCATGGGCCTGACGGTAGTTCGGTGGTGAAGCGAGCCAGCGCGGGATCGTGCGAGCCGAACAAATGTTCGATATCCTGGGGCTGGACCCGCACGAGTGGGAGGCCGGGTGTGATCACTATCGGTACCTCTAGGCTGCGCCGAATGCCGCCGTGGGATGACCGGGAGCGGGCGACGCTGGTCGCCCTGATGCAGGAGCGGTCGCGGGCCGCGTCATGGCCCGAGATCGTCACCGAGATCATCGAAGCGGGCAGCGCCCGCGCGGTGTGGGAAGTGCGTCACGAGCGTTCGCTCTTCGACACCGACCCATCCGCGCTGATCGCTGAGGCCGCTCGGCAGATCGCTGGCTGGCGCACGGCCGGGCTGGGCGTGCATACCTTCCGCGACGTTTCCTACCCAGCGCAGCTGCGTGAGATCCACCAGGTGCCACCCGTGCTCTTCAGCCGGGGTACCCTGCGCCCCGGTGAGCTGGCGGTGTCCGTGGTCGGATCCCGGCGAGCCTGCAGCGGCAGCCTGGCCTGGGCATCGGAGATGTCGTCAGCGCTGGTGTCGGCCGGGATCACGGTCGTCTCTGGGCTGGCAGCAGGTATTGACACCGTCGCTCACATCGCGGCGCTGGACGCCGGTGGGCGGACGGTTGCGGTGCTCGGCACCGGGATCCACCGCGCCTACCCGGCCGTGAACCGTGATCTGCAGGAGCGCATCGCAGAGCAATGCCTCGTGCTGTCTCAGTTCTGGCCTGATGCCGCGGCGACCAAGAAAACGTTCCCGCTGCGCAACGCCACGATGAGCGGTTACGGTCGAGCCACGATCGTCGTCGAGGCGGGGGAGACCAGTGGTGCCCGAATCCAGGCCCGGGTGGGTGTCGAGCATGGCCGGCCAGTGATTCTGCGTGACTGTGTGGTGTTGGCGAACGAGTGGGCCAAAGCGCTGCAACACCGGCCGGGCGTGCACGTCGTGTCCAGTGTGGACGAGACGTTAGACGTCGTCGCCGCGTTGCGTCCCGATCTCGATGACGTCTTGACCGGCGTGCTCGCCGCCGACGGATGAGCCTCGGGGGTCGGCTGTCCCCCACGGGGAGCAGGACGATCCGCGAGCGGCTGGTCGCGGAGGTCGGCGGCTACCTGCGCAATGTGGTGCGCGAGCCCCACGTGACGTGTGCCGTGTGTGTGACGCCGATCAAGCCCGCCTTCGATCTGTGTCTACGCTGCCGGCGTGACCAGCAGGAGTTCGGCGCTGGCCTGGCGGATCTCGTCGTCTGCGTCTGCTACGCGATCCGGGGACGCCAGTCCGGCTACCTCATGCACAGCTACAAAGACATCGAGGCACCTGCCAGGCACAACCAAACGTTGCTCAGCTACCTGATGCTTGCTGCGGTGGACGTCCACGGTGGGTGCATCGAGCACCGGCTCGGTCACGACATCGACGCGTGGGCGTTCGTGCCGTCCGTTCGCACCGACCGGACTGGTGAGCATCCGTTGCGTGTAGTGGCGAAACGGACAGGCTTGGCGTTATCCGAGATCCGGCTGCTGACCAGTGCGCGTGCAGATCTGGACCGACGCACGACCAGCGCTGACCGGTTCGTGCTCGCCGAGGACAGCCAGGTGCGAGGTCGTCACGTCCTGCTGCTTGAGGACACCTGGACCAGCGGTGGCAATGCCCAGTCCGCGGCTCTGACTCTGCGGCGCGGGGGAGCGACGAGCGTGACGATCGTGGCACTCGCGCGATGGCTGAAACCCGAGGAGCCACCTACCGGTGAGTTCGTGACGAACCGGCTCACCGCAGACTACGACCCGCTCATCTGCCCGGTGAATGACCCACACTGCGCCCACTACAGGCAGGACAGATAGCGAATAATCGAGCATGTCTGGTTCTCCGTGATGGGTGCCGTTTTGGCTTCGGGTGATGGGTAACGGTGCCTAGCCGGTTTGGTGGTTGATGGTGTGACCGTAGGCTTTGTGGCCGTGGACCTCCTTGCGGCTGGTGCGGGGAACATCTTGCGCAAATGGTCGCGGTGGTCATAGACTCATCGGGGGAGCCAGCGTGCCTGGCCGCTTCCGGTCGACGTCATAGTCGTAGACTTTCACTGTCCTCATACTCAATGCTGTGTACGGGTGGTAGATCGTTGGCAGGGGGTTGCTGTGCGGGTCGCAAGGCGAGTTCTGCTGGGTGTTGCGGTGTTGAGCTGGTGTTGGTTCCTCCGGGATTGGATCCTGCTTACAGCCCGGCAGTGGTGGCGCCGGAGGCACTAAGTGCGAGGTGTCTCCAGTGTTTCGCGACGGCATTGCGCGGCTGTGAGGCGTGCTAGCCCATCAGCTGATCGCCACCCTCACCGGGCACACCAACAACGTCAACGGGCTGGCGTTCAGCCCGGACGGGCAGACCCTGGCCACCGGCAGCGCCGACCACACCATGCGGTTGTGGACCCTGGCACGATCCGGGTCACCGACCGGCTCTGCCACATCACCGGAGTCCCCAGCCGGGAGAACTGGACCCGGCTCATCCCGGCCTGCCCTACCGGCCCACCTGCCGCTAGTGCCGCACCGCGAGTTCGATCATCGAAGTGAGCTGCGGGTCGTAGTCAGGGGGTGACGCTGGTCAGGAAGGCCCGCCAGGCCGTGATGGTGACGGCCAGCGTGGGGCCGGCGGCATTCTTGGAGTCGCGCACCAGGACACCGGCCGGTGCGGGCGCGACCTCGACGCAG
>DATEMN010000119.1:0-2213 GCA_035275565.1 Pseudonocardiaceae bacterium | reverse complement strand
GTGGATCACGGGGGCATCCGGCGCAGATCCGGGCGGCCTTCGCTAGCCGTATCCGTTCCTCGTGCTGGTATCGGTGATCGTTTGCCGCGGATCGGGTCGAACAGCTCATGCCGACCGCGGCAGGTAGCCCCGTCCAGCCGTGGGATGTCGGTCAAGATCGCTTCGAGTAATGCCACCACGTCGTCGTGATCCACGCCCGCAGTGTCCACCAGGGGCGCCGGGCGTAGCCTTGTCGCTACCTCTTCGCCGAGGTATACGCCCCGGGGCGACGGTCCCGGGGCATCGGCGGGGGAGATCACCTCGGCGATGGGAGTGGTGTCCGGTGGATGCTGGCGACGAAGCGCGCACGATAGGTCGGCGGCTTCGGCAGATCCGCAAGGCCCGGGATAAGTCGCTGGCGGTTGTTGCGGGGCTGTCCGGGATGAGCACTGCGACTCTGAGCCGGATCGAGAACGGCCTGCGCGCGCTGGACAGCCGCTCGGAGATCGTCGCGTTGGCTGACGCTCTGCAAATCGCACCATCCGAGCTAACCGGGACGCAGGAGAACCTGACGCCGGACAGCGGAAACAAAGACAAAGATGATGCCTTAGAGGTGGTGCACCACGCGCTGACAGCTGTGGAACTCGGCCACCTTGACGGCGGGCGGGTGTTCTCCGTTGATGTGTTACGCGAGAGGATTGCCTACGTACAACAGGCGCGGCGACGGGGCCTTTTCGCAGCTGTCGGCGTCCGCTTGCCCGCCTTGGTCACAGATGTGCATGCCAGTATCGCCGCTGGTCGTGACGTCGGAGAGATGTTGGCGCTAGCCACTTTGTTGCATGTCGATACGGTCGCTCACTGGCTGCACGACGCGGGCGCACCTGAGTTGCGGATAAAGGCAGCGACTTTGGCGCGGGACGCGGCCTGTGAACACGGTGACAGGACCACTCTGGCTGTAGCTGCGTGGGGTACCACCGTCGCGTTGCTGACTGATCGCATGCTCGACTTGGCTCAAGCGGAGCTAGATTCCGTCGTACTGCCTGCGACAACATCAGCTACGGCTGGTGTTATCTGTGGGCTCGCCATGACGCAAGCGCTCGTTGCAGCGGTGGACAAACGTTTCGGTGAGGTGGATGCACCGATGGACACCGCTACCGAGCTGGCCCAGCGGTTCGATGCGGCCGATGATCGGCTCGGCTACGTTGTCGGACCGGCGGAAGTCGACGTGCGGCGAATGGTGCTAGCGCTGGAAGCTCGCGAGCCAGACCGTGCGGTGCGCATCGGAGACGGCGTGCGCCCGCAAGAGATCTCGATCGTGGCTCGCAAGGCCGGGTACTGGATGGAGTACGGCCAGGCCCTCGCCCGGACCCGGGGACGCTACGACAAGGCTGTGAGGGCCCTGCGGACGGCAGAGCAGTTGTTCCCGGAGCGGTTTCGCCGTAACCCGTTCGTGCAGGACACGCTCGCCGAACTGCTGCCCCGGTCCCGCCGAGACGCGTTAGGTCGGGAGCTGCGGGGGATGGCCTACCGCGCGGGACTGCCCGTGTAACCCGTCAGGAGGCACGTTTCAGCGCTGCAAACCACGGGATTCAATCCCGTTCATTCTCGTCAATCGTGACCGACACCACCACTGACGCACCCGCAACGGGCTCCCCCGCTGACCCTCCCCTCACCCCGGGGGAAGCTCTGGCGAAGCTGTTCCTCGACAACGCCGACCGGGGCGCCAACGCAGAAAACGACACCCTGGTTGCGGAGCTGGTGAAGCGTCGGCGGGTGATCCAGCAGCCGGCCAACCCCACCAGCGGGCGATGATGATCCGGCACCGTGGCGCCGGCTTGCCGGAGACCACGCAGCGGTTCCTCGCTGGGCTGCCCCGGCACGGCAACCCTGTCGGCGCCGTGTGGGGTCGCCTGGGTGAGCTGGAACGCACCGGCAACGACCCGGCACTGGTCGATGCGTTGCGGGCGGTGCTGCTGCCGCACCAGCCACCTCGATATGGGCGGTGTCCCGCGTGCCCGAAACGGTGGGGGCGTCGCCGCCGCTGGCCCTGCACTGTGTGGTGCCGGGTGCATCTGGCGTTGTTCACCCCGTGGGTGGGAATCGCACAGCCAGCAAGCCGGGGTGTCGCCGGTGTGCGGGGTGCGCGTCGTGGGTGATCCCTGGGTGGAGATCGAGGCCGTCTGCGAGGTGCACCATGGTTCCGGGCGTCTGGTCATCAGGCGTGAGTCCGGGCG
>DATEMN010000118.1:0-2193 GCA_035275565.1 Pseudonocardiaceae bacterium | reverse complement strand
CAGGAAACTCACCGCATCGGCGGACAGGATGGTGCGCCGGGCACGGGCCCAGGCCCGGGGCACGGCCGAGCGGAACGTGCGGCCGTCCCGGACCTCGTCCTTGAGCCGTTCGAAGAAGATGACGAACGAGTCCGCCGTGATGCCGATGGCGACGATCAGGCCAGCGACACCCGCCAGATCCAGGGTGAACCCGATCCATCGTCCGAGCAGGACCAGGACGGCGTAGACGATCAGTCCGGACAGCACCAGGGACAAGATCGTCAACACCCCAAGCACCCGGTAGTAGAACAGGCAGTAGACGAACACCACGGCCAGCCCGATCGCGCCGGCGAGCAGCCCCGCGCGCAACGAGGCCAGGCCCAACGTGGCCGAGACGGTCTCGGACTCCGAGGACTGGAACGACAGCGGCAGCGAACCGTACTTGAGAATGTCGGCCAGGTTCTTGGCCTCGGCCTGAGTGAAGCTGCCCGTGATGCTGGTCTGCTGACCGGGCGGGATCGGTCCATTGATCTGAGGCGCCGACACCACCTCGGTGTCCAGCACGAACGCGGCCTGCTTGCCGACATTGTTCGCGGTGTACGGGCTCCAGATGTCTTCACCCTGACGGTTGAGGTCCAGCCGTACTTCGTAGCCCGTGCCCTCGTAGTTCAAGCCCGACGACGCATTGGCGATCTGCTCGCCGGACATGAACGCTGGCCCTAGCAGGTACTTGGCAGTGCGATCCTGGTCGCAGGTGATCAACGGCAGGTTCGGGTCATCGTTGCCGCGCAACGGGTTGGGCGCAGCGCAGTCCAGGGTGGCCAACACCTGCTGCTGCGCTATCGGGTCCTGGCTCTGTAGCCGCTCTCGGGCCTGCCGGATCTGCTCGGCGATCTGGGGATCGGCGGAGTCCGCCGGAGCCGTGCCGACTGGGGGTTTCGGGCTAGGCGACGGTGCGGCGGGGGTCGGAGATACCGGGGGGGCCGCAGGCGCGGTCGGCTCGGTGGTCGGCTCGTCCAACGGCGGCTGTACCTGCTGGGGCTGCACTGGTGCCGGTGCGCCATCAGTGACCGGCGGCTGGTCGGAGATTCCAGGTGGGGCCGATCCGCTATCCCCGGGAGCCTGACCTGCAGGGACCGGCTCGGGCGGCCCGGCCGGCACCTCGGACAGCACCGGCCGGAAGTACAGCCTCGCGGTCTGCCCGAGGGTGCGGGCCTGGTCACCGTTCTCACCCGGCACCGTGATGATCAGGTTGTCCCCGTCGAGGACGACCTCTGCTCCGCTTACCCCGATGCCGTTGACCCGTTGCTCGATGATCTGCCGAGCTTGGTCCAGCGACTCCCGCGACGGTGGCCGGCCATCAAAGGTGCGAGCGGTGAGAGTCACCCGGGTGCCACCTTGCAGGTCGATACCCAGCTTGGGGGTCGGATCCCCACCGCCGGTGAAGAAGACCAGCGAATAGAGGACAGCGACAACCCCAGCGAAGATCGCCAAGTTGCGCCAGGGGGGGGATTGCCCGGCCGGTAATGACACAGTGGGTGGTTCTCCTCGTTCACAGCGGATTGCGCCGGGCGCCATCACCAGCGACCTGCCGCAAGTGTCACTGTGCCATCGCGGTCATCAGCGCGTGCGGTGGGGTCCTGGTGCGGAGCGTAGCGCCCCGCACCAGGTCAGATCAGGGCTTGTCCGGGCGAGCGCCGTCATCGACGGGGGCCGCCAGCGGCGCACTGGTGGCTGCCGGCTCGTCCGTCTCGGTAAGCCTCTCCCGGATCGCGGCGCGCAACCAGGTGGTGCGCACTCCCGGGGCGATCTCCAGGTCGATCGTGGTCTCCTCAGCACTGCCCACGACGGTGCCATGCATGCCTGAGGTGGTCATCACCCGGTCGCCCTCAGTCAACGAGCTCTGGAGCCGCTGTGCCTCGGCCATCGCCCGCTTCTGCCGGCGGGAGCCGAGGATCAGGGGCAACGCGAGCACGGCGACGAACAACAGGGGCAGCAGCAGCGGCGAGTCCATGGTTGTCTGGTTCTCCGATCACCATCGGTGTTTCTCATTCTTGAGTGTGCCAGGTCGCCTCAAGGGACCGGCACGTCGTAGCCCGGCGACCCGCACCCTGAGACACCGCGCGGTCCGAACGGGCCATCAGCCACCGGCGATCGGAGCAACCAGCCCGTCTCTCGTCGCCCGGGGCGAACCTGTGGGCGCTCTGGCATCAC